>CAXTMM010000102.1:0-10000 GCA_964245415.1 uncultured Acidobacteriaceae bacterium | reverse complement strand
ACCCGTACTCTTCCTCGACAGAGAGTGGCGCTTTACCTACTTCAACCAGGGCGCCGGCCGCATCAGCCGCCTGCGTTCTGAAGACCTACACGGCAAAACTCACTGGGAGCTCTTCCCAGACACCCTGGGCACGGAGATCGAGCACAAGTACCGTCGCGCCATGGTCGATCGGGTTGAAGAGCACGTGACCTTCTTCTACCAGCGTTTTGGAGTCTGGCTTGATATCCGCGTTGTACCCATCGAGACCGGCCTGGCACTGCTTTACAGCGACGTTACGAAGCAAAAGACGGAAGAGCAGGCTCGCCGGGCAACCGGCGCACGCCTTGAGCAGGTGCTCGAACTCACCACCGACGGGGTCATTTACCTGGACCGCGGCTATAACTTCACCTTTCTCAATAGGCGCGCCTGTGAACTGCTCAGCCCCAGCGGCGACCTGCTGGGAGCGAACCTCTGGGAGGCCTTGCCCGATACGCGCAGCGAAGGCTCACCCTACGTCGAGCAGTACAGCCGCAGCATGGATCATGGCTTGGTAAGCAAATTCGAAACCTTCTATCCCGCTCCTTTGCACATGTGGCTCTCTATTACCTCCGTGCCTGCCGCCGACGGCATCATCCTCTTCTTCCGCGACATCACCGAGGAGCGCCAGGACAAAGAGTCCCTGCGTCTCAAGCAGCTTGAAACCGAGCGCCAGCACGCCGAGATTGAAACCGTCTACCGCACCGCGCCTGTCGGCCTGGCCTTGTTTGACCCGGTCGAGTTCCGCTATCTGCGCCTCAACAACCGGCAGGCCGAATTCTTCGGCCTCGCCCCCGAGCAGGTGGTTGGCAAAACCCTCACCGAGATGGCCCCCATCCCCGGCTTGCGCGAGATGTTCGAGCAGGTCGCCCGCGGCGAGCCCGTCCGCGATCAGATTCTCGAAGGCGAGTTGACCACCCGCCCGGGCGAGCATCGTTACTGGGCCATCAACTACTATCCCGTCTACGCAACCGACGGCAGCGTGCAGGCCATCAGCGCCGTCTCGCAGGAGATTACTCGCCAAAAGCAGGCTGAGGCCGCCCTCATCCAGAGCGAAAAACTCGCCGCTGTCGGCCGCCTCGCAACTTCCATTTCGCACGAGATCAACAACCCGCTCGAGGCCGTTACCAACATCCTCTACCTGATTGCCACCAGCAGTGATCTACCGGATTCGCTTCGCCATTACGT
Organism: uncultured Acidobacteriaceae bacterium; assembly: GCA_964245415.1. Taxonomy (GTDB): domain Bacteria; phylum Acidobacteriota; class Terriglobia; order Terriglobales; family Acidobacteriaceae; genus EB88. The sequence continues at coordinate 8,797 of CAXTMM010000102.1, read as the reverse complement.
CGACATCGCCCAGGACGAGGTCGCCCGCGTCTCGCAAATCGCCACCCAGACCTTGCGCTTTCACCGCCAGTCCGCCCGCCAGACCTCAGTCGAGGCGTCAACCCTCGTCGACCCCGTACTCGACCTCTATCAGGGCCGCTTGACCAACTCCGGCATTGTAGTGGACGCCCGCTACGCTACCCGCACCCCGTTTTCATGCTTTGAGAACGACATCCGCCAGGTGCTCAACAACCTGATCGCAAACGCTATCGACGCCATGCGCTCGGGCGGCCGTCTCATCGTGCGCGCCCACGACGCAACCGAGCACAAAACTGGCCGAAAAGGCGTTCGTTTAACCATCGCCGATACCGGTCACGGCATGTCCCGCGCCACCATGGTCCGCATCTTCGAACCGTTTTATACGACAAAAGATTTGAACGGAACCGGGCTCGGACTCTGGATCTCAGCCGAGATCATGACCCGCCACGGCGGTCGGCTCACCGTGCGCAGCTCGCAAGCGCCCGCTTGCCGCGGAACCATCTTCTCCCTTTTTCTGCCGCTGGCGGGCGAGTAGCTACGCAGCCATCTCGCCCTGCCCACTGCTCGAAGCGCTCTTACCTGCCCGCGAAAATCTCGGCTCGAACACTTTCGAAAGCCTTGAGGTAACCGGCACCCGCGAGATCATGATCCTAGACTCCGGCGTCGCAGGCAACGAACGCCCGCTGGCCTCGACCCACGAGTTCTGGTGCTCGCCCCAGCTCGAAACCAACCTGGCTGTCACCCGCAACGGGCCGCGCCAAGGCCTGCACGTAGTCAGACTAAGCAGTGTCTCACGCTCCGAATCCGAGGCCCAGCTCTTCGAGGTCCCACTGGCTTCACCGTCGAAGACGCACGTCTCGCGAGTCAGCCCCAGCTATGACTTACTCGCGACCCGGAGCCTGAACGCGAGCGGTACACTTGACCCAATGGTCTTCGTCCTCGACAACTACGATTCGTTCACCTACAACCTGGTTCAATACATGGGTGAGCTCGGAGTATCAATGACGATCCGCCGCAACGACGAGGTCTCGGTCGACGAGGTTGAAAACCTCGCGCCGGAGCGAATTCTGATTTCCCCGGGCCCCTGCACTCCGCAGGAGGCCGGCATCTCGATCGAGCTCATCCGCCGCTTTACCGGCATAGTTCCGATCTTGGGCGTTTGCCTCGGCCACCAGGCCCTCGGCGCAGCTTTTGGCGGCGACGTCGTGCGCGCCTCACAGTTGATGCATGGCAAGACAAGCCCCGTCGAGCACGATGGCCGCACCATCTTCGCCGGCCTCGCCAGCCCTATGACCTGCACCCGCTACCACTCGCTCATCGTCTCAAACAAGCACTTGCCCAAAGAACTCGAAGTCTCGGCCCGCACCGCCGACGGCGTGATCATGGGCCTGCGTCACCGCCAGTATCCGGTCGAAGGCGTCCAGTTTCATCCGGAAAGCGTGCTCACAACCGACGGCAAGCGGCTGATCCGGAACTTCCTGGAGCTTGGCGCGGTGCGCGCTGCTAGCAAGAGTGCGGACGCATGATCCGACTGGAGCGGGCCATACTGCCGTTGCTGCTTGCAGCTCCGGCCCTTGCGCAGCAGCCAACCCTGGCACAGCAGGCCATCGCCTACGTGCCCACCGAGGGCGTCTCGCTCTCCGGTCCGCTCAGTGTCGCAAATGGCCGGGCTGCGATTGGCAACAACAGCACGGTTACCGCCGCAGACAAGTCGGCACAGGTAACGCTTGCTCGCGGCGGCAGCCTGAGGGTCTGCGCCAGTACCAGCGTTCATCTCTCCAAGGATGCCTTGCCGCTCGCCGATGCTCACAAAGGCGCCAACGCGAGTGAGGACAACGCCGGCCTCATGGTTGCGATTGATCGCGGAGCGCTCGAAGCAAACTACACGACCGGCAAGTACTCCGACGTGCTCCTGACCCCCGACCTGCGCATCCTGGTCTCAGGCCCAGGCACCGCCGACTTCAAGCTGCGTGTTAACCAGCATGGCGACACCTGCATCGACAACCATGGGTACAACGCCCCTTACGTAACCGTCAGCAGTCTGATGGACGGGGGTGTCTACCGTGTGCAGCCCAATCAGCGCGTGCTCTTTGAACACGGCAGCCTGCAGCAGGTCGTTGACCGCGAAGCCGAGCCCTGCGGCTGCCCGGACACTCAACCTGACGACAGCAGGCTGCTGGCTGGCAGGCACTCTGGCGGTCCTTCGTCCACACCGGACGACACAGCCTTCCCAACGGCCGTAAGCGAAGGCCTTGCAGCGCCACCTGCGGGTCCCACGTCTCCGGTCGCGGCCATCGGCCAACCTCACGCACAGGTAACTGCAAGCCTCAGCAATGACACGCCGCCTGACCCCCCTCCCGCGGGCGTTGTGCCTGCACCATCGAATCCGGAGCCCCCTGCACCAAAAACGACAGGTTTCCTCCAGAAACTAGGCCACTTCTTCGCCCGGGTCTTCGGCCAGGGCTGAGCCGGCCCGGTGCGGGGCCCGCCGTTACGCAACCGCACGCTTCGGTGCTCCTGTTTTGGGAAGGCCGATCCTTTGCGGACCTAGAATTCTTCGCCATCCTGCCGATACAGGATGGATATACGGGTAATGCGCTTCGCTGCGTCCCGTGGAGAATCTATGCAGCAGACCTCGTCCACCTACGAGCCGGATCAGCAGATTGCTCAGAAGGCTCCCCAGCTCTCGGAAATTTTGTCCACGCTCTCGTTTGCGCTCGACCTCACCGAAGGCGCTGTTCCCGGCCACTCCGTGCGCAGCTGCCTGCTCGCGCTCCGCATTGGCGAAGCCATGCGCCTGGGCTCCATCCAGAAGATGCAACTCTATTACGCCTCGCTGCTTAAGGATGTAGGCTGCAGCAGCAATGCGGCGCGCATGTGCCAGATCGTCGGCGGCGACGACCGGGCGGTCAAGGCCGGGGTCAAGCTCGAAGACTGGACCCGCCCCCACCAGCTCAAGCTTTCCGTGCTGAAGATGATGTGGAAAAACGTGCTGCCGGGCGACACTACCTCGCATAAACTCAAGCGCCTCTTCAAAATCGCCTCGACCCAGCACGAGAATAACCGCGAGATGATACAGCTGCGCTGCGACCGGGGCGCGAGCATTGTCCGCAAGATCGGCCTGGACTTGGACACAGCCGAGGCCGTGCGCCACCTGGACGAGCACTGGGACGGCAGCGGCTACCCGGGACGGCTCAGAGGGCACGAAATTCCTGTCATTGCGCGCATCCTCTGCGTCGCCCAGCATCTGGACGCCTTCTGCTCCGAGACCGGTCCCCAGCACGCGATCGATGTCATGATCGAGCGGAACAAGCGCTGGTTCGATCCCGAAGCAGTGAAAGCCGCGGCCACCCTGCATAGGACAGGCAAGCTCTGGAAACACTGCCTCCCTGTCGACGGCAGCGCTGACGCCCACCACGCAATCCTTGAGGCAGAGCCGGCCGCTGGTAAAGAGCTCCCTCCAGGGCCCATTGACCAGATATGCGAAGCCTTTTCCGAGGTTGTCGACGCCAAGTCGCCTTTCACCTTCCGCCACTCGATTGGCGTGAAGGATGCGGCCATGATGATCGGCAATTCACTCGGACTCTCGCCCGCCCGCATGCAGATGCTGCGCCGCGCCGCCCTGCTGCACGACATTGGCAAGCTCAGCGTCTCAAACATGATCCTCGACAAGCCTGGCAAGCTCGACCAGGACGAGTTCAACATCATTAAGCGGCACTCCGCCCTGACCCGCGAGATCCTCAGTCGGATGCCCTCCATGCAGGAGATCTCGGTCATCGCCGGCGAGCACCATGAGAAACTCGACGGCACCGGGTATCCCTTCGGCCTCAAGGCGGAGCATCTCTCGCTCGAGTCCAGGCTGATTGCGGTGGCCGATGTCTACGGCGCCTTGTCTGAAGATCGCCCCTACCGCGGCGGCCTCGATCCCGACGAGATATCAAAGATCATGAAGCGTGACGTCCCCAACAAGCTCGATGGCACCTGCTTCGAAGCACTTGAGGCAGTCTGGCCCCGGTCTACTGCCAAGGCGGATTCGGTCGTGGAGTGCGGACTCATCTCACCTGGCGAGACTCCCGCGCTATCTGAGGCCGGCCGCACCGTCGTATGGAGCGCTCCTGCGATCGCGATACCTATAGAGACAATGCCTGCCAGGATGATGGCTGTGCCTGGTACATCGCAGTCCCCAAACTAAACACGCAGACCAGCGAGCCCCAGACTCCCAGGCGAGCAGTCCTTGGCGAGCTCGTGGGCTAGCCTTCCGCGGTCTCGGTCATTGGCCAGCCTCGTATGGGCAAGCCATGGGCTAGAATGAGACTGCGTGTTCAAGTGCCCTTCTCCGCATCAGGCGAGCAGATGGCGACCGACGCACCCGCTTGAAACCTGCGCCACGCTTCAACGTACGCACACCATCCTCCGACCACCGCAAGGAGCTTCCCCCTATGGCGATGCCCGCCACCCAGATGCGTCCCGGCATGATCATCAAGTTTAACAACGAGCTTCACACCGTCTTTGCCGTCGAACACCGCACCCCCGGTAACCTCCGCGCCTTTATCCAGGCCAAGCTGCGCAATCTCCGCACCGGCTCCATGTTTGAGCATCGCTTCCGCTCTCCCGACCCCATCGAGCGCGTTATCGTCGACGAAGTCACGATGGAGTTCCTCTACAGTGATGGCGACGATTATTACTTTATGGACACCAGCACCTACGAACAGACCAACCTCAAGCGCGACACGATTGGCGACGCAGTCGAGTACCTTACCTCGAACCTGCAGATTACGGTCTCAATCATCGACGGCGTGCCTGTCGGCATCGACTTGCCTCAGATCGTCGAGCTGACCGTGATCGAAACCGAACCCGGCCTCAAGTCCGCAACGGCCTCCTCCGTGACCAAGCCCGCCCGCCTCGAAACCGGTCTCATGGTCAACGTGCCCGCCTTTATCAACGAAGGCGAAAAGATTCGCGTCGACACGGCCGAGGGCGTCTACCTTTCCCGCGCTTAAGGTTCGGGAAAGCCGCAGGCGGAATAAGCGCAAGGTTCGCAGCCGACTCGTAATCTCCAGGAGTCTACCTACCATAAAGGTCCAGTTCTATACGCCATTCTGCTATATCTCGAGTGGCACCTTGCTCCCATAGCGGCTCACGGTTACCATCACTTGCTATGAGCTGGCACAAAGGATTAAAACGGCTTCGGCTAGTGGGTACGGTGGCGCTCGCCATTGGGGTGGTTTGCTTCGCGTCTGTGTATCTGACGACAACTCTTGGTTACGCGCCAGACACCTCATGGCAGTCTCTCTTCAACTTGATGGGGCGAGTGGGCCTGCTGCTTACGATCTTTGGAGGTTTCACGTCGGTCGCAGCTTGGGTGCTGCAAGGCTTTGTTCCGGCAGCAACGCAGGATGCTGACCCAAACCCACGCCGCGCTCATCTGAACGAGTAATCCCGGCGCACAGCATCCTTCGAGGACCGCATCCCATGCTCGCAAGCTCCGCGCTGCGCCTTCTTCTTGAGGACACGGCTAGTCCGCTGCAAAGATTGGGCATACTTACCGGCACCGCTGCGATTCTTTCTGCGATCGCCTGGCCCGTGCTCGTGGGCTTGACACTCTACTGGTTCCGCGAGCCGCTTGGCCAGCTGTTGACCGCTATAATCGCCATAGCCGCCTCTTCCGGCAAGGTGCGTATCTGGCAGATCGAGTTCGACCGAACCGTGCAGGCGCAGCTGGACCAGTCGGAAACCAGCGCCCGCGAGGTCAAGACCTCGTACAACATCCCCGACCAGCAACTCGGCGCTACCATCCCGGCCGGTGAAGTCCAGGCCGCCAACCGCGTTCGCAGTCTACTTGACAAGGCACCTGCCGACGCCATCCGCGCCGAGGTCCTTGACTCCATTCACAACCGCATGGTGGGCTTCGCGCAGGAGTATGAGAGTACCCGCGCCAGCATGCCCTCCGGCCCTGACCGCACCAATGCCATGAACGCCGTCGCCGCCAAGATGCGCACCCTCGCCCTCGCGGCCGACCCGTTCCTTAATGAGTTCCACGCCGACGCCGGCTCCCCCGGCAAGCGCCTGGCTGCCGTGTGCATCTTACAGCTGGCGCCCGACATGCAGTACGTTCCCTGGCTGGTCGAGCGGATGAACGTTGAGCATCCCTTCATCTTTTTTCACGCCAGCGTTGCTCTACTGCGCGCTGTCCGCGGCTTTGGAGTCCAGCACCGCGTTGAGCTGCGGGGTGCAATCCAGAAAGCTTTGGATACGGTGAACAGCTACGGGGAGCTGCGCGACACCAACACCGTTCGAACCCTGACCCTTGCGCTCTCTGAGCTCGAAGGTTCCTAACGCTCGTCCTTTACCGCAGTGCGGCACTCTTCTACTTCGCGCGGCTGGTTGCTTCCGCATGACGCATCTGTAAAACTTGAAGCAACCCTATGGTTTGCCATTATCTAGTTCAGGGCCGGGTGCAAGGCGTAGGCTTCCGCTGGTACGTGCACCGCGAAGCGGCCGAGCTCAACCTTCGCGGTTGGATCCGCAACACCGAAGCAGGAGACGTCGAGGTCCTCGCCTCCGGTTCACCCGAGTCGCTCGCCGAGCTCCGGACAGCACTCGATTGCGGCTCTCGCGGCAGCCGTGTCGACCGCATCCTCGAGCACTCGCTTGACGAACAGGAAGCTGAAAAACTTGGACCATTCACCATCGAAGGAGCCTGGTAATAGCCGATGCCCCATACACTGACAACCCCTCAGATCGACTGCGAACCGCTCAAAACACTCGTACGTACCGTGCCCAATTTCCCCAAGCCAGGCATTCTCTTCTACGACATCACCACGCTGCTCAAGAACAAAGTAGGATTTGCTGCGCTCATCGACGCGCTCGCAGCCCACTATATCGGCAGGGATATCGACCTGGTGCTGGGCATCGAGGCGCGCGGCTTCATCTTCGGGCCGGCACTTGCCTACCGTCTGAATGCGGGCTTTGTGCCGGTGCGTAAGCCCAAAAAGCTGCCGGCGCAGACGATCAGCGTGACCTATGAGTTGGAGTATGGTTCAGACAAGCTCGAGTTACACGCCGACGCGATCGAGAGGGGCGATAAGGTTGTGCTGGTAGACGATCTGCTCGCGACGGGGGGAACCATGGAAGCAACGATCCAGCTGGTCAAAGAACTGGGTGGCGAGATTTCGGGGTTAGCCTTCGCGGTAGAGCTGGACTTCCTCAAGGGTCGAGCCAAGTTCCCCGAGTACGACGTGTTCAGCCTGCTGCACTATGACGAGTAGCAACTCCTAAAATCAAGGGGCACCAGGCACGATGTCGATGCCTGGCTTTTGGGGCTAGGCAGTGCTCGAAGAGCCGCGCAGAAAGTGGAAGACGATGGAAATAACAGCAAAGACCAGCAGCAGGTGAATTAAGAATCCCGCAGTGTGAAAGACAACAAACCCGCCCAGCCAAGCCAGAACCAGAACGATCCCAATGATTAGAAACATGCGGTTACTCTCCTTGCGGTGCTGGGTCTTCGGATGTATCGGAGACGTCAGGAGTTAGCCGGTGCCTTGAAATAGAACATCACGATCGATAGACCCCGGTCAGCAGCCCGGCAGAGCGCAGACCGCGCTCAGCATTGCCACGCAGCTCCTCACGCCTCCTAGTCAAAGGCCATCCACCCCCATCCAGCAAACAGGTGGGGTCGATATCTCTCAGCCTAGGTTGCACGGTAAACTCCGACCATGGCGACAATAGCACTCCTGGGCGCAACCGGTTCCCTGGGTCGAGCAATAGGGCGGCTGCTAAGCGTTCATGGCCAGCCCTACCGCCCGGTAAGCCGATCACAGATGGGCCTCCAGGTCCGTTTTGGCGACCCGCTCGCCGAGCCAGTCCTCTGGGCCTCGGACCAGCCCACGTCCATACGAAACGCGCTTGAAGGTGTAGAGACAGCAATCTACCTGGTCGGCATGCCGGTCTGGGAGTTCGCCAAGCATCTAGCGCTGACCCGCATGGTGCTTGATGCCGCATTGCAAGCAGGCGTGCAGAAACTCTTGCTTATCTCTTCAAACTGGTCCTACGGACCGCCGCAAGCCACAAGCCTCACCGAGTCACACACTCTCGGCGCGCAAACAGAAAAAGGGCGCATTCGACGCGAGCAGGAGGAGTTGGTACTCGCAGCTCCCGGTCCCTTCGCAACCGCGGTTCTGCGCATCGCCGACTTCTACGGCCCCTACGTCGAAGCAAGCTATCTGTGGAGCGCTTTCAAGGCCGCAAAAAACGGCACCCGCGCCCAGCTCATGAGCCCCGCCGACATCCCTCATGAGTTTGTCTACGTGCCGGACGCAGCGCAAACGATTCTCGATATGATCAACATGCCGCAGATATGGGGCCGGTCATGGAATCTGGGGGGCGTGGGTATCACAACACTGCGCACGATGACAGAAGCCATCTTCACCCAGGCTCGTCTGCCGCCCAACTACGAAATGCCGCTAGCCTGGAAGATGCGCATCGTCGCGATGATGAACCCCTATGTGCGCGAAATGCGCGAGATGCAGTATCTGCTCGAGACACCATTGCTGCTCGACGACTCCGCACTCGCCGAGGTGCTCGGCGGCTTGAAGAAAACCCCGTACGCCGAAGGCATAGCCCAGACTCTGCCCACGGTGCGCTTGGGCCGCTAAGCACGCATTACTCCAGCGGAATCGCATCCCCGGTCAGGGGCAGGGCCGGCAGGTTGGCGGTGTTGCCGGCCTCCTTCACCACAATGCCCAGGTGATCCAGCACCTCTTCCACGCTCATTGTATAG
>CAXTMM010000101.1:0-10010 GCA_964245415.1 uncultured Acidobacteriaceae bacterium | reverse complement strand
TACTCCGACTTCCCGCGCCTCTTCCGCACCCACGCCGACGGCGCCGGCTCGCCCACCCTGCTGCCACTCCCGAGCGCCGACTTCGGCTCCTACTCCCCCGACGGCCAGACCCTCGCCTACGTTCCCGTAGCCCAGTGGCAAAGCGCCTGGAAGCACTATCGAGGCGGCCAGACCACTCCCATCTGGCTCGTCGACATGAAGACTCTCGACCTGCTCAGGATTCCCCGCGAAAACTCGAATGATGCAAGCCCGGTCTGGGGAGGCGACACCGTCTACTTCCTCTCCGACCGCAACGGCCCAGTCTCGCTCTTCAGCTACGACACCAAGACAAATATTGTCCAGGACGTCCTCTCCCCCAGTGCCAACGCCCTCGACCTCAAAACCCTCTCCGCCGGCCCCGGCGCCCTCGTCTACGAGCAGTTCGGTTCCCTCCACCTCTACGACCTGGCCACCCACCAGCAGCACCCCGTCCCCGTCACCATTCACGGCGACCTGCCCGAACTCATCTCCCACATCGCCAAGGTCCCACCAGCTGAAACCCAGAACATCGCTCTCTCCCCCACCGGCGCCCGTGTCGCCGTCGAGGCCCACGGCGACATCTTCACCTTACCCGCCGAAAAGGGCGACACCCGCAACCTGACCAAGACTCCGGGCTCAGCCGAGCGCGACCCATCCTGGTCCCCCGACGGCAAATCAGTCGCCTACTTCAGTGACGCCTCCGGCGAATACAAGCTCTACATCGCCGAGCAGAATGGCCTCACCCCTCCCAAGGTCATCGACCTGGGCCCCGATCCCTCCTTCTACTACTCCCCACGCTGGTCCCCTGACTCGAAACACATCACCTACTACGACAAGCACCTCCGCCTCTGGTACGTCGATGTCGACAACGGCAAGCCCATGAAAGTCGACACCGACATCGGCAGCCGCTTCGGCGGCAGCTTCGATGTCTCCTGGTCCCCCGACTCGCGGTGGATCGCCTACACCCGCGACCTTGAGAACCAGCTCTTCGCCATCTTCTTCTACTCCCTCGCCACTCATACCTCCACCCAGATCACCGACGGCATGAGCAATGCCTCGCACCCCGCCTTTGACCCTAGCGGCAAGTCCCTCTACTTCCTCGCCTCCACCAACAACGGCCCCTCCGACGCTGGTATCGATCTCTCCTCGCTCGACCGCGCCACCTCAACCAGCGCCTACGTCGTCGTCCTGGCCAAGGACGGCGCCTCGCCTGTCCCACCCCAAAGCGACGACGAAAACAAGCCCGAAGACGCGAAAAAAGACGATAAGAAAGACGCAGGCAAGAAAGACGGCGCTAAGCCTCCCGAGGCTAAAAGCGCCAGGAAAGACGACAAGCCCGATGCGAAAAAGCCCGACGACGACAAGCCCAAACCCACCGTCATCGACCTCGACGGCATAGCGAACCGCATCCTCTCGCTTCCTATCCCCACCCGCAACTACGTCAACATCTCCGTCGCCAAAAGCGGCGTCCTCTTCCTCGCCGAAGGCAGCGCCGTCGGCCGAGAATCCTCCGAGAGTGGCGGCCCACCCATTCGCGCTCTCTGGCGCTTCACCACCGAAAAGCGCGAGACCGACGAAATCCTCTCGAACCTGACCGCCTACGACCTCACCTTCAACGGCGAAAAGCTCTTCTACGGCCGCGGCGACAGCTGGTTTTTCGCGCCCGTCGCCGAGCTCAAACCCGGCTCCCCCGACGCCCCCCAAGGCAAGCCCGTCAACAACAGCAGCATGATGGCCGTGATCGACCCGCGAGCCGAATACGCTCAGATGTACCGCGAGACCTGGCACATCGAGCGCGACTTCTTCTACGACCCCCACCTGCACGGCCTCGACCTGGCCAAGATCTACCCCAGGTACGAACCCTACTTGGCCGGCATCGCCTCTCGCGCAGAGTTCACCTACCTCTGCAATGAAATGCTGGGCGAGATCGAGGTGGGCCACATGTTCGTCCGCGGCCCCCACCAGCCCGAAGACGCGCCCAAGCCCGGCCTCCTGGGCGCCGACTACACCGTCGATCACGACCGTTACAAGTTCGCCAAGATCTACAACGGCCAGAACTGGACCCCTTCGCTCACCGCGCCGCTCACCCTGCCCGGCATCAACATTCGCGAGGGCGAGTACCTGCTCGCCGTCAACGGCCGCGAGCTCCACGCGACTGACAACCTTGACAGCTTCTTCGACGGCGCCGCCGGCCAGCAAACGGTCGTCCGCGTAAGCGCCCACCTCGACGGCAAAGACGCCCGCGATGTGACGGTCGTTCCCACCGACTCCGAACACGGCCTGCGCAATCTCGACTGGATCGAGTCCAACCGCCGCAAGGTCAACGAGCTATCCGGCGGCAAGGTCGCCTATATCTACATGCCTAACACTGGCGGCGCCGGCTACACCAACTTCAACCGCTACTTCTACGCCCAGCTCGACCGGGACGCGGTCGTGCTCGACGAGCGCTACAACGAGGGCGGCTTCCTGGCCGACTACGTGGCGGAAGTCCTCGGCCGCCAGCCGCTCTCGGCCGCCATCGAGCGCGACGGCAAGCCCGTCCACGACCCCATCGGCGCCATCTACGGGCCCAAGGCCATGATCATCAACCAGTCCGCCGGCTCCGGCGGCGACGCAATGCCCTGGTACTTCCGCAAGGCCAAACTCGGCACCCTCGTCGGCACCAACACCTGGGGCGGCCTGGTCGGCATCGGCGGCTACCCGGTCCTCATCGATGGCGGCCGCGTGACAGCTCCTCGCTACGCCATCTACGGCCTCAACGGCGACTGGGAGGTCGAAGGCCACGGCATCGCCCCCGACGTCTTGGTCGAAGAACTCCCCAAAGACGCCGCCGCCAACCACGACCTCCAACTAGAGCGCGCCGTCTCCATTGTCCTGGACCAACTCAAGCAGCACCCGGCTCCGGTACCACCAATCCCACCCTACCCCAACAAACATCAGCACGACGGGTTAGGGGTCAACTAAGACCTGAACGCCGAAAACACGGAGACTGCCGGTGCGAGCCAAGCGCTCCAGCGCGACGAGACTATGCATGGCACTCTCGCGTCGATGCGGCGCACATCGGCCTCGGCCGGGTCAATCCAGACGATCCGCTTCACAGCGGGTTCTTTGTAGTTGTCGGTCCCTTGCCGCGTGATGCTTGCGCCTGATGCTTCGAGTTGGTTGCAGCGCGTGAGCCTCGTCCTCGCGGCGATTATCGAACGATCACGACCGTTCTATTTTACAAGGCTCAGAAACCACATCCCTCAAACCGCACCCACACCCAAGTAAACTACCCACTTGCAAACCCAAGACCTTACCCCCCTCACCATCATCCTCGTCTCCCCGCGCAACACCCTCAACATCGGCGCGGTCGCCCGTGCCATGTCCAACTTCGGCTGCACCGACCTCCGCGTCGCCGCCATCTACTACAAGGACTTCCGCAAAGCCACCTCTGCCGTAGGCCCCTCAGCCGACCTCCTGCGCAACGCCCGCGACTACGACACCCTCGCCGAAGCCATCGCCGACTGCACTCTGGTCGTCGGCACTACCGGTGCCCTCCGGCCCGACTGGCCCATCCCCCACGAACGTCTCGAGCCATCCGCCCAACGCATGCGCGCCGCCATGGTCCGCCCTGACCAGCGCGTCGCGCTGCTCTTCGGCTCCGAAAAGTTCGGTCTCTCCAACGACGACATCAGCCACTGCCATGCGCTCCTTCGCATCCCCACCAGCGACGAGCACGCCTCCATGAACCTCGGCCAGGCCGCCGCCGTCTGCCTCTGGGAACTAGCCCGCGTCTCCCCCCAAACCATCGCCGCACCACTCCAAGCCCCAATCAAACCAGGCCGCCGCCCACCCTCAGCAGGCGAACTCGACCGCCTCACCAATCTCTTTGAAGAAACCCTCCTGGCCAGCGGCTACCCGGCCATGCACACCCGTCACCGCTCCCGCCAGCTCCGCATCCTCGCCCGCCGCCTCGGCATCCCCGCCGGCGACGCCGAACACTGGACCGGCTTCCTCCGCCAGATCCTCTGGAAGCTCCGCTCCTGAATTCGCGCCAAAAAAAGGCAGGAGCATGAGCTCCTGCCGCACTTACAATTTACTCCCGAACTTAGAAACTAGCCTTCAAGGCGAACTGTATCTGGCGAGGCACATAGTTAGGATCAACCTGACTGACCTTGCCAAAATTAGCATTGCCAAACTGCGTCGTATTCGTCCCAGTGTTGTTATTGATGAAGTAATTCGGAGTATTCGAAATATCAAACGCCTCCGCACGGAATTGCATTACAACTCTCTCCGTTACAGCAAAGTCCTTGAAAAGCGAGAAGTCGACATGACGGAAATGAGGCCCGTAGATCGAGTTCCGCTGCTCCGAACCCACCGTGCCCACAGGCTGCTCTGCAAAAGCGCTCGTGTCAAAGTACTCCGCATTGCTGCGATGGCTCAGACGCGGGTTGCGAATCTCGTTCGGACGATCATTGCCGCCGTTGTAAAGCGGGCTCGCTACATTCGACAATCCAAGAGGATCGCTGCCGCTGTTCACGACACTGAAGGGTTTACCACCCTGCCAGGCCGCGATAACATTCGACTCCCACCCACTCAGCGCCGCCTTCTTGATACCGGTAAAGTTCTTGCCATACTGCAGTTCATAATTCAGCGACAGAGCAAAACGATTGCGAATATCGTTCTCCGCAACGCCATACTCGATCCCGCGAATATTGTTCGGGTCCGCGTTGCTCCAGCCCTGCTGCCCTTCTTCTGAGAAGCCGGTCACATCGCTCAACGCCTTGGCATAGGTATAGTTCGCGTCAAAGCCCAGCCCCTTGGTAAAGCGGCGCTGGAACGAGGTTTGTAGCCCGTTGTAGTTCGAGATACCCTCGCTGCTCAAAAATCCAACGCCAGACAGGTTCGGAAGTACGCCGCTCAACGGACGCGGATCTCCAGCCGAGTTAGGTACCGGCACGTTGATGTCGTTAATGGTTTCAGGCAGGTGCTGTCCTATGTTGCCGACATAGCCGACCGTCACCACGTTCGAGCCGAACTGCCGTTCCACCTGCAGGTTGAACTGCTGGATCAGAGCCGGCTTCAGATGCGGGTTCTCCGCGACAAAGGAAAGCGAATTGCTCGTGATCGACTGCGGAGCTGGCAGCGGCAAGCCTTCATCGAAAGTCGTTGCCGCACCCGCAATCGTAGCGCAGTCCGGAGTGATGTTCGGCTGACCCAGTGAGCTCTGAATCTGGTACGCTACCGTCGACTCGCACGTAGGCGAATAGACCGAAGTAAACGGCGCATTCTTTAAGTCAGCATTTGACGTGTAATTGCCAGGAAAGAAACTCAGCCCGTAGCCGCCGCGCACCACCGTGCCCGGCATCACCGTCGCCGAAAAACCAACCCGGGGTGCAACGTCCGAGTAAACGGTCTGGATACCCGCAGTCGAAGACACACCATTGACGCCCGCCACTTTCAGCGCTGAGCCTACCGTCGTCCCCGTCGAGTTCAATGCCTGGTAGTAGTCAAAGTTCGAGATGTGATTATGCGCCTCCGTGAACGGCGTAAATACGTCATAGCGCACGCCATACACCACCGTCAGGTTCGGGTTCACCTTCCAGCTGTCCTGCACAAATCCGCTCGGCTCCCACGTGCGATAATCGGGCGGGTCAAGATCGTAGTTCCGGCTTGCCGAGGTGAACGCGCCCACCAGCGTCGAAGCAATATTGTTCAACTGCGTCGTAGCCGCATCGCCTGAGGAAGCATCGCTGCTCAGCCCAAAGCTATACTGACCAGCAGCAAACGCACTCTGCACATTGCGCGCCTGCCGGCGGATTAGGCTCGCTCCGATCTTGACATCATGATTGCCCAGGTTCCAGCTCACCGTGCCCAGGTACTGGAACGTATTGTCAATATCCTGCAGCGGCACATAAGCACCGTCCCCAATATCGCTGAACGACCCAATGCCTACAGGCGTCAAGAACGACGAGAGCGAGTTAAAGTTCATATTCGACGAGAAACCGACCTTGGTGTCGGGGTTCGTACCATTGTTTAGCGGCAATGAAAGATTATTGATGCGAGTGAACGCCGCCTTCAGATCCACCAGCAAATTAGAGTTAAAGATATGCGTATAGTTGAACGCATATTGCTGCCCGGCGTCGGCAGCCGGCCCAGCGAAAATGTATCTCCCACCGCTTACCGCAATACCATCAGTGATACCGAGGGCTTGCGGAGTTACCGTGTTGACCTTGTTGTAGGAATAGCGCGCGAAGAACAAGTTGTTCGCATTGAACTTGTGGTCCACCCGCACATCAAACAGGTTGCTGCTCTGTGTTTTGTTGGGGTTCACAATGTAGTTGTTTGAGATACCTGGTGCGTTTGGCGCAGGAAACAGCTTCAAGTAATTCAGCGCAATCGGATCAATCGGGTACCCCGCAGTTCCATGACCGGCAGCGACAACATCCGCCGGTGACCCAACGATGCTGTTGATCTCGTTGTACTGCGCAAGTGTCGGCACAGTGCTCGAGTAAGTCGTGCCCGAAACCTGCCGAAGCCCTTCGTAGTCACCGAAAAAGAACGTCCGGTCCTTGATGATCGGGCCGCCGATGCTCGCGCCAAACTGGTTCTGCCGCAGCTCTGACTTAGGTGTCGGCGGGTTCGACAAAACATTGCGCGCATCAAAAATATCATTGCGGAAGTACTCATAAACCGACCCATGCAGCGAATTTGTACCCGTCTTGGTGACAATGTTCACTACGCCACCAGCCGTGCGTCCAGCCTCGGCCGAGTAGCTGTTCGTCTGGACTGTAATCTCCTGGATGCCCTCGACATTCGGCTTCACGCCGATCGTTCCGATAATCCTTTCGTTATCGTCAATCCCATCGATCACATAGTTATTCAGCGTGTCATCCTGCCCATTGACCGAGAAGCCGCTCGTCGATCGCCGATCATCCGGTCGTCCGCCGCTGGTCAACCCATTGCCCGGGCCTTCATTCGCGCCAGGCACCAGTTGCACCAGTTGCACAAAGTTGCGTCCATTCAGCGGCAAATCCTGCACCGCTTTCGCCGTAACCGTCGAGCTTACGGTTGCATTGTCCGCCTGCAGCAGCGGCGTCTGCGCCTGCACCTCGATCGTCTGCGCCTCGGAGCCAGCCTCCATGTGCGCGTCCGCGCGAGCACGGTCCCCGGCTTCGCCCGCCAGGTTCTCCGTCGTTGAGATCTTGAAGCCCGCTGCCTTCACCGTCACCGAGTAATGCCCGGTCGGTAGCAGCGTAAATGAAAAGTCTCCACTCGCATTGGTCGTGTCAGTGCGCTGCTGCTGCGTATCAAGATTGGTAAGCGTGACCGCCGCGTTCGGGATCACAGCGCCGCTTGCGTCGGTCGCCGTGCCCAGAATGTCGGCCGTCGTCAACTGCCCGAACGCCACAGATGAGATAGCTGAAACGAGAACGAGCACAACCAGAACAATGCACGGCTGCATTCTTCTAACTGCGCAGATTGTCCGCTGGCCAATGCGGAGCGTGCCGATATACTTCATTTTCCTCATGTTGTTTTTCTGTCCTCGAAAGATCACTTCACCACGGATGGTCTCTGCCCGGTTGAGAGAAGAGAAGACGTTCAAAGAGCAATACGACGACGTTCCGCATCAGGTTTCATAAACGCTTTGGGAGTGTTGGCGGACGATGCCTCGGTCGAATCGAGCAATCGCGCCGCAAAGTGCGTCCTACGCAGTGTTCTGGCCGCAGCTTGCCCTATGACCGGTCGCAATAACTTGAAGTGCCATTACGAAGTCAGCTTTGAACAAGCCGGCTAATAGCTTTTCTACCTCTTCCTTTCGCAACACGGCCCCGCTGTAGATAGAAGGAAGTTACCCATCTATCCCGCCGCACCTATAGCTTCGACCTTTCCATCGAAGCGAGCCGATACTAGTACAGCCGACATACAAGCGGCAAGGGCCTCCCCAACCCGTCCAGTATTGCGAACGAATCCGCCGATTCCTTGGTGATCGCGACCCACTCTGGTACACCATAACCATGGCCACTGGCACCCGCCGCGAGTTTCCGACCCGATGACCCTGCTCCTGACGCAGATGTCGATCGTGCTGACAGTCACCGCCTTCTGCGGCTGGCTCGCCCGTAGGCTCGGCCAGTCGCGGGTCATCGGCGAAATCATCGGCGGCATCCTGCTCGGCCCCTCCGTGCTGGGCCGCTTCTCGCCCCACGGCTCGGCCGTGCTCTTCCCACCCGGCTCGCTCAAGACGCTCGAAACCCTGTCGACCGTCGGGCTCATCCTCTTCCTGTTTCTCATCGGCATGGAGCTCGACTACGCGCAGCTCTATCGCCAAAGGGTCGTCGCCACCCTGTCAAGCGCCACCAGCATCGCCATACCCTTCTTCGCCGCCATCCTGCTCGCGCACTCCCTCCGGGAGCGCTTCGCCCCGCACGGCATCGGCAGTATGCCCTTCGTCCTGTTCCTCGGCATCTCCATGAGCATCACCGCTTTTCCGGTCCTCGCGCGCATCCTGGAAGAACGCAACCTCCAGGGCACCCCGCTCGGCACCATCGCCATCCTTTGCGCCGCGGTCGATGATGTCGTCGCCTGGCTGCTGCTCGCCGTCGCCCTTACCCTGATCGACGTCAACGGCAGCCCGGCCTCGCTCTGGATCCGATTCGGCTCGCTCGCCGCATACCTGGCCGTCATGCTCGGCCTGGTGCGCCCACTTGCCGCTCAGGCCGTCAAACGCCGCCAGCCCGAGCTCTCCATCGAGCTCCTGGGTGTGGTCCTCGCCTGCACCCTCGCCTCAGCCGCCGTCACCGAGTGGACCGGCGTCCACCCGCTCTTTGGCGCCTTCATTGCCGGTGTCTGCTTCCCCCGCGTCGAGCAGTGGCAGCACGCCATCCGCAGCCGCATGGACATGATCACCTCCGTCCTGCTGCTGCCCCTCTTCTTCGCCCTCACCGGCCTGCGGACCCGATTGGACCTGCTCAACGACAGCACCATGTGGCTCTGGACCGGCATCGTGCTTGTAGCCGCCGTAGCCGGCAAGATGGGCGGTGCCGTGTTCGCCGCCCGCTGGACTGGCCAAAGCTGGCGCCACGCCCTGGGCCTCGGCGCCCTGCTCAACACCCGCGGCCTCGTCGAGCTCGTCGTCCTCAACATCGCCTACAACGTAGGCGCCTTCACCCCAACCCTCTTCACCATGCTCGTTGTCATGGCCCTGGTAACCACCATCAGCACCACCCCAATCCTCAACCTGCTCCGCATCCGAGGCAAAGCCCCGGTAGAAGACCTCGCCACCGTCGACGCCGCCTAACCGCTCTTCGCAGACCAAGTTACCCGCAGGAAGTGGCCACTTGACTCCGTTCCCAGCCGATCTGGCCGCCCCACGCTTCATGGCCGCTACGACAACAGTTTGGGCAGCGAGACTGACCAGCTCACGACGCTGTTACAGAACTCGCCTTTTAACGAATCACTTCCGACAAGCCGACTTATCGGTACGAACCCCAGCCCGCTTCGCTAAACTAGCTGTGCGCTTTCAACTGCTTTTTGCGGGAGGTTGTGGGTTGTTGGCAAGGAGGCTGGTTAGATCACACTGGAGACGAGGATGCTCAGAACGAGATGTATGGCCGTGCTTGCGCTGTTCTTATGTAGCAGCGGTATCGTAACGGCTCAACAGATGGAAGGCGTTCCTACTGCTCCCAAGCCGCTGCGCTCGATGGACACATCCTTTATCGACCGAAGTGTGAATCCCTGCGACGATTTCTACAAGTATGCGTGCGGCAATTGGATCAAGGCAAACCCGATTCCCTCCGATCAGGAAAGAGTCATGGTCTTCGGGCAGACGGATGACCGTAATTTCTACCTTCTGTACCTTCAACTGAAGCAAGCAGCCGAGTCGCCGGAGACTCCTCTGCAGAAGCAGTACGGTACGTTCTACGCCGCCTGCATGAATTCCGGGCAGGCAAACCGACTTGGCGCAGAGCCTCTGCAAACGACGCTTGCTGCCATCGACACACTCCGTAACA
>CAXTMM010000100.1:0-10310 GCA_964245415.1 uncultured Acidobacteriaceae bacterium | reverse complement strand
CGCCGGGGGTTTATTCCGCACGCTATGCAGAGCGCGCTGGGGTCTCAACCGGCGCGGTTCGAGGCCTGCTTGATGCGGCGAACAATGACCATCTGCTTGCGGAACTCGCGCGAGTGCTGGCACCGGCCGGGCTGCCGGCGAATCCTGACCATCGCAGCGCACGCTACCGCTGCGTGCTGGCTGCGGCTCGCGATGGCCACTGCCTGTGCACGGCTGAGGGGCGAGTGGAAGGGTACATACTGCCCTCGCCGCACGGCGAAGGTGGCTTTGGCTACGACCCGCTCTTCTACCTGCCGGCGCTTGAGAAGACAATGGCGGAGCTGGACCCGGCCACGCGCCTCGGCCTCAGCCATCGCGGCGAGGCGCTGCGCGCGCTGCTGCCGAAGCTCGCGTCTCTGCCGGCTCGGTGAGCATGGCCTGCCTTTGCGATGGCATCGAGGATCGCCGCTTGACGCTGGTTCGTCGCACACCAATAATTAAGGGTGGTCCGGTAGACAAGGCTACGCGATCTTTTGCATAGGGCTCGTCGCGCTTTCAACCGGCAAATGCTACGCGATTGTATCGCCAGGAGCCTTGATGGCCGCCGCTTCCGCCCCAGCCCCCGCCGCTGCTGCGCCCCCGGATACGGGTGGCAGGCGGCTTGGTGTTCCGCCGCTGCGCGCGGGCGAGGGGCATTCGTTCCTATTGCGCAAGCTGCACTCGCTTACCGGGATTGTGCCGATCGGCGCATTCTTAATTGAGCATCTTGTTTCGAACTTTGAGGCGCTCAAGGGGCCGGCTGCCTATGCGGCGCAGGTCAAGTTTTTGAATACGCTGCCGTTTGTGCGGGTGCTGGAGTGGGTGTTTATTTTTATTCCGCTCGCGTACCACGCGCTGTATGGCATGTACATCTGGCTGCGGGGTAAGTCAAACGTTGTGTACTACCCGTGGGCCGGGAACTGGATGTATGCGGCGCAGCGATGGACGGGTGGGATTGCGCTCGCCTACATCGTGCAGCATGTGTGGCGGCAGCGGTTCTCCGGCGTAAGTTTGCCGGAGCATCCGGGACTGGCGTTTCACAAGGTACAGGTTGAGCTGATGCACCCGTGGATGCTGGCGATCTACGTGGTCGCAATGATTGCGACGTGCTGGCATTTTGCTTATGGCGTGTGGTTGTTTGCGGCCAAGTGGGGGATAACTCCCGGCGATCGCGCGCGGCGCAATTTCGGCTATGTGTGCGGCGCGACTGGGTTGGTGCTGGCGGGGGTTGGGCTGGCGAGCATGTATGCGTTCGTGGGGCCGCAGTATAGGAATGCGCCGGCCGACTTAACTCCGGCGCAGATACTTGAGGGACCGCAGGCTGCTCCACCGGCTGGCGGTAGTACGCCGGCTTCACACTAGAGAGAGCGGGGCGTTATGGCGGCAGCAGCACCGAAAATTATTGTGGTGGGCGGTGGGCTTGCGGGCCTGGCGGCGGTGATCAAGATCGCCGAATCGGGTGGTAAGGTCGACCTGTTTTCGATTGTTCCGGTCAAGCGTTCGCACTCAGTGTGCGCGCAGGGTGGAATCAATGCGGCGAAGAATTTGAAGGGCGAGGGCGACTCGACTGCCGCGCACTTTGACGACACGATCTATGGCGGGGATTTTCTTGCCAACCAGACGCCGGTCAAGAATATGTGCGATGCGGCACCGGCGATTATCGATCTGCTCGATCGCATGGGGGTGCCGTTTAATCGCACGCCTGAGGGGCTGCTGGATTTCCGGCGGTTCGGCGGGACGCTCTTTCATCGGACTGCGTTTGCCGGCGCGACGACCGGGCAGCAGTTGCTCTATGCGTTGGATGAGCAGGTGCGGCGGTACGAGTCGGAAGGCAAAGTTACCAAGTACGAAGGCTGGGAGTTTTTGTCGTCGGTGCTCGATGCGCAGGGAGTGTGTCGAGGGATTTGCGCGATGAATCTGCGCACGATGGAGGTGCGCACATTCGACGCGGATGCGATCATTTTGGCGACGGGCGGGATTGGCGCGATCTTTGGCAAGAGTACGAACTCTGTTGTGTGTACAGGGTCGGCGCAGTCGGCTGTGTACCAGCAGGGGGCTTACTACGCGAACGGCGAGTTCATCCAGGTGCATCCGACCGCGATTCCGGGTGAGGATCAGCTGCGGCTGATGTCCGAGTCGGCGCGCGGCGAGGGTGGGCGCGTCTGGGTGCCGCGTACGTTAAACGATGCGCGTGAGGCGAACTCGATTCCTGAGAGTGACCGCTGGTATTTTCTCGAGGAGTGGTATCCGAAGTATGGCAACCTGGTGCCGCGCGATGTGGCTACGCGGGCCATTCACAAGGTTGTGTATGAGCATGGGCTGGGCATTGACGGGCAGCCCATGGTGTATCTCGACCTGACGCATATTGATGCGGCGACGCTCGATCGTAAGTTGGAAGGGATCTTAGAGATCTACGAGAAGTTTGTTGGGGACGATCCGCGCAAGGTGCCAATGAAGATCTTTCCCGGCATGCATTACACGATGGGTGGGTTGTGGGTTGACTTTGACCAGATGACGAATATTCCTGGGGTGTTTGCAGCGGGTGAGTCGGAGTACAACTACCATGGCGCGAATCGGTTGGGGGCTAACTCGCTGCTGTCTTGTATCTTTGGTGGATTTATGGCGGGGCCCAATGCTTTGAAGTATGCGAAGGGGTTGACGCCGGCTGCTGCGAATGGCGCTGGCGTAAGTGAGCGCAAGCGGCAGGAGGAGATGAACGGGCGGCTGATGAGTTCATCGGGAACGGAGAATCCTTTCCGACTATGGCGAGAGCTGGGCGAGATCATGACCAAGAATGTCACAGTGATTCGGTATAACAAGGCGCTCGGGGAGACGGACGAGAAGATCGTTGAACTGCTGGAGCGGTTTCGGAATATCAATCTATCGGATAAGAGTGCGTGGGCAAATACGAGTTTTGCATTTACCAGACAGCTGTATAACATGCTGCATCTGTCACGGGTGGTGACGCAGGGGGCGGCGCTGCGGGATGAGTCGCGTGGGGCGCATTACAAGCCTGATTTTCCTGAGCGGGATGATGAGCGGTTCTTGAAGACGACTAAGGCTACGTTTGCGCCGGATGCGGATGCGCCGCAGTTTACGTTTGAGACGGTGGACACGCAGTGGATTAAACCGCGGCCGCGCAGATATGACGCGGCTAAATAGTTCGATGTGGTCGAGAAAGTAGAAAGGCGCGCTGATGGCCAGCATTGAACTACCGGTGTATACCGCCCTGCTCCTTGTTGATGTTCAGCAAGGATTCGACGATCCGGCGTGGGGTAAGCGGAATAATCCCGGCGCAGAGGAGAAGATTGCTGAACTTGTGGGCGCATGGCGCGAAGCTCACCGCCCTGTAGTGCATATTATGCATGACTCGAGGAGCGAGACGAGTCTTCTGCATCCTCAGAGCTACGGGAACGCTCTGAAACCAGAGATAGCACCGCTACCCGGTGAACCCCTCTACCACAAATCCGTAAACAGCAGCTTTATCGGCACCACGCTCGAGAGCGACTTGCGAAACGATAATACTGAGGCGCTTGTAATTGTTGGGTTGACAACGAAACACTGTGTCTCGACAACGGCGCGCATGGCTGGAGATTTAGGATTCCAGACCTATGTGGTGTCAGACGCTACTGCCACCTTTGAGCGAGCGGGACTGGACGATCGCATGCGTCCAGCCGCAGAGGTACATGCATCGGCGTCCAGTGATTTAGATGGGTAGTTTGCAACGATCGTTGATACGAGAACAGTGCTTCGGGCATTACACGTCAACGCTCGCGGATAGGGCTGTGCGGATCAGGCCGCTCTTCTATGCGGCAAAACATAGGAAGGATCAGATATGGCAGCAGCAGCACACACTCCCGAAGTCACTGGCGCTATCACGCATCTCGGCAAGTCGACCGGGAGAATGATCAAGATCGAGATCAAGCGGCAGAGCGGGCCTGATGGCGAGGTGCGATGGGATAAGTTTGAGCTGCCCTGGCGGCCGGGGATGAATGTGATCTCTTCGATGATGGAGATTGCGGCGAACCCTGTTACCACCGATGGGCGCGAGACTACGCCGATTGCTTATGACGCGAATTGTTTAGAGGAAGTGTGCGGATCCTGTGCGATGAGGATCAATGGTAAGGCGCGCATGGCCTGCTCGGCTCTCATTGACAACGTTGCGGTGAATGACACGGTCAAGCTGGAGCCGCTGTCGAAGTTTCCCGTGGTGCGTGACTTGTCCGTCGATCGCTCGGTGCTGTTTGAAAACCTAAAAAGGGTGAAGGCCTGGGTGCCGCTGGATGGAACGTACGACTTGGGCTCGGGGCCGAGAATTACGCCGCAGATGCAGGAAGAGGCTTATCCGCTTTCGCGCTGCATCTCCTGCACGATCTGTATGGAGGTTTGCCCGCAGTTTAACGAGCAGACGGGTTTTGTGGGTGCTGCAACGATCGCGCAGGCGCAGCTGTTTAACAATCATCCGACTGGGAAAGTTTTGAAGGAAGAGCGCCTGCATGCGCTCATGGGCGATGGTGGAGTGCAGGAGTGCGGGTTTGCGCAGAACTGCGTGAATGCCTGCCCGAAGATGCTGCCGCTGACTAAGGCGATCTCCAATGTCACCCGCGATGTAACCATCCAGGCGTTGAAGGATGTGTTTACCCGCTAAGAATAGGACCCCCTTGCGCGGGAGCGGTCACTTCGTGACATGTACTCTGCCTGCGGCGGTTTAAAATAAAACCGCAGACCTTTCGCTACGCTCAGAATGACCTTTGTTTTTGCGCGGCATATGGGTGACAGCGGAGCGTCGAGTGCCTGTTACACTTGCCGCTATCATGATGTCCACGCTCGCCATTCTTGCTGCGCTCACCGTCGCCACTTCTCTTCCCCTGACTGCTCAGAAGGCCCCAGAGAAAATGCCTACAGACCCTGCTGCTGTGCACGCGGCTGCCATTGTGATCGACACGCATGCAGATACGACGCAGAGGATGCTTGACGAGCACTATGATCTTGCCTCGCCGCTGGGTGGTGGCATGGTGAACTTTGAGTCGGCGCAGCAGGGCAATCTCGGTGCGGAGTTTTTTTCAATCTGGGTGGAGCCGAAGCTGAACGAAGGCCATTATGCGCGGCGGACTTTGGACCTGATCGATGCGGTTTACCAGCAGGCTGCGGCGCACCCGGACAAGATGATGATGGCTAGCTCGACAGCTGACATCCTGGCTGCGCATCGCGAGCATAAGCTGGCTGCGCTGATGGGCATTGAGGGTGGGCACTCGATTGAGAACTCGCTCGGCCTCTTGCGCGACTACTACCGGCTGGGCGTGCGATACATGACGCTGACGTGGTCGAACTCGAATGACTGGGCTGATTCCTCGGGCGATATTAACGACAAGCGCGTTCCGCATACTGCCGATGGGTTATCGGAGTTTGGCAAGAGTGTGGTGCTCGAGATGAACAGGCTGGGGATGCTGGTCGATATCTCGCATGTGGCGGACCAGACATTTTACCGGGCGGTGGCTGTGTCGAAGGCACCGGTGTTTGCTTCGCACTCTTCGGCGCGCGCGCTTGCTTCGGCGCAGCGCAATATGTCGGATGACATGCTGCGGGCGGTGGCACACTCGGGTGGTCCGGGTAGCCGTGGTGGCGTGGTGATGGTGAATTTTTATTCTGCTTTTCTAAGCGATGCGTGGCGTGAGGCGTATGAAGCGCAGGCGCCCGAGCGTAAGGCAGCGGAACAGGCGGAGAGTGCGCGGCTGAAGGGCCAGGGCAAGGATGTGCAGTACAACGCGATTGAGGCGATAGACAAGCAGTATGCGGCGAAGATACCGCGGCCGCCGCTGAGCGTGTTGATCGATCATATCGACCATGTCGCGAAGGTGGCGGGTGTGGATCATGTGGGGCTGGGGTCGGACTTTGATGGAATTCCATCGGCGCCTGAAGGGCTTGATTCGGCTGCTGATCTGCCTAAGATAACGACGGCGCTGATGGCTCGGGGATACTCGGCCGAGGATTGCGAGAAGATTCTGGGCGGAAACTTTTTGAGGTTCTTTGGGGATGTGGAGGCAACGGCGAAGGAGATGCAGGCGGGGGTGAGAGTAGAATCTCATTCCTACCATAAGTAAGCAGCCAGGCTCGGGATCAAGCGTGGGATTGAAAATTGCCTATTCTGGAAAGTCCATCGATGAAGCTACCAAGGTCACTCTCCCTTGGAGCAATTACTCGTCCTTTAAGGAAGGAAAACTATCTTTCTGTTGAAGCTGGCTTCTGCAAGTAAATACTGGCCGCTATCTAAGGCCTGTCTGACCCAGAATGAGGTCGGCTCGTTGCGGTCATTGCTCGTCAGCCAACTTCCAGAGCGCGATTGATGATGACTTGGATTTTGTGGCTACTTGCGGCCGTCGGTGTACTCGGCTTCCTTCTGATCCTGGTCGTGACGAGCCTTCCTTCGTCTACGATCACGCAGCTCGTGAAACGTTATTTTAGGCGTGGGTAAGATCGGCGGAGGCTTTCTGTAGTTCAACGCATAGCCATCGAGCGTGCAATTCGATACTCTTAAGTACGGGATGAATACCGTACTGATGAGCTTTTTGCTTGCTCCTGTTTTGATGGCTTCGTCTGGGCTTGCGCAGCGGACGACGACGCCGGCCCCGCTTCCGGACTCGCCTGACTCCAATGTGAAGGCGCCGCTGCTGCCTACCGGGCCTACTGCTGTGTTTGACACAAGCATGGGGCGCATGACGTGCAAGCTCTATGCCAAGGAAGCGCCTGAGACCGTCGCGAATTTTATCGGCCTGGCCAAGGGCACCAAGGACTGGACCGACCCTGTGACGCACAAGAAAGTGCATGGGCGGTCGCTTTACAACGGCACGACCTTTCACCGGGTGATCCCTAACTTCATGATCCAGGGCGGAGACCCGGTGGGTACGGGTGAGGGAGATCCTGGATATATGTTTGCCGACGAGTTTAATGCGGACCTGAACTTTGACGTGCCGGGACGGCTGGCTATGGCAAATTCCGGACCGGGAACGAATGGCTCGCAGTTTTTTATCACCGAGGTGCCGACGCCGCATCTGAACCAGAAACACACGATCTTTGGTCAGTGCGATGATGCAAGTGTGCTCGTCGAGCAGTCGATTGCGCGAGTTCAAACCGGCGAAGGCGACAAGCCGGTCACGCCTGTGATCATGAACAAGATCATCATTGTTCCGGAGGGCCAGCCACTGCCGGCGTCTCCTGCAACTGAACCAGCTTTAAAACCGGTTTCTCCCCCCAGTCAGTAATCTCCCGTTGGGAAAATTACTGCGAAACATGAATCCGAAATGCCAGCAAATCCGTACGGACTATTAGTTCGTTCTACGCATTTTTGCAACCGACGGTAGCATGCCAACCAAGGAGCCCTCCGATGTCACGCCAGCCAGGAACCTATGCAGTCTTCAACACGACCGAAGGCCAGATTGTTGCACGACTGTTTGAAGCGGATGCGCCGAAGACGGTCAAGAACTTTACGGATCTTGCCGAAGGCAAGCGGGATTGGGTACATCCGAGCGGCGCGAAGAAGTCAGGCGAAAAACTTTATGACGGCACTATCTTTCACCGGGTAATTCCCGACTTCATGATCCAGGGTGGTGACCCGGCCGGCAATGGCATGGGTGGGCCGGGCTACAAGTTCGAGGATGAGACCAAGGGCTCGGTGCACAAGTTTGACAAGCCGGGTAAGCTGGCTATGGCGAATGCCGGGCCGAATACAAATGGCTCGCAGTTTTTTATCACGGTTGCGCCCACGCAGTGGCTTACCGGCAATCACACTATCTTTGGCGAGGTAGTTGAGGGTATGGACGTGGTAGATAAGATTGTCAAAGTTCCGCGGGGTGCGCAGGATAAGCCGAAGAAGCCGGTGGTGATGGAAAGTGTGCTGATCGAACGGGTGTAAGTCGGCTAATCAGGCACGCGAAGGTCCGCTGCAGAGTGGAGGCAGCGGGCCTTTTCTGGGACCGTGACGATTACACACCGATGATTGCGCAGAGCTCCTTAACAGACGCGGCGCTTTTCTCGAGCGCCGCCTGCTCGTCGGCGGAAAGCTTTATCTCGATGATCTGCTCGAGTCCGGCGGCGCCTAATTTGCACGGTACGCCGACATACAGTCCATCAATTCCGTACTCGCCGGTCAAATAGGCCGCGCAGGGAAGGATTTTCTTCTTGTCTTTTAGGACGGCTTCGACCATCTCAATGGCCGCAGCAGCCGGGGCGTAGTAGGCGCTCCCGGTTTTGAGATACTTGACGATCTCAGCGCCACCGTCGCGGGTGCGCTGAACCAAAGCTTCCAGGCGGGCGGGTTCGATGAGCTCAGTGATGGGAATGCCGGCGACCGTTGAGTAGCGCGGCAGGGGCACCATGGTATCGCCATGGCCGCCGAGCACGAAGGCAGTCACATTTTCGACCGAGACCTTGAGCTCGTCGGCGATGAAGGTGCGGAAGCGAGCCGAGTCAAGCACGCCGGCCATACCGATGACGCGCTCGCGCGGGAAGCCAGAGTGCTTGAAGGCGGCTTGCGCCATCGCGTCGAGCGGGTTGGAGACGACGATGAGGATACAGTCGGGCGAGGTTGCCGTGACTTTCGCGACCACGTCAGCCATGATCTTGGCGTTCGTGTTGAGCAGGTCATCACGGCTCATGCCGGGCTTGCGCGCGATGCCGGCGGTGATAACGACGATGTCGGAGCCGGCGGTGTCGGCGTAATCGTTAGTACCGAGGATGGCGCAGTCGCGCTTCTCGATCGGCATGGCCTCCAGCAGGTCGAGCCCTTTGCCTTGCGGCACGCCTTCAATCACGTCAATCAGGACGACGTTAGCGAGCTCTTTTGACGCGAGCCAGTGGGCTGCTGTCGCTCCTACATTGCCTGCTCCCACAATGGTGACCTTCTTGCGCATGTCTCCCCTTTAAACGTGGTGCTTTACCAGCTTTGAGGCTATCACTTTGAGCTGCCTTGCTGCGCGCGTGGCAGCTACGCGCTGGCGTATGCTGAAGAGTGTGCGGAGAGATTGTGGGCCAGGTGAGATAGTGCTGTGGGTCACGCTGCTGGGCGCGGCTGTTGCGGGACCCTCTGCGGGCGCGCAGGGCTACTCGGCGGACAAGCCGCTGGGGACTGCTGCGCAGACGACGCCCGAGTATCTGCGCAAGGCTGGGATTGATCAGAATCTGAATCGGATGCTTCCCTTGCATGACCACTTTCTGGATGAAGGTGGCGCATCGCTTGAACTGGGCCGGTACTTTGGCGCGCGGCCCGTGGTGGTGGCGCTGGTCTATAACAAGTGCGGCATGCTCTGCCCGCAGGTGCTGCATGGCATGGGCTCGGCGCTGCGACAGAGCGGGATGCACGCCGGGCACGAGTTCGAGGTGGTGGTGGCAAGTATCGATCCGACCGATACGCCTGCTGATACGGTCGAGCCGAAGCATCATCTGTTGTCGATGCTGGGACAGGATGTCGCCGCCAGCCACGTTCATTTTCTTACGGGGCGCGAGCCATCGATTGACGATCTGGCTGCGGCGACCGGCTTTCACTATGTGCGGGTGCCTGGGCCGGATGGCCGGATGAACCAGTTTGCGCACTCGAGTGTGATCATGATTGCGACCGCAGATGGGCGGATGTCGAAGTACCTGTCTGGGGTGGAGTATCAGCCGCGTGATGTGCGCCTGGCAGTGCTCGAGGCCAGCAACCATCGGATTGGCTCGCTTACGGACCTGATTTTGCTTTACTGCTGCAACTACACGCCTTCGCAAGGGCGCTATACGGTTGCGGTGCTGCGGGTGCTGGGGCTGGCGGCGATGGGATCGCTGGGCATGCTGGCCGGTGTGCTTTACCTGCTTACGCGCAAGCCTGGTCGGCCGACTCCTGCTTAGGAGGGGGTGTCCGAGCTTCTCTGCGTTGGTAAGTCAAAATAGTATTACGTTTCTAATCGTAAATGTGTTTGTCACTCAGCACCTTCATCCAGCAAACAATATCCTTCTTTCTTTATGGCAGATGGATTGCCGTTCTCGTTTAAATAGTAAGTAGCTTTATTACACTTGAAAATCTTGTCACGGCAAGCTCCGCTCATTTTGCGAGTGGATAACTTGCGCTTTTAGGTCAAGCCGGCGTTTGCCGGGGAAGATACTCCTGCCTTGTCGTTACTTTAGTGAGTCGAACGTAGCCTTACAAAAGACGATATCTCGGTTTGCTCAAGCACATATCTGATAGCTGAAGATAGGAACACAATCTTAAAATGCCGCTGATTACTCAAGGCACTGTTATCTAATTATTTCTTGTTCATTGTTAT
>CAXTMM010000099.1:9249-10486 GCA_964245415.1 uncultured Acidobacteriaceae bacterium | reverse complement strand
GTCCCACCTCCCGCTGAATGCGGATGCCCACCATCTCCCCTGCCCACACATACGCGGGAGGTCATGAAGCCGCACTCACCCGCCCCCCGTGCGAGACCGGCTTAGCATTGGCACTTTCCAGACTCAAACATGGCGCTTCTCACCGCTGAGGCTCGTGTGCCCGGGCACGCGAGAGTCTGGAGCCACCAGGCCACTTGTCGAGTGTCGAGACAGAAAACGCCCGACGCTCCAGGTAGTCTCACCTTCGTCGGCGCGACTTACTGCCTGGACACACTTGACATACTGTGCCTAAACTGTCAAATATGTAAAAGCGTCTATCATTTCCAATGATGGAGCATTGTTCCTCCATCTGTGGAGAAAGTCAAGACAAGGCCGCGTGCCCACGCCGCGCTTTTGAGACGCGGGTTGACCACTTATACGACAACATCAATGTTAGCTGCACCTAACCTCCGCCCAACTAACCCGCGACTTACAGCCTACTGCAGCAAGGGCGGTACATCATCCTTCAACTCCTCCGGCGGAATCACCACGGCCGCCGCCACCTTATCCTCCGCATCCAGGTTTAACAGCTTCACCCCTTGCGTCGAACGCCCCGCCGCGCGAATGGTCTTCGTATCAATCCGAATGATCTTTCCGTACTGCGAAATCACCATCAACTCGGAAGTCTCATCGACTAACTGAATAGCATTGACCTTGCCATTCTTTGCGCTCGTCTTCAGGTTAATCACACCCTTGCCCCCGCGCGATTGCAGCCGATACTGATCCACATCGGTCCGCTTGCCAAATCCATTCGACGTAACCGTCAGAATCAGCGAAGGAGTATTCCCACCGTCATCGCCTTGCGTCCGCTCCGCCGGCGTCGCAGCCAGCCCCACTAAGTAGTCGTTCTTGCCCAGGTCGATCCCACGCACCCCATACGCAGGTCTCCCCATTGAGCGCACATCGTTCTCGTTGAACCGAATCGCAATCCCATCGTGCGTCGCGAGAAACACAATCTGCTTCCCATCCGTAATCCGCACCCCAATCAATTCGTCATCGTCATCGATACCAATGGCGATAATCCCGCGCGCCATCACATTGCAGAAGTCCTTCAACGGCGTGCGCTTGACCGTCCCCTTGCGCGTCGCAAAGAAGATAAACTTGCCTTCTTCCTCAAGATTGCGAACGGGGAGAATATTCCGCACCTGCTCCCCAGGCTGTAGGTTTAGCAAGCTCGCCATCGACTTACCCTTGCCCG
>CAXTMM010000099.1:5044-9239 GCA_964245415.1 uncultured Acidobacteriaceae bacterium | reverse complement strand
ATCTCGTACACCTTCAACCAGTACACCCGCCCTGTATTGGTAAAGCACAGCAGGTATGCATGCGTCGAGTTCACGATCAGCTGCTGCACGAAGTCTTCCTCGCGCGTCTTCATTCCCAGCCGCCCCGTCCCCCCGCGCTTCTGCTGCCGATAGATGGAGATAGGCGTTCGCTTCAGATACTGCGAATGCGACACAGTCACTGCGACTTGTTCATCCGCGATCAAATCCTCGAGCTGCAGCTCCGCTGTCTCGTCCAGGATCTGGGTCCGCCGCGCATCTCCGTACTTCTCGCGAATCTCTTCAAGCTCGCGAACGATCACCGCCCGCAGCTTCGCCTCCGAGCCAAGAATCGACTCGTACTCGGCAATATTCGCCCGTACCTCGCCCAACTCCCGCAGCAGCTCATCGATCGAAATTTGCGTAAGCCTGTACAGCTGCAATTCGAGAATCGCATCGATCTGCCGGTAGCTCAGCACAAGTGTCGCCGGCACAATCGTAATCCCGTCCGTAAGATACTTCGCCGGGTCCAGCGTCACCCCTTCGAACACACTCCCGCGCACCGTCAGCGTACGCCCTGAGAAGAACTGAAACAGATTCTCCCGCGCATCCGTCCGCGAAGACGACCCGCGAATCAGCCGAATCACGTTATCCAGATGATCGAGCGCAATCTGGTACCCGATCAGAATATGTTCGCGGTCACGCGCTTTGCGCAGCAGGAACGCAGTCCGCCGCCTGACTACATCGACCCGATGATCGATAAAGTGCCGAATCGCATCCGGCAGCGAGAGCTCCCGCGGCTGTCCATTGACCACCGCAAGAAAGATCATCGAAAAACTTTCCTGCAGCTGCGAGTGCTTATACAGCTGGTTCAGCACGATCTGCGCCTCAGCCCCGCGCCTCAGCTCGATGACAATCCTCATCCCGTCACGATCGCTCTCATCGCGCACTTCGCTGATGTCATCAATGATCTTCTCGTGCACCAGCTCCGACATACGCTCAAGCAGCTTCGACTTATTCACCTGGTACGGAATTTCGGTAATAATAATTGCGCTGCGCCCACCCGAGATCTGCTCGATTGAAGCCTTCGCCCGAATTAAAAACCGCCCCCGCCCCGTGTTATACGCATTCGGAATCGTCGAGCGCCCATAGATCATCCCGCCCGTCGGAAAGTCCGGCCCCTGCACATGCTCGAGCACCTCCGCCAACCCAGCCCGCGGATTGTTCACGAGCGCAATCGTCGCATTGATAATTTCCGTCAAGTTATGCGGAGGAATGTTCGTCGCCATTCCCACCGCAATTCCGTTCGACCCATTCACAATCAAATTGGGAATCCGCGCCGGCAAGACTGATGGCTCAAGCGTCGACTCGTCATAGTTCGGCACAAAGTCAACCGTCTCCATGTCGATATCGGCCAGCATCTCGCCGGCAATCCTCGCCATCTTCGACTCGGTGTACCGCATCGCCGCCGGCGGATCTCCATCGACCGAGCCAAAGTTCCCCTGCCCATCGACCATCGGGTAGCGCAGCGAAAACGGCTGCGCCAGCCGCACCATCGTGTCGTAGATAGACGCGTCGCCATGGGGATGGTAGTTCCCCATCACATGCCCGACGACTTTGGCGCACTTGGTATACTTCTTGTTCGGCTGCAGCCCCATATCATGCATGCCGTACAGCACACGCCGATGCACCGGCTTGAAGCCGTCACGAATATCAGGCAGCGCCCGCCCGATAATCACCGACATCGAGTAATCGAGATACGATCGCCGCATCTCTTCTTCAATGTTGATCGAAATCAAGTTAGCCGCGCCCGGCCCACCACTGCCGCCGCCGCCGTTCACATTGTCATCGCTCGGGTCGCCGAGAGGAAGCTGAGGGTTCTGATCGTCTGCCATAAAGTATGTCGCGCCGAGCTGCCGCATATGCCGCAAGCAGCTCGTAAGTCGCTCGTTCCATTCTACTAGCCCCAGGTATCCGGCTGAACACCCGAGCCCGAGAAAACCGCCTTTCTCCGCGCTATACTTCTAGCTAAGAGGCCCTATGTCCACCTTCGCCCTTACCCCGTCTGAAACGCCGGAAGATACCCTCGCGCCGGATGATTTTTCCGTACTCGAGCAGCGCGTGCTCCGCGCAGTCGAGCTCCTCAAGTCCGAGCGCGAAGGACGCGCAACCGCGGAAGGCAACGCTGCCACCTTGCAGCAGCTGCTCGATGAGCAGTCCGCTCATCTGTCTATGACCGAGGCTCGCCTCAAAGCGCTCGAACAGGAACGCGAGCAGGTACGCAGCCGCGTCGAGCGCATGATGAAGCAGCTCGACGAACTCGGCTAACCGGAAAAGGCTATGGCCGCACCAGGCGACAACCAGTACATCACCGTTGAAATCTACGACCAGACCTACCACCTGCGTGGCCAGGATCCGGTTTACATCCAAAAGCTCGCCGACCTCGTCGACTCGAAAATGCGCGCCGTCGCCTCCCACGGCACCACTGTCGATTCGCTGCGCGTAGCCGTGCTCGCCGCCCTCAACGTCGCCGACGAGCTGCTCACCCTTGAGCAGCGGCACGAAGCACTCACCGGCAAGGTCGAGGCCAACCAGACCTCGCTCAAAACCCGCGCCCACTCCCTTAATGGTCTTCTCGATGAGGTTCTGGGCGAGGGTGCCGGCCTCGGAACGCGCCATGATACACGCCGCACCGGATAAACATAGCCTTACCAACGTCAGCCGCACTCGACTTGCATTCCTCCGCCCATCCCACTAGCATCCGAATTGTGAGACTGACCTGCAAAGCAGGTGCAATGAGCTCATGCCGGTTGAACCTATAATTCATTGAACAGGGAGCTCGACTCGACAATCGGCTCGGTGCGCAGTGTCCGCCAGTTCGGAATGCCTAAAGAGCCGCGGAGAGTTCCCGCCGTCCTAGGACGGGTTCACCGGCACGCTCGTGCACGGCCCCGCGGGTCAGTCTTTCGCCTTTGCATCCCACCATCTTCCATCTCGGCCGCCTGGCTGTTTCGACTGAAGGCGTGCTGGTCGCCTTCGGCCTCCTCGCCGGCCTCCAACTGGCCTGCCTGCTTGCACCGGGTCGCGGCCAACATCCAGACCGCATCTGGAATCTCGGCCTCACCTCCCTGCTTACGCTCTTCCTCGGTGAACGCATGCTGGTCATCGCCTTTAACCTGCGCGACTTCATCGCGCACCCCTTCTGGATGCTCGGCCTCAGCGTCGTGCGCGATGAGCGTTACTTCTACGGCGGCGCGCTGCTCGCTATCTGTACCGGCTGCGGTTACATACTGGCCTGGCGTCTGCCCTGGCGTTCCGTGCTCGACGCGCTTGCGCCCGGCGCCGGCCTTGCGCTGGCCTGCCTCAGCTTCGGCGCGCTTGCCGCAGGCACCGGCTTCGGCAGGCCTGCGACAGCAGCATGGGGCCTCACCTACAGCAGCCGAGTGAGCTCAATGCCACTCATCCCTACAGCTCTT
Source organism: uncultured Acidobacteriaceae bacterium (assembly GCA_964245415.1). GTDB lineage: Bacteria > Acidobacteriota > Terriglobia > Terriglobales > Acidobacteriaceae > EB88. The sequence continues at coordinate 5,766 of CAXTMM010000099.1, read as the reverse complement.
TACGCCGGGGTGCTGCACCTCGCACTGGCAGCCTGTGCGGTCTGGCTGTGCCGCCACGCGCGCGCTCCAGGCAACGCAGCCGCCCTTTGGCTCTTCACCGCAGGCCTCAGCACCATCCTGCTGGAGCACCTACGCTATCCGACTCCCGCAGAGACGCTGCTCGCTGGCGCCTTCACCCCCTCGCAATCGCTCGGAGTTTTGGCAATCCTGGGCGCCGCGGTGATCTGGCTGCGACACGTTGATAGGTTTGCCACCGCATGACCAGGCTGCCTGCATCTCGCTCTTGAGAAGTGGATCGCAAAGCCGGTCCCGGTTCTGAGAAACGCGACACAGCACTCGGCCCTGGCTGGAAAACCAGAGTACCGGCCACGAGACCGGCACACACAAGCTCGCAAACAGGCAATGCCAGAATAGAGCATGCCCGTTCTCCGCTTCTCGCTTGACGAACCTTTCAGCGCATTGATCTTCGACTGCGACGGCACCCTGGTCGATACGGCGCGCGCCCACCTGGCCGCCTACAACGTAGCGTTGGCTAAGGCCCGCGAAGAGATGTCCTGGCAGTGGTACAGCACCCGCCTGGGCGTCCCTGCGCGCGAGCTGCTCATCGAGCTCTTTGAAGAGCGACAGCTCGACCTGGCAATTGAAGAAGCGGTGGCCGATCACGCCCGCGCCTACCAGGCCAGCTTCCCGCAGATGCGCGAGATCACCGCCGTCGCTGAGGT
>CAXTMM010000099.1:0-5034 GCA_964245415.1 uncultured Acidobacteriaceae bacterium | reverse complement strand
GGTCGCACGCGCTCATCACGGCAAGGTCCCAATGGCTGTCGCCTCGAACGGCATTCGCGCGAATGTAGTCGGCAGCCTGCGCGGCGCCGGTCTGCTCGCGCTCTTCGATTCAGTCGTCGGCGTGGATGAAGTCGAACAAGGCAAGCCGGAGCCCGACCTCTATCTTGAAGCCGCTCGCAGGCTCAACGTCGCGCCCGAGGATTGTATTGTCTTTGAAGACACCGCTGAAGGCCTTGAAGCCGCCCACCGCGCCGGTATGCGCACCCGCGATGTAACGAAACTGTTTTGATGAAGTAAGCGACCGACCCGAGTCCCCGATGAATGTGAGGTAAAGATGAACTTCGGATTGGCAGCGATGGGCCAACCGCATTACTTCCAAATGAAAGTATGCCCGCTCTGCATCTCTGACTGAAGTAGACAGAGACTCTCACGCTTTTAGAAATGCACTCATCTGCAGTCTGTTAAAAGTTGTATCGCCGTACCATTCGATAGGAGTCAAAACGTTTTCAGACGGAGACAGCGACGGGAGGATACTTGGCATGAGAGTGTGTACATCGAGTAAAGATTCGATCATTTGTCCACGCTCGCCTTAAAGTCCGACAATAGTGCACATGTCCCACTTGCTCTCTCAGAAGCAGGTAGCTAACCTACCCCATCACCTGCTCAGCAAACCGCTCCATCTCTTCCATTTGGGGACTCGACTGCAACAGCACCAAATCCACCCCAGCCTCTAAAAAGTTAGATAGCTGCTCCTTCACCTGGTCAGGCGTCCCGACTAACCCCGACCGCAGCCCACGATTCGAAACCGAGTAATCCTCAAGCGAAATCTTCTGCTCGAGCTTCGACCCCGTTACCCACTGCTGGTAATTCCTGTACCCACTCGCCGACTGCCGCACATCGGTAATGCGCATCACTTCCGTCTGCGCCGCCTCAGTCGTATCCCGCACAATTGCATACCCTGCCACGCCATAGACCATTGGCGGCAATCCAGCCCGCTCTCGCCGTTCCTTCATATCCTCGATCTTGCGCCCAACCGTCGCCGGCGAATCCCCATGCATCAGGTAAGCATCGCACTTCGACGCAATCAGACTCTTCGCGGTCTCCGACTCCCCGCCGGCATAGAGCGTAGGCCGAGGCCGCCTGACAGGCTTGGGCGAAAGCACATTATCGTCAACCCTGTAGTACTTACCCTCATAGGAAAAACCCTGCTGTGACCAGCACCCATTCAACACATCCAGCCATTCGCTCGTCCGCGCATACCGATCGTCATGATGGTCAAAGTGAATGCCATACTTGGTCGCCTCATCCGCCCACCAGCTCGAAACAACATTGAGCGTAAGCCGCCCACCCGCGATGTGATCGATATTCGCAGCCTGCTTGGCCAGCAGCGCCGGGTTATGAAAGGTAGGCCGCACTGCCACCATCAACTCCAGCTTGCTCGTAACCGCAGCCAGCGCCGCCGCCGTCGACCATGCATCGAGCGACGGCGCCTCCACTCCCTTGATGTCGTTCAAATTTAATTCCGCAATCAGCGTCAGATCATAGCCTAGTTCTTCCGCGCGCCGCGCCAACCGGCTCGCATATTCCCAACTGGGCTCCATACCTTCGTCATCCACATTGCGCAGCCACCCGCCAAACACCGGCAGCCAGAACCCATAGCGCATCTTCTTCGCCTCAGCCATGCAGCGAGCCTGCGCACTGCGCCTCGTTCACCTTCGCCGCCTCAACCTCCAGCCAGTCCACCAGCTTCATAAAAGGATTGAACCCCACAACCCGCTCTCCCTCCGCTACAAAGTTCGACAGCGCATTGATGTCGTAATAGAGCGGATGCCCCTCATCATGCGAATCATCCGGCGTGTCCTCAAGCCAAGCGCGCTGGTCGACGATGTACTCCACACCACCTAACTCGATCCCCGCCGCCGCCATAATGCGCTCAACATTCGAGATGACCTCACGCGATGGCTCATACCCTTCCACGCGTATCCCCGACTTCGGCGCATCGATCGCACACGCTCCACGATTCAAATCCACGCCTGCAGTTGTGCGGCAGATATCTGCCGGGCAAAGATCGAATGTCTCGCCCGTAATATGCACCTTGATCGCATACAGAAATCGTCCATCCAACACCTCGCAGCGAACAATAAACGAGCCACGCGCAGGGATAAACTCCTGCACCAGCGCAGTCGAATCAAGCCCAAACTGCAGATCGCCACCCTCAGCAGCGCGCGCCAGCTCTTCTGGCGTGTCGAATCGCTTCACCCCCGCACCCGACCCGCCAATATTCGGCTTCACCACCACTGGCCAGCGCAGTCCCTCGGTTGCCGCAAGCGCCTGCCCCGCACGATGGATCACCCGCGACTTTGGATAATCAAGCCCCAGCGACTCGAGCAGCGAAAGCTGCCCGGCCTTCGAAAGCTCGGTCCGGTAAGCCTGGCTCCCATTGATCACGCGCACCCCACGCCGCGCCAGATGCTCGAGATACCCGAGCGTATAGAAGATCGCATCCCCATGCCCGCGATTCCAGGCCGAAGGACTCATCCGGTTGACCACCAGCGCGTACTGCTCCTCAGGATGGTCCTCGGTAGCATACGAGTGGTCGGCCGCATGGATCCTGATATAAGCCAGCCCACGCCGCTCGAGCTCAGCAAACAGCGGCTGGAACCAGTGAGGCTGCTCATAGTAAATCGCGATCGGCTTCGACATACAGCACTCCTTAACGCAAATACATGGTGCTTAAAAGATGCTGACGAAGGCAGAAAAAGCCGCTCATAATTGAGCGGCTTCCCTGTGAACTGGCGGCAAATCATCGGTGCGCAAGGAAGCCCGGACGATCCGAGTCAGGTCTTCCATCGAAACTCCCACCTGCGGGCCCAAACGACGTACTTTCTGGTGTCTCGTTTGCCTTGCGCCGCATCTCCACCTTCATATGGATCAGCGTGGCGCAAAACGCGATGGCACACGTGCTAAAACCTATCAGCAAAGACGCGTAATCACGCCTTGGGCCGCACCCTTTCCAGTATCGATCTGGCTAGAAATACCAGGACGCTCACCAGAGTCGCCCCAAACGTCCATCTGGTAATGATATTGCCGGCAACCAGCCGATTAAGGGTCGCAAACACCAGCACGAGAACTCCGATTTCCCTGAGCCCTTAAGCGTCCATGTCCTCGACCGACAAACGCACCACCTGACCTCTGCTGATTGTTAGTAGCGATCGCGCGTCTCAAAGGCGTAAGCTCATGCCGCTTCACGACGCGGCGCTATGCGTCCTATCTTTGAATCACGCAGCCGCGTCGCTCTTCACTGTTACCTTCACATGCGCCGTCACCTCGCGGTGCAGCTTCACCGGCACATGAAACTCGCCCAGCTGCTTCAACGGCTCTTCCAGCTGGATCTTGCGCCGATCGAGCGCGAAGCCCTTCGACTCCAGCTCCTGCGCAATATCGGACGAGGTGACCGATCCAAACAGGTGCTCATTCTCGCCAACCTTGCGCGAGAACTCGAGCGCAATCGCCTCAATCAACCCCACCTGCGCCTCGGCCTCGGCCTTTTCCTTCGCCGTTCGACGCACGGCCGAGTTCTTCATCTGCTCGATAACCGCCTTGTTCGCAGCATTGGCCTGCATAGCCAGCTTGTGCGGCAGCAGGTAGTTGCGCCCGTAGCCGTCTGCGACCTTAACTACATCCCCGCGAAGCCCCAGGTGCTCGACATCTTCCTTCAGAATCACTTCCATAACGAAACTCCCTCTCCTCGGTCGCCCACGCTCATGCCCCGGTTCACCCTCATCCCTGATTGCTCGCTCCCGCGCCCTTAGTAGCGAGCCGCAAACGGCAGCAGCGCAATATTCCGAGCCTGCTTGATCGCGCGCGTCAACCGGCGCTGGTGCGTCGTGCACACACCCGTCAGCCGGCGAGGCGTGATCTTGCCGCGCTCAGCCACAAACTGCTGTAGCAGCCGCACATCACGATAAGGAATCGCCTCGATCTTCTCCACACAAAACTTGCAGACTTTCTTGCGGCGGAAGAACTTGCGTCCACCCGCGCCACCCGGTCGCGGACCACCCGCCGGGCGCGGGCCGCCAGGGCCCCCAGGCCCGCCGGAGCTGCTGTGTCCACCGGAGCTGTATCCGCCCGAACTGGGGCGATCAGAGGATTGCGATATTGTTGTCTCGTCAGCCATTGTCTCTTCCTTATTCCGCCCCAGCGCACACAAGCGTGGCAGCAGTTACTAAAAAGTTGATCGAGTCGCCTGCCTAGGCACTCACGGGTGTCTCGACCGCCGCAGGAGCAGCAGGCGCAGGAACAGCCGGCGCAGCAGCCTCAGCCGGCGGCATTGCGCTCAGCTTCTTCTTCGACGCACGCAGCGCCCGCACTTTATCCAGCCGCTTCTCTTCCTCATCCATCCGCACGGTAATGTACTTGATCACCGGTTCGGACACGCGAAGACGCCGCTCGAGCTCAGCCACCAGCTTGCCATCCGCATCAATGGTCAGCAGCACATAGTTGCCGTCGTTGAACTTGCGCACCGTGTAGGCCAGCTTGCGGCGCCCCAGCTTCTCGACCGCGCGAATCGCGCCACCACCCGAGGTCACCGTGGCTGAAAAGTTTTCAATCAGCTTGTCCAGATCTTCTTCCAGAACATCCGGCCGCACGATAAACATCACTTCGTAAAAACGATCCATATTCGCTCTCTCTTCCTCTCGCGCGGCATACATCACCATCGCGTTACAGATAAACCCGGACACGCCGGGCATCAAACTTACTCCGCAGGGCCGCTTGGCTCGCGGCGATTATACCGGTTCATCGCGGCCCCAACTCCCTCAGCCACGATCACACCCACTGCGTCCGCCACTAGGTCCAGCGCCGGGTCAAGCACGCCCAACTCCATCCTGCGCATCGGCGCCAGCAGGTAATTCCTACCCCGGCGCCCATGCTTCTGCCCTGTCCCTTGTTTCATGTCTGGTCCAACCCCGATCCGCACCCGCGACCACGCCTCCGTGCCCAGCGCGCCGTTGATCGACTTCGCTCCATTGTGCC
>CAXTMM010000098.1:0-10688 GCA_964245415.1 uncultured Acidobacteriaceae bacterium | reverse complement strand
GCTCGAGGTTGCGTTTGAGACGGTGAACAGCCTGCTGGCGGCGCACCGGTTTGCAGGCAAGCTGGCGAGTAACGCGGTGGTGCAGTATGCGCTTTGGTTGAACGAGACGACGCCGGCGCAGCATGACCGGCTGATCCGCTGGTGGCAGGACGAGATCGAAGGCACGGGGCGGGTACCGATTTTAAGCACCGAGCAGAAGCCCGAAGTACTGCGGTTTGCGAGCGGCACGGATGCGGATTTACGGCTGAGCTGGCAGGAGTTTTTGATCCGAATGATCGGCAATGCGTTTTCGCTGCCGCCGATGATGCTGGGTCTGGAGAACGATGTCAACCGGTCAACGGCCGAAGCATTGAGCGATGAGGCGTTCCGGAGTGCGGTGTTGCCGGTGGCGAAGCTGGTAACTGAGCACATTACGCGGGACCTGTTTGCGAAACGCCTGGGATGGAGGGAGTTTGAGTTTGTCTTCAACGACTTGGAAGCGCCGGATGAGTTGGCTTCGGTGCAGATCCAGACAGCGCTGCTGCAGGCGGGCGTGCTGACTGTGGATGAGGTTCGGGCGATGCGCGGGCTGGCCCCTCTCGCGAGCGCCGAGTTGGTAGAGGAAGGAGGAGTACCCGTAGTGGACGCACAAGCAGGCGAGTGAGAGATGGCGATAAGGGAACGGCAGGAGGCAGGATGCGATTGGAAGCGATGGCAATGAAGATGCCGGAAGTGGCCGGGCACCCGAACCGGGTTCCGTTTGAAGGGGTGCTAACGGTGGTGGACGAAGCGAGCACGCGGGCGCCGTCGGGAGCGCGTGGGCACCGCGTGATCCTGACGCGGGCGGCGGCTATGGACGCTCTGCCCTCACTGCTGGGAATGGCGGTGGGATTTACGCCTGGATGGGATGGGCACGACGTGAGGCGCAAGTGTGGCCTGATCACCGACGCCGATCTGATTGGCAATGAGCTGCGGGTGAAGGGGTATGTGTATGGCCGGGATTTTCCAGAAGTGGTGAAGCAGGTGGAAGGCGGCAAGCCGGGGAGCATGGGCATGTCGTATGAACTGGCCGATGCACATGTGGCAGATATGCGGGCAGAGGTATGGACTGTGACGCGGGCGATGTTTACCGGCGCTGCGGTGCTTTTGCGGGACAAGGCGGCATACCGGAACACCTCATTTCGACTGCGCGAGAACAAGGTGCGAAACAGCCCTACGGGTGCGGGGGAGGCATGGCAGGCGAAGAACATGCGCCTGGCAGCAGTAAATGACTTTCATTTGGAACAGAAAGGAAAGGAAGCGAGATGGAGCTAGAGATGAATGATGTCCTGAGTTCGCTGAGCGCCAGCCTGGAGCGCTTGAGCGCTGCAGCGATTGCACTCGAGATGACGGCAGGCAAGCTGGAACAGCGGGAGGCAGCGATTTCGGGCGACGTACAGAAGATCACAGCCGCGGTCGAGACCAATGGCGATGCCATGCGCCGCGAGCTAGAGCTTGAGCGCAAGCTCGCACTCGCGGAGCAGGAGATTACGACGCTGTTGGCGCAAGCTGCTGCCTTCCCGAATGCTCCTGCGATACATGCCGGAGTGCGCAAAACATTGCCGGCTGCAACCGTGCACCTGCTGGCCAAGCAGGGAATAGACAGCCTGGATACGCTGGATACGGGGACGCTCGATGCGGCACTGAGCGGTCTGAGCATTGAACAGCGGCTTGCAGTCAAGTCGCAGTTGCTGCGTTCGGGCGCGCTCATCAAGTAGCAAGAGCAGGGCGCGACAGGCCGATTGACAACGGTGCACACAGACACCCGCCAAGGGTAGGAGACAACATGAAGGCGAATTTTCTTGAGATCCATTCTGCAGCTGACTACATGGGACCTGGGGCGATCGAAGTACCGTTGTGGCAGACCGAAAGTACGCACGTTGGTCGCCAACGTGGATCAGTTGGACAGGTCATTCGACAGGTTCCGGCGACTGGACACCCATCACGCTTCTTTGAAGAGACGGCGATTCCCTACCCTGGTACGGCAGGCTTCGTGGACCCGCGGAACATCGTGGCACCTGTGGTGACTCCGACGCGCGTGGAGCGCTCGGTTCCGTTGAAGGCCATTGTGGCACAACTGAATTACAACCTCTTTGATGTGGAACTTGGCACGCAGCAAAAGCAGTTTGCCTATTTGCAGGCGAAGGATCTGCTGGACACGGTAGACGGTGTCATGCGCACGCATGATGTTGCACTGTGGAATGGATCTGATACTTCGCTGAGCACTCCGACGACCACGCAATACATGGGTGCCGCCGCCCAGATCGCCGCAGGTGGCAACACAATAACGATCGGTACAAGCGCCAGCATCACAAACGGCCTCAAGACGGCCGTCGCGCAGATGGTCGCTAGCTCCAGCTTTGAGGTCCGCCCTACGGCGATCTATGCGAATCCGGTTCTGCTGGATCTCTTGGATCAGGAGCTTAAGGCAGAGTTCAACGTGATTCTCAACCAGAAGGAAGTCATCGCTGGACTTACAGTGAAGACGCTTTCCACCCAAGCGGGTGATCTTCCACTGATTCCGGATTGGACACTTTCGTACACGGGAACGCCAGGTTCGGGTAATGCGGTGCTGCCTGCCTACATCGTGTCAGAAGACATGGTGGAGTACCACTGGTTAGGGGATGCAGGTCCGCGCATCTTCCAGCTCGGAGTGCCGGGTTCACTCGCCTCGCAGCATGTTGTCGTCAAATTCGGCGGGGTTGTGGTCAAGGGTGCGAGCTATGCGCATTACCAGGTCCTTGTCGATCGCTAAGGAATAGATACCTCGTGCTGCATTCAGGAGCAATGGGTCGCCTGCAGACGGCGGCCCATTGTTTTTTTGGTCGGCATGTAGCACTTTTCGAAATGATCGACATCTGGCTGAAGCAGGTGTGACGAGAAAGGGCTGGGCGCTATGGGGTATCTGCTGCCAACGGATTATGAGAATTTCGGTCTCGCGCCGGATACGGCTGATGATTGGATTACGGTCGCTTCGAGCTTGATGGAGACTTACTGCCGGCGGATAAGTCTGAATGTAGCGCAGTACACAGAACGGCTGCGTCTGGTAACTGGCTCGCAGACCGCTATATTGACCTATCTACCTTTGGTAGCGATTGCACCAGCGACGACGCCGTTTGTGAGTTTACAGGCACGCTATACGCGCCCACGTCGAGGTGAGTATCAAGGGTTTGTGCAAGAGGAGGTATGGTGGGCATTTTCCCTGCCTGGAAGTTGGACCACTCTTGACCCGACGACCATTGACTGGGTGGAAGATGGTGATTTGACGCTTCCTTGGAACGTTATGGGGCTGCCCTACAACGAGGTTTCGGTCACTTATACAGCCGGATTGGGCACCATTCCAGATGCGGTGAAAAGCGCGTGTGCGTTAATCGTAAAAAATGCTCAAGCACAACCAGGGATGAACATTAAATCAAACAAGATTGACATGATGCAGGTGCAGTACTTTTCCGATTCGATGATGGACAGCACGGTTAGAACGCTCTTGCGGCCTTGGGTCGCGAATCGATTGGGGTAGGCGATGAGCATAGATACGAGCGTGCGGAATCCGAATGCAAATGGGCAGCGGCTGGCAGATGCAATGCTCCGTGCCACTGCTGGAATCTCAGCGACATTGCTGGTACCACCAGCGATAGGGGACAGCACTGATGCGGGACAGCTTGGTTTGAACGCCCCAGAGTTCCAGCAACTTACCCTTGCGCCAGCAGTCATGCGTCGTACACGAGCGACTATGGGAGAAGGGCAGGAGCCTAAGTACGAACTGCTCCTCTCGGCCTCTGCTGTGCAACAGCAGGTGAGTACGCTACAGCTAAATTCAGCGGATGCCCTATTCTTAATGGCAGCAGGTGTGCTGGTTGGAGGCAGCCTATTGCAAATTGAGAGCTGGTCCAACTCGCAGGTGCTAGGACAGGCCTGTTTGTACCGGCTGCTGTTACGAGGTGCTGAGCCGCAACTACTAACAAGCGTGGCCCAGAACGGGGAGTGACATGCAGAATGCCAAAGATTCGTTTTACATCGCGCTCCGGAACAGGCTTACCCAGGTTAACCCATCGCGCGTTATAACGTTGCGGGCTGTGCAGCGTCCAGGAATCATGGTGGAAGATGCAGAAGCCCCGCAGGCACAACTGCCGAATGACATCTTCGTGCTTCGGTGGACTGCAACAATCACGGACCTACAATTGGCTTCAGCGCTGATCCAGATGACATGTGAGATCCGGTATGGGAGCAGCGGGAGCCAGCAGAATAGCGGTCTTGACAGAGGGCGGGCTCTTGCAGCAATGGACAAAGAATTGCTGGCCATGCTTGCCCCTCCGCAAACGCCGAAGCTGAATTATGCACAAACACCCACAGCTGCGATGCAGACTCTAGTTTTTTGGACTGAGCCCAGATTCGGCGTAGCGGAAACCTTGCGAGACCAGATCTTGCGCACAGCCACTGTGACGGTATGCGCCTTTGAAGAGCAGGGGGAGTAATGAGTACAACGGCGACTGCGCTGAGCCTACCACTAATCACGAGGAGAGTACGGGCTTACTTTGCGCCGGTGAACCGAGCGTTAAAGCAAGCAACGATCTTCGATCCGGCTGTTAATGGAGCATTTAACTTGAGTGCGCCTCCGACGCCGTGGGTAGATCTTGGCTGGATTGAGGGCTTTGCTCGGCAGAGTGGAAGCAAGGTAGCACCCCTTACATCAGGTGCGCCGGCATTCCCGCTCTACCAGGTAAGGGAGAGCACCGAGGCTAGCGTTTCGTTAGCCTTTAAGTCGTGGAGCAAGTTATCCATGGCGCTGGCGGCCGGCGCCCAACATATGAACGTGCTGGCTGCTCCGTCTACCGGCGCTGCGATCGGATCAGGAGCCAAGGCAATTCCATCTATTACGCTGGGCGCTGGTTCATCTGCAACATCCCTGATCTTGAACGGAACTACTACGCTTAAAGCAGGAGCGATTGTCTCAGTCGATGTGAATTACCTGGGTCAAACGGGCTTTGTAGGCACGGGAGTAAGTGCAGCCTATGTGAGCAGTGCAAACGCAGTAGGCAGCGATGTGGATTACATACGGCGGGTTTCGTTTAACGTAGCACGAGTAGTCAGCGTGACATCGAATACCCTCCAGTTGGCTCAGCCACTACTTGCAGGCATCCCGACGACAGGAATGAATGTGCAGCAGGTCCTCGGATTTGTGGATCGAGAGGGAGGGTCATTTTTCCAGGAATGGTCAGCCCTCTTTGTCCTGCAGGGTGAGCAAGGAGACAGGTTGCTATTTCACTATCCCAGACTGCAGCCTACGGGCTACCCAAGTGAGAGCGGCCATACACTATCTGCTCCTATCGAGAGCATCGGGCTGCAGGCTTCGTTTCGGGCGCTCCCAGTCACTGATGGAAATGATAACGAGCAGGTGCTTTGCTATCGCACCTATCTACCTGGTGCTAACACGCTGGTCTAGAGATGGAAGGAATGTATGCAGGTGACCATCGACAACTTGAGCGGTTCCGGACCTATCGACTATACGGGAAGTATCAATTCGGCAAAGTCGATAGTCATCAAGCGGCAGCTCAATGCACCAAGCGAGTGCATTCTCTTCTTCTTACCGGATGCTCAGGGCTTAGCTTTGCCGACTCGATACTCAAGAGTTTCAGTGGTGGACACAGGTGGTTTGACCCTGTTTACAGGTTATGTTGCGACCCCCCCAACGATGATTTTGATAGGTGGAGGTCTCATGGGCGCCTACTACCAAGCCCAGATTACCGCGATCAGCGAGGAAGTTTTACTAGACAGTTCACTTTCCGTAAAAGCAGGGGCGGCACTGAACCAAACTGTAGGAGAAGCACTGCAAACAATCACGCGATTGTCTGGCGCTGCCGCACTTACTCTACGCCCGCAAAGCTCGCCTACAATCGTTGGGCGCTATCAAGCAGAAGCGGCGACCAAGTGGTCGGTAGCTGCGGGCATCCTTGCTTCCTCGGCACGTACTGCGTACCGCATCATTAGCGGCGTGACAACCATAGCGCCAGTGGGCGCGACGGTGCACACGTTGAACGAGATGGATGGTTCGCTGCAGCTAAGCGGCTTGCAGGTGGCCACGGTCAAGCTGCTTGCAAACGATGTGACTGTTTGCGGAAGGATAGAGCCGGCTGCATATGTTTCAGAAACTTTCGTAGGAGACGGAGTAACAAAGGAGTTCCAGCTAAGTAGTCTGCCGTTTGAAGCTATTGCATCCGAACAGTTTAAACTTAACGACTTGTTTTCGGGATCGACGCTGAACAATCAAGTATGGGAGTGGGTTGATAGCGGCGGTCGATTATCGATCACAGCTAATGGCGCGACCTGCATTGGCGGCTCAGGTCGGGATGGGGAGACTGTTCTTAGTGCAATCAGCGAGGTTGAACTTGGCGGCTCGATTGTACTGGAAGCAGGAGGGGTGCAAATAAGTGCAGGCAGCCAGGGATTGGTACTGGGGCTCTATAACGGCTCCGTCTCGTTAGGAAATTGCTTCGCTGCCTTCCAGGTGAGCCAATCTGGTGGCGCGACTCAACTGTCTGCGGTCGTGAATGGCGTTGTCGGAGGCAGTTCTTTTCAACTGGTCGGCGGTCATCTCTACACGTTGCGCATGAGGGTTTACTGCCCAGAGATCGAACGAGTGAATCAGTCGTATTACTACCTGGATACCAATGGTATTAACAGCTACGGTGGCGAGGTGATGGTGGCCCCTGGCCATCTGGTTCTGGAGCTGCAGGATGTAACAAGCGGAGCTCCGGGACTTGCCGTAGTACTGTACGACGGCGCGATTTCGATTTTACCTCCTGCATGCACGATCGGTCTGTTCGATAGCGGCGATCTAACATGCAGCATTAAGACTTTTGCTTGCAAGCAAAGCAGCCCTCTTTGGGTAGCGTTGACACCCGTTGGCGGTACTCCCGTGTCGCAGTTCATCGGAGCTACTGCGGAGAATGGAGTTTGCAAATTAGCTTCAGGGGGCAAAGTTACCTTCTACAACGGAACAATCCCACCAGGCGGTGCACTGATCGCTGTGAGCTACCGCACGAAGCACCGTGCTGTTGCACGACGAAGCATCCCGCAGAGCGCCAATGAAACTGGCGCAAGTTCTGCTGCACCGGCAACAGCGATGTGGATTGGTACGGTGAGCCAACCTCCTGCCTGGAGCAGCACGGATTGCGATAATGCCGCTACCGCTTTGCTGAAGAGTTCGGCTGTCGCCTCGGCGGCATGGGCGGGGAGGTACACAGGATGGAACGTTGAAGCGAATGGAGGCGATGTTTGGCCAGGAGATGTACTTGCGATAGCAAGTGTATCGGCGGGAATCAATGCGCTGGTCGTCGTGCGCGAGGTGCAGATTGAAATGGGTTCGGCGTCTCCGCAAAAGGTGAAGTACGCTATTCGTTTTGCGAATGACTGGGCCGAGGAGCTTGCTCTCAAGCTTTCCGATACGGTTCCTGAAGACGCCTGGTTGCCTGCTCTTCCGGCTACGGGAGGGGCGCCGCTTATCAACCTGATCACCATGCAAGTGGTTGCGATCACGGGTTCACAGATTCGGGTCAATGCCGGGGTCGCTGCTCCGAGCGGAGGCGGCTTTGAGATAAAGCGAAAAGATTGGACATTCGGCCCCGGACAGGATTCGGACCTCGTGCTTCGAACACCTGTCCAGAACTTCATTATTCCCAGGCTAGCTGCAGTTGAGCAGTACTACGTACGCATGTACGACGGCTCTACACCGCCGAACTACTCACAGTTTTCTTCGGCGGTCTTTGTGGATGTACCGCTTAGTAGCACTTAGATCGGCGCTTTCAGCCCGCCATGCTGGATTCTAGGTGGCCGCAGGAGTACTTCGGCCGCTTTGTCTGCATAGAAAACACAAGTAACAATGGAGGCAAGATGGCTAACATTCTTGTAAGTTTGGAACATGGTATAGAGGTTGGTGCAGCAGATGTTCTTCGCTTCCTGACCGTGGCTCAGGCGACGACAACCAGGCTTGAACCTGGGGTCATCGCCGCTCTTGGCGTATTGCTGGGCAGCCTGGAAAAGACGATGACGGACCTGAGCCAAGCAGCTGCATCGCCATTGAACGTAACCCTTGATGCGGCCACGGTGAACGATTTGCGCGTGGTCTGGCCGAAAATTGCCGCGTTTGCAGGCTCGCTGGGCATCAAATTTTAGAACATACTGCTAAAGGCTGGTCTCAGGGCGCGGGCTCTATAATCACGTAATGTTGGTAGCACCGTTGGTTGGCGTGGTGATGGGCAGCAAGAGCGACTATGAGGTGATGGCCTCATGTGTCGAGCTTCTTCGAGAGTTTGCGATACCTTTTGAGGCGGTCGTCGTCTCGGCCCATCGCACGCCCGACTTTTTATTCGAATACGCAGAGCAGGCTGCGGACCGGGGACTACGCTGCATCATCGCGGGAGCGGGTGGTGCAGCGCACCTGCCGGGTATGCTGGCTGCCAAAACGCTTTTGCCGGTGCTGGGCGTTCCGATCCCGGCGACTCTGCTGAATGGTCTTGATTCGCTACTTTCCATCGTCCAGATGCCGCGAGGCGTTCCCGTTGCCACGCTAGCGATTGGCAAGCCTGGCGCAGCCAATGCTGCAATCCTGGCAGCACAGGTCCTTGCTACTACTGATGCAGGTTTATCAGCCAGGCTTACACGCTGGCGGCAGGAGCGGCGAGATGAAGTGCTAATACAGGTGCTGCCGCAATGAGCGTAATCCTGCCTGGGGCAACACTCGGCATTCTGGGCGGCGGACAGCTTGGCAGAATGATGGCCATGGCTGCCCGTTCGCTTGGTTATCGGGTACAAGTCATGGATCCAGATCCGTCCTGTCCCGCGCGCTTCATTGTGGACGCTTGCTTTGAAGGCGCCTGGAATGACGCGCGGGCCGCGGCAAACCTGGCACGCGGATGCGATGTGGTAACGCTTGAAATAGAACAGATTGCCATCGCGAGCCTGGAAGCCGCCGCACGCTGCGCGCCCGTGCGCCCAGGCGTCGCCATGATGAAAACTATTCGGGATCGCATTCTCCAGAAGACGTGGCTAGATGAACAACACATACGTATCGGAGCTTACGCACCGGCTTGCACTCTCTCCGAACTCCGTGAAGCTGTGCGTAAACTGGGGCCGCGGTGTTTCGTCAAGAGTGCGAGGGGCGGATACGATGGGCGCAGCCAGGTCAAATTGGGCTTTGTGGAAGCTGCGACCGAAGCTCATATCGTAGAAGCCTGGCGTGGGCTCGGCAGTGCCGATTGTGTGGTCGAGAAAGCGATTGACCTGGAGCAGGAGATCTCTGTCATGGTCGCTCGCTCTCCTTCAGGACAAGTAAAGTGCTTTCCTTCTGCGCGTAACCATCATGTAAACCAAATTCTGGTATGGAGTGTCATTCCATCTTCTATAACAACTGCACTCGAAGAACAGGCGCAAACGACGGCACTTGCAATAGCCGCTGCAATCGGGCTTGAAGGTTTGCTGGCCGTAGAGATGTTCGTGACAACAGAGGGGGAGTTGCTCGTCAATGAGCTTGCGCCACGTCCACACAACAGCTATCACGCGAGCGAGCGAGCGTGTGATACCAGCCAGTTTGAGCAAGCGGTGCGTGCTGTCTGCGACTTACCGTTGGGTGACGTGGAAGTTGTTAGACCCGCAGCAATCGCGAACCTGTTGGGCGACTTGTGGCTTGAACATGAGCCTCGCTTCGACCAAGCTTTGGCAGTGCCTGGTGTCCATCTGCACCTGTACGAAAAGCATCTGCCCCGCAAAGGACGCAAGATGGGTCACCTGTCAGCGGTTGGAGTTACGCCGGATGAAGCGGTCAACCGCGTGCTCGAGGCGCTCAGCAGGCTATAAGCGACAGAGGCATTCTGAGAGCAGGCTGCCTCTGTTGCTTAGGTATAGCGAAAAGCTAACCGATGTCCTCACTCCAGTTTTCCAGATACTTCTTGACCTCTGCCATAAACTTGCCAGCGTCGGCTCCATCGATGATTCTGTGATCGAAACCAAGTGTCAGATGGATCATGTGGCGAATCGCGATTGAGTCGTTGCCGGCATCGTCGGTGATGACAGCAGGTTCCTTGAAGAGGCCGCCTATGCCAAGAATTGCACTCTCTGGCATGTTGATGACCGGTGTCCCGAACTGCTCCCCATAAATACCTGCATTGGTGAGGGTAAAGGTGCTGGTTCCCACCTCATCAGGCTTCAACTTCTTGCCGCGTGCGCGCTCGGCCACATCGACGATGGCCCGTGCAATCCCCAGGAAGCTACGCTCTTCCGCCTGTTTGATTACAGGGACGATCAATCCCCAATCCAGCGCTACCGCGATGCCCAGGTTAATGTTTTGGTGATAGCGGATCGCGTCGCCTTCGATTGAGGCATTGATGATAGGCATCTTGCGCAGTGTCGAGATGATCGCGCGCGAAAGAAAAGGCATGTACGTCAGCTTGACCCCATTGCGCTGCTCGTACTTTGACTTTTCTTTCTCGCGCAGCTTCACGATTCGTGTCAGGTCGATCTTGAAGACGGTATGCACGTGGGCGTTGGTGTGCTTGGACTCAACCATGCGCTGTGCGATGATCGAGCGCATCCTGCTCATGGGCACCAACTGACCCGGCGTGACCGCCGTTGACGGAGCGACCGGCTTGGCCGCTGCGGCCGCCAGCGCGGGAACTGGC
>CAXTMM010000097.1:5297-10710 GCA_964245415.1 uncultured Acidobacteriaceae bacterium | reverse complement strand
AGGCTGGGTACCCCGGCAGGCGCGGCTGTGCGGGCGGTCTGCGCTGGCACGTGGGTGATGGTGCGGCCGCGTCCGCCGAAGCGGGTGCGTTCGAGCTTTTTCTTCTTCTTAGGCTGGGGCGGGGTATAGGCGCTGAAGATGGGCTTGGTCTCGTTGGCGCTGGCGCCGGAGTCGATGTTGCCAGGCTTGATGTCGATGTAGGCCTCTTCGCGCAGGCGCAGCAGGTAGGCGCGCAGGGCGGGGTTCATCTTCTCCATGCCTACCTGGTCCTGAATCTGGCCTTCGACTTCAGAGAACGGGGCGATGCCGCCGGCCTGGTGCTCATCGACCTTAAGGATGACGTAGCCCTGCTTGGTGCGGATGGGTGCGGTGAACTGGCCGGCCTTGAGGTCAAAGGTCTGGTCTTCGAGCACCTTGGCGAGCTGGCCGCGTTTGAAGTCGCCGATCACGCCGCCGGTCGAGGCGGTGGGGCCACCGGAGCTGGCCTTGCAGACGGCGGCAAAGTCCTTGCCAGCATGAAGCTGCTTTTCGAGATCGTTTGCCTTGGCCTCAGCGGTTGCGACCTGGGCGGCGTCGTCGAGGTTGGCGGTAGGGATGAGGATCTCGCTGAGGCGCACCTGCTCGGGCCGGTCGAAGTCCGCCTTATGCGCTTCGTAAAAGGCCTCCTCGTCGGTGTGGCTGATGTTGATGCGCCGGCCCACTTCGTCGCGGATGACCTGCGAGGTGATGACGCGATTGCGGATGCTGGCCTTGAAGTCTTCAAAGGAGACGCCCTGCTGCTCGGCGGCCTTTTGCAGGTCTTCCATGGACTCGAGATGGTTCTGCTTGCGCAGCTCATCGAGCTGGCGCACGGTTTCGGTCTCCCCGGAGATGCCGAGCTCCTTGCCTTTGGACAGCAGGAGCTGGTTGTCGATCAGGTCGCGCAGCAGCTGCTTACGCTGATCGTCGATCTCGGCCTGGGACCAGTTGCGCTGCTTTGCCTGCGCCTCGAGCTCCTGGTTGGCGCGGTCGTAGTCGGCCTGCGAGATGATGCCGTCGTTGACGCGGGCGATGATGTCGGCGACGACGGTACCCTGGTAAGGGGACTGCTGCGGAGGCGCGCCGGCCTTGGCGTTGGCCCTGGCGATCTTGTCGCCGACGTTGCTGACGCTCTGGGCATGGCCGGTGGCGGTGAGGGCGAGGAGGGCGAGGGCCGGAACCAGGAAGATCGAGCTGCGAAGGGTCATCAATGGGCGTCTCGTGGTACGGGTGAAAGGCGTTGTCGACCATGGCTCAAGGCGTGAAAGCTTCAGACGACCGACCAGAGCAGTGTCAAGCTCATTCTAATAGTCTGACGGCGAAAGGTGCCAATCGGCTCACCGCTTCCGAGCCGGCATGGGTCTACCGCGGCACATAGTGGCATGCTGAGGGTTCAGTGCCAGCGGTACAATGCAGAAAGCCCGCATGCTCAAGGAGAATGACCGATGGCATCTCTCGATTGGTCCCAATGCCCTGCAGTTGAAAGCATTGCGGGCAAGCGTAGCGGTGCGTGAGTGTTTCGCAATACCCGCACGCCGGTATCTGTCGTATTTGACAATCTGGAAGTGGGCGCCTCGGTTGGCGAGATTACGGAGTGGCTTCACCTATCGCAGGAGCAGGTCGTGGCAGCACTCGAATTTGCTGCACGCAGCCTGGATGTGGGCGTGACAGTGCAGCCAACAGGCCAGCCTCACGATGCTCATACTCTTTGATAACGGGACACCTGCTCCACTTCGGTATGCATTGAAGGGTCACGTCGTGGTGGAGGCAGCGGAACGGGGATGGGATCGGCTGGTGAACGGCGAACTTATCGCTGCAGCAGAGGCAGAGGGTTTTGACGTGCTGCTGACGACTGACAAGAACATGCGCTTGAGCCCGTTTCCCCGGTGATTTATCACGCGAGGTCTGATCAGGTGTGACTTTTCTTGACGGAAAAGTCACGCTGGCTTTTGCTGGTCCCGCTACAGTAAGGGGAAACGGCCTCACCAGCAAAATCTGAAAAGCCGAAGGATTGCTTTTGTCGTCCTGGGCAATCAACAATGGCCTGTCCTGCGGCATTACACCGAAAGGGTGGTCGAGGCTGTGGCGGCTGCTTACCCCGGTAGTTTCGCAGAAGTTGAAATCCCGAGAGGATAGATCATTGTCCCCTGCCGCATTGCTATACTACGTACAGTCGTCACGGTACCAGCGCCCGAGGTTACCCTCAGATCATGTCGCCCCGCACCCGCCGCACCACTTTTTCGCTTGTCGTCTTCTTCGCCGCCTGTGGACTGGGCGGCATGGTGCTCTCACAGCGGGTGGGGGCGCAGTCGGCCTCGAGCGACTCCGAGTTCCGCGACTCGCTCAAGAACTTTTCGAACGTCTATGACGTGATCGCGCAGAACTACGCCGAACCGCTGGACGGGGACAAGCCTGACAAGGTGATCTACGACGGCGCCATTCCGGGCATGCTGCGTACGCTCGATCCTCACTCGAACTTTTACGATCCGAAGTCGTACGCGAAGATGCGCGAGGATCAGCACGGCAAGTACTACGGCGTGGGCATGGCGATCCAGCCGCAGTCGGCCGGCGGCGTACAGAAGATCGTCGTGGTTACGCCGTTTGAAGGCACTCCGTCCTACAAGGCCGGCATTCGGCCTGGCGATACGATTGTGGCGGTGGACGGCAAGCTGACCGACAATGTGAGTTCAGAAGACGTTGCGAGCATGCTCAAGGGACCCAAGGGCACGCACGTCAAGATCACCATCGCGCGCGAAGGCGCTGCCTCGCCGCTGAGTTTTGACCTGATTCGCGACGAGATCCCGCACAACTCGGTCGATATCAAATACGAGATTCGTCCCGGCATCGGCTACCTGCATGTGACCCAGTTCCAGGAGACGACTGGCCGTGAGGTCTCAGACGCGCTGGAAGGTTTTGGCGATGTGAAGGGCGTGGTGCTGGACCTGCGCGGCAATCCCGGCGGCCTGCTTTCCGAGGCGGTCGCGGTTTGCGACAAATTTTTGAACAAAGGGCAAGTGATCGTTTCGCAGCGCGGCAGGGCTTACCCGGAGCAGATCTACCGGGCGACTCGCGGCAACGGCGGGCACACCTTTCCAGTTGTCGTGCTGACCAATCATGGCACGGCATCAGCGGCCGAGATCGTCTCGGGTGCGCTGCAGGACCATGATCGCGCGCTGATCGTCGGCGAGACGACCTTTGGCAAGGGGCTTGTGCAGACAGTGTTTCAACTTTCTGACAACACCGGCCTGGCGCTCACGACTTACCACTACTACACGCCCAGCGGCCGACTGATCCAGCGCAACTATACCGGCGTTTCGCTCTACGACTACTACTACAACCACGACAAGCCGCAGGATACCAAGGACCGCGAGGTCAAGCTGAGCGACTCTGGCCGGACCGAGTACGGTGGCGGTGGCATCACTCCTGACGTGCCGTTTGAAACGCCCAAGGCAACCCACATCCAGGATGTGCTGTCGGCTCACTACGCATTCTTTGACTTCTCGCGGCACTACCTGGCCAGCCATACCGTTACCAAGGAGTTCCAGGTGGACGACGCGGTGCTGGCTGATTTCAAGCAGTTTCTGACCTCGAAGCAGATCAGTTACACGGACGCTGACCTAGCTACGGTGTCTGACTGGCTGAAGACCAACATCAAGGCGGAGCTGTTTACCTCGCAGTTCGGACAGCAGGAGGGGCTCAAGGTTCGGGCCAACTATGATCCGATGATTTTGAAGGCGCTGACCGTGATGCCGCAGGCTCAGACGCTTGAAGAAACGGCGATAAAAGTCGAAGCGCAGAAGCAGGCGGCTCGCTCCAATCTTCCTTCGACAATGTAGGCTCGCACGGGATGCGGTCGGGCCGGGTGCGCAGCGCATCCGGCCTTTTCATTTTGACAAGTTCGGCAAGGAACGTATGGATTTTCGATTTGCAACCGAGGCAGATACAGATGCGCTGGTCTCACTGATCAACGCTGCGTTTACGGTAGAGAAGTTCTTCAAGGTGGGCGAGCGGACGGATGCGGCGGATGTGGCAGCACACCTGAAGTCGGGACGGTTTCTGCTGATCGAAGACGAGGCCGGCATTGCAGGCTCGGTGTACATCGAGGTACGTCCGGCGGGTGCGGATGGGAGGGTTCACGGCTACTTCGGCGTGCTGTCGGTCGACCCGGCTCGCCAGCGCGGCGGCATTGGGCGGCGGCTGATCGCCGCGAGTGAAGAGTTCTGCCGCGAGCAGGGGTGCCGGGTGATGGATATTTCGATTGTCGATCTAAGAGTGGAGCTGCCGCCGCTTTATGAGAAGTTCGGCTACCGGATTGTTGGGGCGGAGGCGTTTCCTGCCGACGAGATGCCGGTCAAGCTGCCATGCTCATTTGTGCTGATGGAGAAAGAGCTGGGGCACAGTTGAAAGGCGCCGCTTACGCCAAGTGTGGAGAGTGATGACCTGGTGGGGGCTCAGGGTTACCTTGGTCCTCTCGCAGCGCAAGTGTTCCTGCTATGCCAATCTTTCAAGAGCATGATGAGAGGAGGAGCCATACCGACCATTGATGATCCAAGTCTCGCCGTTTTCCACTGCCGCTTGCTCTGACCCTGTAGAAGCGAGGCCGGGCATGGGGCGTTTCCTGGTGCCTGCAGTCGTATTTGCAAGCTCGTTGTGCATCCTGTCGCAGGATATCTTCAGCGCTAGCCCCTACAGCACCTATCAGGATGATTTCTACTACTACGCCGGCGTGGCGCGCGGGTTCTTAGAGCGGGGCTTTCCGACCTTTGACGGGAGCGCTCACACGAATGGTTTTCATCCTTTGTGGCAGTTCGTCATTACGCTCCTGCTGGCCGCATGTGGAGAGAAACACCTGCTTCTTGCAGTGGCGGTTGTCGCTTCCTTATCGCTGTGTGTTGTGTACTGCTTATCCTTGCGACTTCTGCAAGGATTTGGCGGAAGACCTGCAACAAGCATCCTGGTATCCGGTCTGGTCGCCTACCTGACGCTTGAATTCATGCGAACGGGTATGGAAGTGATCGTGGCGATCCCGGCCATGATGCTGCTTGCTCTGTTTGGCTGCTCCCCTGCATTTCCGGGCCGTCGCTATGACTGGTTCTACTTTGGCCTGCTTTCCTCGCTCGCCATTCTTTCGCGCGTCGACCTGATCCTCTTCGTCTTTTTGTTACTTGCTTTTTTCGTTTTTCGTGGGCTCAGCGAGGGATCTTTCCCCGGGATGGGAGTGAGGGCAGGTGGTCTGCTACTAGCGGGGCTCTTCCCGAGCCTGCTCTACTTTCTTGTGAATTATCTGCAGTTTGGATTTTTCCTTCCGATTTCCGGCAATGCAAAGCAGCTCAAGGTGGGCCTGGCTCCGGCGCCGCAGCCTTTTCTCTCGGTGCTGCACTCGACTGCGCATATC
>CAXTMM010000097.1:0-5278 GCA_964245415.1 uncultured Acidobacteriaceae bacterium | reverse complement strand
GCTTTATGCCGGTGCGCTTATCTGCGGGTTGCTCTGCCTTTGCCTTCGTCGCCTGCGACGCTCAGCGCATCCGGTCATGCTTGCGGCACTCTTTTTTCCCTGGGTTCATCTGATTGCTCTTTCGCTGCGCAGTGACTGGTCCATTTTTCCCTGGTACTACTATGGTCTTCCTCTTGCGACGCTTTTTATGGCCGTGCCCGGGTTTGCGTGGATGCCGGGGTCGGGGATGGTCAAGCAGCGGTTTGCATTTGCCCATGGGTGGGGTGCGGTGCTAACCGCCGCATTTGGCATCTCGTTGGCCTTTGTGGCTCGGGTTGGGGGTGAATCGATCCGGCATCAACATGCGGGTCCCGAACACCAGGCGCGCACTGGAATCGCGATTGTGCGCTGGAGTGTGAGCCACCCCGGAATCTATGCCATGGGCGACCGGGCCGGCATCGTGGGCTGGCTGCTACCCCACGGGCTCGTGCAGACCGAGGGACTGACGATGGACAGCGCATTTCTTGGCGCGATCCGCAGCCGGGCCGATCTGGTTGAAGTTCTGCATGAACGGCAGGTGGCGTATTACGTCGCCTCGGATGTCATGCAGTCGCATGGGTGTTTTGATTTGCTTGAACCCAAGGGCGCCGGGCCCTCCTCGCCGAAGCTTCATGCGACCGTGTGTGAAGCCCCGGCGTACATCCTCTGTGACAAGGTTGACCAGTCGGGGATTTGTCCGGCGACAGGCGTCTTGTCCACCGCGGTTTTTGCCATCGGCGATCTCTACCGGGGACCGGATGGGAGTTGGCGCGAGGCGGCAAGGCAGGAGTTCCAGAAAGGTCTATAGGCACTCTCGTGCCGAAGCCACTCGCTCAAGGCAGGTGGTTTCCAGCTCGCCCGGAGGAAGGTCTTACATCTTCATGCCATCCATCGATGGCATTTGGATCACGCCGCACGCGATGCGTCCACCGGCGCTGCCGGTCGGGTCGGTCATCATGTCGTCCGCCTTCTCGTGGACCATCAGCGCCGTACCGCCGCTGGCGAAGACCGAATTGGGAGCACTGGGGGCAAGGGTCACGTCCTTGCTCAGGAAGGCCTTCTTCACCGTGCCGTCTGCGCCGACCGTCAGGTTGAGGGGCAGGTCTCCGTTGTGGTGGCCATCGGGTGAGTTGATGCCGTGCTTCTTCATGTCGGGGTTGAAGTGGCCTCCGGCCGACTTGAAGTCGGGCGCATCGCACTTGGCGTTCTGATGGATGTGGATCGCGTGCTCGCCGGGGGGCAGGTTCATCAGGTCCACCTTGAACTCGACGCCATCCTTCTTCTGCATCAGCGCGGCTTTGCCGGCGTCCTTGCCGTCCGAGGTCTTGAGCATGACCGTAACTTTCCTGGGCGCCTTCATCTCCTGCGCCAGCATAGGCGCGGCCATTCCGGTTGCAACCAGGCTGAATGCCAGTACCTTTCGAGACAAACCTTTCATGACCAAATCCCCTTATCCGGCGAGCCGGTGTTGTTGAACAGCGTTGCCTGCAGCGCGAGAACGGCGAGACGTCTCGCACCAAAGGATACCGGAAAAGCGTTGTGGCACACCGGGATTGCGACGGCTCTTTTTTGATCTCGCTTGTCGCCTTGGGACCGTCAGCTTGCTTGCTCGACGAGGAATGGGAGTTCCTTGATCACGGGGCGATTGCGGAGCGCCGTCTGCAGGATCGCCCGGGTTGGCTCGAGTTCGATATCGGCAAGCTCGAGCCTGGGCATACGCACGCGCGCATGCCCGACACCAAGCTCGCCCTGCACATACTTGATGAGCTGGATGAACTTTGGCACGGTATCGAGCCGGAGCAGAGGCAGAAACCAGCGGTAGAGCGCAAATGCCTCGGTGTGAAATCCGGCACGCGCCAGCTCGAAGAGCGCTACCGATTCGGCTGGGAATGCATTCACAAGGCCAGCTACCCAGCCTGCCGCGCCCGCTGCGATTCCTTCGACGATCGCGTCATCGACGCCTACGCAGATGTGCATCCGCTCGCCCAGGATCGCCCGGATCGCGGACGCTCGGCGCACGTCTGTGCTCGACTCCTTGACCGCGGTCAGGTTCTCGTGGTCGTTGGCCAGCTCTTGGATCTGCTCGGGGAGAAAGTCGGTCCGGTAGGCGACCGGGTTGTTGTAGAGCATGCCTGGTAAAGGTGTTGCGTCGAGCACCGCGGCGATGTGGGCCTTGGTCTCACGCCAGTCGCCTACGTAGACGTAGGGCGGCAGGATCATCAGGCCTGCGCAGCCTGCCTGCTCGGCTTCCCTGGCCAGACGCACGGCCTCGTCGGTCGAGAGCGCGGCGATGGTTGCGATGACCGGAGCACGGCTCCCTGCCGTCTTGACCATGTTCGCCAAGATGGCCAGCTTCTCTGCCGGCCGGAGCGTCGCGCCTTCGCCGAGCGAGCCGAGAGAGATGAGCGCGGTGCAGCCGTTGTCGAGCATCCAGGTGGCGTGCCGCGCCATGAAGCTGTGATCCACTTCATAGGCCGGGGTGAAAGCCGTGGTCATCGCGGGCATGACTCCGATCCAGTTCATACGATCTCCTGTGGGTGCGGGCTGGCGGTTGCGTAGTTGCTGGGGGCGAGCAGGCGCGCGGGGAGGTAAGGCTCGGCCGGGATCGCTCCGGCGCGTCCCAGCATATGGTCGACCAGCAGCTCGGCTGTGGCAAGCGAGGTGGTGATGCCGAGGCCTTCATGACCGGTGGCGAGCAAGAGAGTCGGATCGCCGGTGGCTGCCGGTCCGATGAGTGGCAGGTGGTCCGGCGTGGCGCCGCGAAAGCCTGCCCAGCTGCGTTCGATCGATAACGCGCCAAGGCCTGGCAGGTACCCGATTGCGCGCGCGAGGATCGCGTCGAGCACCTGTCGGTCGACTGCCGGATCCTCGATGCCGTACTGGCGCGAGGAGCCGATGAGCAGCTGCCCGTTCGCTCGCGGCTGCACGTTGAAGGCGACTGAGTCGGCCTCATCGCCGTGCGCGCTCTTGAGGTAGCCCAGCTCGACTAACTGGTGGCGCACATAGTTGGGGTAGGGTGCGGTGATCATCAGGTGCCCCTTGCGTTTGCGCAGCGGCAGAGCTGGCACCAGCTTGGTGGCCTCAGCGCCGGTCGCGAGCACGATCGAGCGAGCCCGGAGCGTTTGTCCGTCTGCAAGCCTGACGATTCCCTCTCGTGCCTGCGTGACCTCGCCCTGCACCAGAGTGGATCCGCCCGCGATCGCCTGCTCGAGCAGCCACGCCGTCACAGCTGCGGGCGCAAGGATACTGTCGCCCGGCATCTGCAGCGCGCCGGTCAGTGGGCGGCGCAGGTTCGGCTCAGCCGTGGCCAAGGCAGCAGGGCCGAGTACGGCACTGGGTACGCCGAAGCCGGCATAGCAGGCGTGCTTGCGTTCCACCTCCGCCATCTCATCGTCGTCGGCCGCGATCCACAGCGTTCCCGGCTGGTGGTACTCCGCGGTCTCCGGGAGTTTCGGACGCAAGGCTTGCCACAGCTGCCGGGAGCGCAGGGTGAGCGCAAATAAAGCCGGGGAGTCGCTCATGAGCACAGCGTGGCCCATGGCGGCCGAAGTGGCGCCGCCACCTGCCTGGCCGCGCTCGACCACGGCGACCCGCAGGCCTGCTTCGGCGCAGCAGTACGCGCACGCGGCGCCAACGATTCCGGCGCCGAGGATGACGCAGTCAAAGAGCGGGCCGCCTGCAAGCGCAGCCGTAAATGGTCCTCGCGTCACGAGCACTGCTCCCTAGAACTGGATGCCTGCGATGAATGGGTCCCGGTCATCGAACAAGAGCTGCGTATCTGCCGTGAGATAGGCCTGGCCGGTAATGCTCGGGATCACCGCCAAGCGCGGCAAAGCGCCGGGCGCGGCTACATAGCTGGCTGTGAAAACCGTGCCGAGAATCCCCTCCTGCCGCCATAGCTTACCAGGCGCGAGAACGCCGTCGGCTGCCAGGCAGGCGAGTTTGGCGCTGGTGCCGGTGCCGCAGGGTGAGCGATCAAAGGCGCTGCCGGGGCAGAGCACAAAGTTGCGAGCGTGGTTCTTTGGGTCGAGAGGCGGAGCGCAGTACTCGATGTGGTCGACTAGTGCGCCAGCTTCACCCGTGACGCCGCTTGCTGCAAGGGCTGCGCGTATCGCCGTTGCGCTCGCGGTCAGCTCGGTTGCGTTTTGAAGGACAAGCCTGGGCTGCTGCCGGCTCACGAGGAAAAACCAGTTGCCGCCCCAGGCGATGTCGCCAGTGATAACGCCTGCGCCGGGAACCGCGACCTCGACCCTGGAGGCATAGCGATAGGAGGGCACATTCTCGACCGTCACGCTCGCGTCGGGGTGCAGCGTTGCGTACACGACCCCGGCCGGCGTTTCAATGCCGTGGCGCCCGGGAACGATCCGGCCAAGGTGGGCGAGGGTCGTCACCACGCCGATAGTGCCGTGGCCACACATGCCCAGGTAGCCGACATCGTTGAAGAAGAGGACGCCTGTCGCATGGCCAGGATGGACAGGCGGAGTGAGAAGCGCGCCCACGACGGCCTGCGACCCTCGCGGCTCGCAGACCACGGCGGAGCGGAAGCGGTCATGCCGCGCACGCAGGCACGCCAGCCTCTGGTCCATGGGACCGCTGCCAAGGTCCGGGCCGCCCGAGAGTACCACGCGTGTCGGCTCGCCGGCGGTATGCGAGTCGATGATATGGACCCTGGCGGTATAACGATCAGGGTGCGCGGCAGTCACCATGCAAATCCTTTCTATCGGGATGACCGCAAGCCGCCCTAGGGTGAGGCGGCTCGCAGGTCCTGCTCACGATCGGAGCTCATTGCCTTCGAGCGTCGAACCGAAGGCAGGGCCGGCCGGCTCCTTGGCTGCACGTGGTCCTGTGCCGCTGCTCAACTAAGAGATCGGACGATCGCCCTCGATATTGATTTCGATCTTTACGTCGTCTCCCAAAACCGCATCGCCAGTCCTGGTAGCCGGCCCTTTCCAGATCAGGCCGAAGTCCTGGCGGTTGATGGTAGTGGCTGCGTCGAACCCGCGATCGAGCGATTTGCCGTCCATCCCGGTCTGCTCCTTGCTCGCGGTTACATGCAGGGTTACCGGTTTGGTCACGCCATGCAGTGTCAGATTGCCACTGACATCAAAACCGTCGGAAGTCTTGCTCACACTCGAACTCTTGAAGGTCATGGTGGGGAACTTCGCCACATCGAAGAAGTCGGGGCTCTTTAAGTGGCCGTCGCGCGGCGCCACGCCGGTGTCCACCGTTGTCACATCGATGGTCGCCTCAACTGTGGATC
>CAXTMM010000096.1:0-10934 GCA_964245415.1 uncultured Acidobacteriaceae bacterium | reverse complement strand
GTAGTTCTCGGTGAAGGGGAGACCGCCATCGAGAGTGACTGTCCCGTTGACGACGAAGCCGCCGATAACCTGATTCAGCCACCCGGGAACGGTCGAACCGATAAGCCGGTCGCGTCCGAAGGGAAGGTCGTAGGTCCCGGCGAAGACGAACGCTTGCCGGCGGTTGTAGTAGCCATTGCCTCGTCCGATGCGAGGATTAATCAAAAACTCGTATGCCTCATGGCCGATAGCGTGCGACCACGTGTAGTGGCTCAGGAACTGCAGACCGGAAGCGTAACGCTTCTCAAAGACGACCTGGAGAGCGTTGTAGCTGCCGGTCGCCTCATTCGCCGCGTAGTCGATGCGCTGCGTCCAGCCGTGGGGCACCCCACCCCGAACGCCGAGGTAGCTCTGCGCAGCTCCGTTATAGAACGGGCGGCGATCGTTCTCGGTGAAGGGCAAACCTGAGCTCGGATTGATGTCCTGCGGGGAACAGCCATAGGTGAAGACCACGTCGCTGGCGTTGCAGTTGTTGAAGCCTGCGATCGTCTGTTGGTTGGTGTCAAAGGTTGGCGAGGATTCAAACATGTTGTGGTAGGACTGGCTGCCGACGTAGCCGACTTGGAGCGAGGTGGTGGAGGAGAGCTGCTGCTGGACCATCAGGTTCCAGGCAGCCACGGTGGGCAGGCGTACCTGCGTCGGTCGAGCGGTCTGGGAGATGCCATCGGGAAGAACGTAGTTGCCGTTTGCCGGGATCGTCGGGAAGGTGTAGCTCGGTGGCCCGTTCTGCAGTTTGAAGACGGCTGCGCTGTTCGAGACGGGAGTCACAGTCTGTTGAATCTGCGTCGGGAAGGAGGCGGTCAGCACGTCACCGAAGGTGTCGCCTGCCCAGCCCTGTCCGTAGACGATACCGTACCCGGCGCGAACGACAGTGCGGGCACTTGCCTGGTAAGCCACGCCGAGCCGCGGCGCAAATTCCTTGAAGTTGTTTGCTACGTTGATGCTAAGGCTGTTATCTCCGACCCCGGCGATGCCCAGGATGCCGGTTTGGAGATTAAGCAGGCCGCCTGCACCGGCCTGTGTGACAGATTCAGGCGTATAGAGCTCCCAGCGCAGGCCATAGTTGACAGTCAGGCTGGGGGTAGCGCGCCACTGATCCTGGGCGTAGGCGAAGACGCGGTTCTGCCGTGTAGCGGCACTCACGTTCTGGGTCTGGGTGCGCCAGAATGTGGTCGTGTCTCCCAGAAGGAAGGTCGCAAAGCCTACACCGGAAGAAGTGATGCCGGATGCGGGATCGAAGCCGGCAGTGCGCGGCGCGGCGAAAAAGAAGGTGCCGGAACGAAGTGCGTTGCTCGCTACTGAGACGCTGTGATTGGTGCCATACCGGTAGTCGGCGCCAAATCGGATGTTGTGGTTCCCAAGAGTATGGGACCAGTTATTCACAAACTGGTACTGTGCGGTTTGTTGCAGGCGAGGGTTGGCAGTGGTGCCGTACTCGATGTTCTGGCCGCCGTTGCTTCCATTGCTGGGAATGTCGATGTTGAACTGGGGAAGGCCGCCGTAAAGAGAAAGGTCGCCCCCATTGGCATTGGGAATGCCGAGGCTGTTCCCTAAGGCCTGGTTGTAATTGGGTCCAGCCGTGTTGTTGTTGATGCGGTAGTAGCCGAAGCGAACGTCCGTGACCCACTTTGTCGAAACCACGTAGTCAGCGCCCGCCGCGATGCTCTGATCACGCGCCGCGTCAGTGCCGGCAAAGCCGCTTGAACCGAAGCCGAGTCCGCCGGCAGCTCCGAAGTACGGGTTGCCGGAGAGTGCCGCCCCGAAGTAGGTGTACCGGCCGAAGATGTGCAGCTTCTGGAAAGTATTGCTGTCGATGCGCGCGTCAAACTGGTTGGTGTTGAAGATGCCCGAGCCTGAGGCAGCATAGTTGTTGATGATGCCTGCTCCCGCCACGTTCGGCTTAGGAAGGAGCTTGAACAAGTTGATGGCGGGAGCAGACAGGTCGCCGACTGGAATGATATTCCCGGCGTAGGGGGTGCGATTGGTGTTCGAGGTATCGGTAAGAGAGTTGGGCTTGTAGATCTGCCCCTGGCCGCCCTGGAGATAGTCGCTCAGGTTGCAGTTGAGCCCGGAGGTGCAGGTGGTAAGCGCGGTGAGCGTCGGGACGGTGGTCAGCGTGGCGGTGCCGGTTTTTTCACGCAGGCCCTGGTAGTCGCCGAAGAAGAAGAGCTTCTCCTTGAGGATGGGACCGCCGACCGAGCCGCCAAACTGGTTGTGCAGGGTCGGCGCAAGATACCGGCCGGTGAGCGCATCCGGGACAGCGTTGGCAAAGGGATCGCGCGCCTGCTGGGCGTCGGAGCGCCGGTACTCAAACGCCGAGCCGTGGAAGGCGTTGCTGCCGGATTTGGTCTGGGCAGTGACCAGGCCCGCGACCGCCTTGCCGAACTCGGCGTCGTAGTTCTGTGACGTGACCTTCATCTCCGAGACCGCATCGAGATTCGGATTGATGACGGCGACGCCGTTGATCGGTTCCTGGTTGTCGGTTCCGTCGAGCTCATAGCCGGTAGCGAACGGCAGCTGTCCGTTGACTTCAATCTGCTGGCTGCGCTGCGGATTGCCGGAACCCTCGCCGACGCTCCAGCCGATGTAGCTCGTGCCGGGGGTGAGCAGTTCAAAGGCGGTGAAGTTGCGGTTGAGGTTGGGCAGATTCTCCACCGCCCGAGCATTCAGGATCGTGCTCACCTCGGCGCGATCAGTCTCAAGCAGGCTCGCTTCTCCGGTAACCACGACACCGCTGGTAGCCGCGCCGACCGACAGCTGCATATCGACCTTGGGAGCCGTGTCGGCAAAGACAGGGACGTTATCCGTGCTTGTCTTCGCGAAGCCTGAGGCCTCCGCATCAACGCGGTAGGTGTCAGGAATCAAATGTTGGACCCGAAACTCGCCGCTCCCGTTAGTCTGGGTAGTAACGCTGGTTCCCTTGGTAGTATCGGTAACCGTGATCTGCGCATTGGGCACGGTAGCGCCGGACTTGTCCGTCACTGTGCCGTAGATGCTGCCGTAGACGGCCTGCGCATTTGCAGCTTCTCCGCTCACTCCCAGGCAGAACAAAACCAGCGCGGCCAGGAGCGAGGCGAGGGATAAGCGAGGTCGAACGGTGTTCCAAGGCGTCAAGGGCAATCTCATGCGGTATCTCCTAAGAAGGCAAGCCATCGAGTTGCTTCACCTATGTGCCGTTCCGTGCTGCCCGGACAATCCCGAGCGAGGAGCGGAGCCATAGCCCTTTTGAGGAAGACTCGAAAATCAATGGTACGCGCCTATTCAAACCTGACCTGCATAAGATTGACAAGGTTATCGACGTGATTTGACCCGTCAACTCACCGTGTGGGATAGTTGTGGCCGGGTCGGTATGCTCAATGCGGAAGCCAATCAGGAACTAGAGAGCCGGACTCCCCAGGATGAACGGGCTCTCCTTCTGAGGCGTGTCGCGAATAGTGCCCCGTTCCGGTCCTCTGCGCGGTCAAGAGAGTTTCTTTTGTATGTGGGTGACTGCGCGTTGCGCGAAGCACCGGCTGAAGCTACCGAGCAGCAGATCGCTCTCCGCGTGTTTAGACGGCCTCTTGGCTTGGCCTCGAGTGAGGACAGCATTGTCAGAACGCATGCCCGGCTGCTGCGGCAAAAGCTCGCGATTTACTTCCTGGAAGAGGGTCTAGACGAGCCAGTGATGATCGAGGTGCCTAAGGGGCACTACCTGGTCGTCTTTAAGGAAAGAAGCGAAGTTGTCTCAGCAGTCAGCCCCGAGCCCCAAACGAACGTGCCGCTGCCGCGCCAGACCTTGCCCCCGTCCCTTCCCGTAGAAGTGCCACGCTCAAATATCTCTAAGCGGAAGCGCGCAGTTTGGGCTGCGCTTTTCTGTGCGCCAGTGATCCTTGTTGCCGTATTTGCCATGCATTGGGTGCGCCCTGCCGTGCTGCCGCCGCCGGTGGAACACTTTTGGAAGCCGTTTCTTACTGGCGGGCCGCCGCTCGTAGTTTTCAGCAACGCCTTGTTCCAGGGAGATGCCAAGCGCGGTCTAAGCTACGCTCCGCCGTTAGAAAAGTACACGGAGACGAGCTCGAAGCTGGTAGATACCTATACGGGCGTCGGGGAGTTGACGGCGGTTTATACGCTGACCCAGCTCTTTGACGCCCACCAGGCGCACTTTGTGCTGAAGCGCAGCCAGCTGATGACCTGGGACGACGCAAAGGTACGGAACCTGATCTTTATCGGCTCCACGGCGGAGAATCCTTCTCTGAAGGCGCTGCAATCGAGCCTGGACTTCTCGATTGTTGCTTCACCGGAGGCAGCAGGTATCGAGAATCACCATCCCCAGCCGGGAGAACCGACGGTGTACTGGAGGCCGGAGCACCCGTTAACGCGCGACTACGCGATTGTG
Organism: uncultured Acidobacteriaceae bacterium; assembly: GCA_964245415.1. Taxonomy (GTDB): domain Bacteria; phylum Acidobacteriota; class Terriglobia; order Terriglobales; family Acidobacteriaceae; genus EB88. Next base: position 6,520 of record CAXTMM010000096.1, on the reverse strand, counting down.
GCCCTGATGCCCGGGGTGGTGCCGGGAGAGAGCATTCTTATCTTCAGCGGACTGACCACCTTCGGCACGCAAGCCGGGGTGGAGTTTGTCTGCCGGCCAGAGTCGACTGCCGAGTTGCTGCGGCGTGTGGCCGGACCAAAAGGGGAGCTACGTCCCTTTGAAGCCATCATAGAGACGACCATTACGGGTGGAGTGCCTCTGCAGGCGCGCCTGGTCACCGTGCATGTGCACTGACGCAGGCAGCACTCAGTTGGTTGGTAGACGTGGAGCGTCGTCCGCGTGCAGCTGCGAGGCCAGCTCGAGCTCATGCTCGGCCAGCTCCTCCTGCCCGGTCTTGCGGTAGGCCTGGGCAAGCAGAGTGTGGGTGATGTAGTTGGCCGGGTCCATCTTCTCGGCATGGCGCAGATACATCGTCGCCGTTGTCGCGTCTTCGCGGCGAAGCAGCACCTTGCCCATTTGGATGAACGGTCCGGTACTGGTCACATCGAGAGAGATCGCTTTGGTGAGCGTTTGCTGCGCCTGGCTGTACTGGCCGGCGCGGAGATAGACGTCTCCCAGGCGGTCATAGGTGGGCGCATAGCCGGGGTTGAGCTCCCGCTCCTGCTCGAACTCGTGCGTGGCCGCTGCAATGTCCGACTTGTACAGGGCGACTTCCCCGAGGCGAAAGTGACCGAGGGGGAGTTTAGGATCGAGTTGAAGGGCTTTGCGGGCCTGCTCCGCGGCCAGTTCAGGAAGTTCCGCATGCATAAGCATGGTGCTGAGCAGAAAGTAGGCGGACGCCGAAGCAGGATTAACGGAGAACTCCCGTGCGAAGGCATCCCGCGCCTCATCGTAACGGCGCGAGTTAAGGTAGCACAGACCCAGAACGTAGTTGGAGTCGGCATCGGCGCTCGGCATCCAGTCGCGAACACGCTCAAGCAACGGAATGGCGCGGGCAGGCTGTCCCATGCGGTAAAGGGTCAAGCCCTGCATCTGGATGGACTCCTGATCGGCGGGATCTTCGCCAACGGCCGCAGCAAAGGCCTGCTGCGCCTCGACGAGCTTGCCGGAGCGATAGAAGGCGACGCCGAGATCATGCTGCGCACCCTTGACGGGGGGGTTCGCGGCGGCGAGTTGCTGGAGCATGGCGATGGCTTCAGGCATCTTGCCGCCTTGCAGCAAAACGCTCGCCTGCTGGCGAGAAGCCTGGGCCGGCGCAGGAGTTTGCGTCCATCCGGACCAGGTGAGTGCGAACAAGATCAGCAGCGTGGTCAGCAGACGCATAACCCCAAAAGCATACCGCCGATACCGGCGAGTTGTCTTTCCAGAGCAGGATCAGGGCGGGTCCATCCGCGGACTTGCTCTAGGCCGCGTGGAGATGACGAGGTGAGGACAACGGTTTACCATCTCGGCATGTTTTCGCGACTATCTTCAAGGCAGAGGCTCGTCCGGCTGATCCTGCTATTGGTTTGCTGGAGCGCTCCTCTCCGGTCGCAGCAGCCGTATCCGCCGCAAGCCGGCCACCCGGGCCCGGTCTGGTTTGTCGACGTGGCCGGCCAAGCAGGTCTCACGATGTTGAACGTGAACGGAGGAGTGGACACCAAGCAGTACATACTTGAAACCACAGGCAGCGGGGTAGCGATCCTGGACTACGACCATGACGGCTGGCCGGATATCTTTCTCGTCAATGGAGCGCCCAAGGGCGCGGCGCGGGACCGTTCATCCCCTGGTGCTCCCAGCAGCCATCTTTTTCGCAATCTGCACAACGGGAAATTCGCGGATGTGACCCACGCGGCCGGCCTGGATCAGCTGCAGGGCTGGGGCCAGGGCGTTTGCGTCGGCGACTATGACAATGATGGCTACGACGACTTGTTCGTTACCTTCTACGGCACCAACCGCCTGCTGCACAACCAACGCAACGGCACCTTCAAGGAGGTGGCCCGGTCAGCCGGCGTTGCGGGCAGTGGGCGAAGCTGGGGCACCGGATGCGCGTTTGTCGACTACGATCGCGACGGCAAGCTGGACCTGCTGGTAGCCAACTATGTCGACTTTGACATCGACGTTGCCCCCAAACCGGGCGAAGGCGTGATGTGCCTGTGGAAGGGAACGCCGGTGATGTGCGGTCCCCGGGGCTTGCCCTCCACGCCAAACCTTCTGTATCGCAACCTGGGCGAAGGCCACTTTGAAGATGTGAGCGCGAAGAGCGGCATCCGGAAGACAGACGGCCACTACTGCTTCAGCGCCACCTCGCTCGATTACAACGACGACGGCTGGCCAGATATCTATGTGGCCTGCGACAGCACGCCGTCCATCCTCTATCGCAACAATCGCGACGGAACCTTTACCGACGTAGCTGCCCAGGCTGGCGTTGCCTTTGATGAAGACGGCCGCGAGCAGGCCGGCATGGGTGTCACCGTGGGAGACTATGACGGCGATGGCATGCCGGACCTTTTCAAGACAAACTTTTCGGACGACGTCTCTTCCCTCTACCGGAACAACGGAGATGGTACCTTCAGCTCGCAGATCGCCCAGGCGGGACTAGGCTTGAATACCAAGTATCTCGGCTGGGGAACAATGTTCTTCGATCCCGACAATCATGGATCCCTGGATCTGATCAGCGCAAACGGGCACGTCTATCCCGAGGTCGATACAGCCCACCTGGGTTCCACCTACAAGGAACCGCGACTCTTCTATCGCAACAACAGCTCCGGCCATTTTCTCGATCTCAGCACAAGCAGTGGGCCGGGGCTGACCGTGCCTGCCTCCAGCCGAGGCTTGGCGACAGCGGACCTCTGGAACGACGGTCGCGTCTCCATTGTGGTAAACAACATGAGCGGCCAGCCGATGCTGCTGGTCAATCGGCAGTCCAACACGCATCACTGGGTAACAGTCCAGACGGTCGGAACGCGCTCCAACCGCGATGGCCTCGGCGCGCAAGTCACAGTGCGCACCAACCGGAAGAGCTATACGCAGGAGGTACGTAGCGGTGGCAGTTACCTTTCGAGCAGCGACCTGCGATTGCACTTTGGGCTAGGAGATGACACCGCGCTACTGGACGTAGTCATCCGCTGGCCGCGCGGACTCAGCGAGCGTTTCTCCACATCAGGGATCGATAGAGTGTTGGTCCTCAAGGAAGGCACCGGGACGCAGATCGCTTCGCCACGCTTATAAAATCTCGCTCGTCCGAGGGAGCTATACTTCTCGCATAGAGCGACCCTGATGTCGAGACTCCAGACCTTCCGTTTGGTGGAGAGTACTCTGGCCACGAAGGTTACGAGCATAGGGCGGCGTGATATATATCTCCTGCAACTGCGTGCCGCCTCCAAAATAGGAGCGAACCTCATCGGCAAAGTCATTGCCGGCACTCTCGGCTGATCACCGCCTTGATAGGAAAGCGGAGGCTTCAACGCAACATACACTTATCGGGTTTACGATGTACGCTGCTAGTCACAACCTTGCACTCGGTAGTTTGCAGCCTGCACCGAGTATGCATGATCTGATCGTGCACGGCCCGGCAGAGGAGACGAGAATGACCGAGGACAAGTTCGTCGCCATGGTCTCGGCCAAAGCCAGGGTCACGCTGCCGCTGAGCGAGTTCCACCCAGTGTGCATGTTGACCACGCCTGGTCATCAAGTGCCTCTTCCTCGATTTCCGGTGATCGACTACCACAACCATCTCGACGCCCAAGACCCGCGGCAGGTACTTGAAATCATGGACGCCTGCGGGATCGAACACATCGTGAACATCACCATGAAGGTTGGAGAAGAGGCTTTAGCGATGATCGAGCGCTATCGCTTGGCCGATCCCCGACGGTTTTCGACGATCGGATGGATGGATTGGACCGGAGCTGATGATGCGAATTTTGACCGCTTCATTGCCCGGAGCGTCGAACGGCTGGAACGGCTCGTGGAGCACGGGATCGTGGGTTTCAAGTTCTGGAAGGACCTTGGACTTTCGATCAGAGATGCGAGCGGCGCCTTGCTGCGTGTCGATGACGAGCGCCTGGCTCCGATCTTCGAAAAGGCCGGCGAGCTGGCAATACCTGTCATGGTGCACATCAGCGATCCAAAAGCATTTTTCCTCCCGATCGATGCGCAGAACGAGAGGTATGAGGAACTGGCCGCGCATCCCGATTGGAGCTTCTATGGGGCCCAGTATGGCAAGGATGAACTACTCAAGCAGCGGGATCGCGTCTTTCAACGGCATCCAAAGACGACGTTTGTCGGTGCTCATATCGCCGAAAACAGTGAGGACCTTGCGCGCGTTTCCGCGATGCTCGAGGCTAACCCGAACGTGCTGGTGGATATCAGCGCCCGCGCCTCGGAGCTTGGCCGTCAACCATATAGCGCCCGCAAGTTCTTCCTGCGCTTTGCCGACCGAATTTTATTCGGAGCCGATCTGGTACCAGAGATCAACATGTACCGGCTGTATTACCGCCTTCTCGAAACAGCGGATGAATACTTCGAGTACCCCACGCATGCTTCGCGCCAGGGGCGATGGAACATTTATGGTCTCGATCTCCCAGAGGATGTTCTCCGCAGGGTCTACCGCGAAAATGCACTACGCCTTCTTCCAAAATTATAGTAGGCCAAGCGAGCACTCCCACCTCCCGCTGCAGGTTAGGAGCAACTCCGGCTTCGCCCAGCAGGATACGTGGAGCTCCGCTTAAGCTTCACCAGTATCTCGATCATCCGAGCCTCTCTTGGATAAATGTCTCTGGCGTTCCTTCTTCAGGATCAACAAAGATTACATCGCGAGGATCACGCCGGGGCGTATCGATGGCTAAGAACACGACCGGGCCTTCGAGGATCTCAGGCATCGCATGGATCACCCCACGCGCGAAAAAGAGAAGGTGCCCTGGGCCGAATCTAGCTTGCGTAGCAACGCTGTCTATCCAGAACATTCCCCGTCCTGAAATAACATAGAGATACTCATTTGACCCTGAGTGGTAGTGCGCGGGCGTGCTCTTGTAGACGCGAAAGACGCGCGCGCTCGCTCCCGGCTGGTCGGTCAGGTAACGGTCAAGCAGCATCGTTTCTGCCGATTCCGGAAATGACCGGGCAATCTCGTAAATATCAAATCTGCCTGATGCGTTCTCGATGGCGGTCAATTCCCTGAACACCCCTTCATCTATGCATCATAGCCGCACGGTCTTAGCCTTTACTCTTCCGTGAGACGCAGAGAGCCATCCTGTGTCTTCGCTTGCAATCACCTTGCTACAGCAAGCTGGCGCATCTTCATGCCAGCCCACATATAATGCAGAGTTAGGTAAAGTGGAAGACAGAGTGGCCTACGCAACCCGCCGCAGGTTCACGCTCGCAGGCTTGGCCGCAGCGCTGCTCGCGTTGCTGCTGATACTCGGCGCGTTGAACGCCTTTAACATTCGCGCACTGCATCCAGGCTCAACCGGCGCGCTGCTGCTCTTTACTGCAGTCACCGTGCTCATCTTCCTGTTGCTGCTGGCGCTTCTCCTGCTGCTCGCCCGCAACATCCTCAAGCTCTACGCCGACCAGCGAAGCCGGGTGCTCGGCTCACGTCTGCGCAGCCGTATGATCCTCGGCGCCCTGCTGCTCTCCTTCGCCCCCACGCTGTTCATGTTTCTCTTCAGCTACCTGCTGATGAACCGCTCCATCGACCGCTGGTTCTCGCAGCCGGTCGCACAACTGCGCGACGACTCATCCCGCATCGCGCTTGAAATGTCCCACTACGTAGCCGGCAACGCTCGCGCCGAAGCTGAGTCGCTCGCTCACTCGGGCGCCTTCTCAATCGGCTACGATGCCGGCGACCCCGCCGCGCTTTCTGCCCAGATCCGCAGCCACCGCATTACCCTGCAGGGCGGCTTTGCCGTGGTCTATCGCGATGGTGAACCATTGGCCAACTACCAGCTGCCCCCGGGCGCCGGGCCGGCCGGGGTCCACGTCTGGCTCGCCTCGCCCGGCTTTCCTCCCTCGCCCGAGATGCCGGGCTTGCCCAAAATGCCGCCCACGTCCATCGCTCCCGGCGATGGGCATGGCTCCTTGGCCAAGATTATTCTTTCCACCGCCCAGCGCAGCGATGAGCCCATCCTCACCCTCGCCGGCAATGAGTATGCGCTTGGCTCAGCACCCATCGGCGATGGCGGCATCGTCGTAGTCGCTCTCCCCATGCCCAGCGGTCTCAGCGCAGTGGTAAACGATATCAGCACCGACGCCCGCCAGTACTGGTCTGTCTACCGCCAGCGCAAGACAGTCCGCAGCACTTACTTTCTGCTCCTGCTGCTCCTTACGACCCTCACCTTCTTCGCTAGCTCCTGGTTGGCGCTTTACCTGTCCAAGCAGATCACCCGGCCCGGTGAAGCTTTGGCCGACGCGATGGACGAGATCGCGGCGGGCGACTATCGCCAGCGAGTGACCTTCTCCGCTACTGAGGAATTGGGCGATCTCATTAGCTCCTTTAACCAGATGGCCGCTGATCTTGAAGAAAGTCGCGCCCGCGCCGAGACCTCCACCGAGCAGCTTTCAGCCGCCAACCGCGCTATCGACGAGCGACGGCATGAGCTCC
>CAXTMM010000095.1:0-10984 GCA_964245415.1 uncultured Acidobacteriaceae bacterium | reverse complement strand
GCCGTAAAGCTCGCGCAACTGCTTCATGCGGGCGCAGTGCTCAGTGTGGGGCTTCGCAGCACGCCCCATGCGCGGGCTTGAAGTGAAAATCTGAAAGGTACCGGCACCGACCTCATGCGCGCGCTCGGCTGCCGTAAAGACGCCGCCTGCCGTGGAAAGATGAATGCCAATGCGGGGAGCGTTCTGGACGTGGTTCATGAGCTATCCCCATTCTAGAGCGGCCACCAGGTCGCGGCGACTGAGCTGAGCCATGTAGTCTTGCTTGGAAACGAGTGCTCGCTCACACTCCCAGAACTACAACGCAAAGGCAAGCCCCAATCCATGATCAAGGTTCTTACCGCAGCCCGCCTTATCACCGCCGACCAGCAGATCGACAACCCCATACTGCTACTCGACGGCCCCATCATCCGCAGCATCAGCTCACGTGCTGATGCAGAGCTACCCCCCGGTGAACACACTGACTACCCCGGCGCGACGCTCACCGCAGCCTATGTCGATGTACACTTCCACGGCTGCTGCGGGCTCGACATCATGGCAGCCACCGGCCCCGTACTTACGACCATCGGCGCCTTTCTCGCAAAGCACGGCGTCGGCTCCTACTTCCCCACTACCATCACCGCCCCGAAAGAGGCGACCCTGCGCAGCCTGAGCGGGTTGGCCACTCTAATACATAAGCCAGGCGACGGCGCGCGCCCACGTGGCATTCACATTGAAGGCCCGTTCCTCTCGCACATCAAAAAAGGCGCTCACCCCGCGCACGCCCTCCTCCCACCAACAGTCGAGTTCTTCGATCAGATGTGGCAGGCATCCGAAGGCCACATCCGCCTGATGACCATCGCTCCCGAGCTACCCGGCGCGCTTGACGTGATCGCCCACGCCCGATCGCTGGGCGTCCGCGTCAGCCTCGGTCACAGCAACGCGAGCGTTGCCGAGGCCGAGGCAGGCGTAAGCGCCGGCGCTAGCTCCGCCACGCACACCTTTAACGCTATGCGCACCTTTGACCAGCGCGAGCCCGGCATCCTCGGCGTCGTGCTCTCTGAGGACGCGCTCTACGCAGAGCTGATCTGCGACGGCCTGCACGTCCATCCGCGGGCTGTCCCGCTCTTCTACCGTGCCAAGGGTCCCGAGCGCGCCATCCTGATCACCGACGCCATCAGCGCCACCGGCATGCCGGACGGCACCTACAGGCTCGGCGAACTCGAAGTCCGGCTGGTCAACGGCCGCTGCCTCATCGGCGAAAACACGCTCGCCGGCTCCACCATCACGCTCGACGCAGCCGTGCGCAACTTCGTCCGCTTTACCGGCGCCCCACTCGAAACCGCAGTACGTCTGGCCAGCAGAAACCCGGCACAGATGACCGGGCTCACCGGGGAAGTAGGCGCGCTGCGCGAAGGAGGAGCCGCCGATGTGGTCGTGCTATCACCAGATGGCACCGTGCTCGACACCTGGCTGGCTGGCGGCCGCTCAGGCTGAGTTGCTTGCACCAGATATGACGCACGGCCAGTCTCAATACTCAACCTTGATCCCCTCCAGCGTAGGCAGCACCGCCGGCAGTATCCGCACCGAAACCCGTTCCGCCATCACGGCCGGATCCTGGTTCGCGAGCGCCAGCGCGGCCTCTGCACTAGCCGCCTCCACGATACTGAACCCGACAATTTCGCCCCCATCTGTCACCGGCCCTGCAACCTTGTACCGCTTCCACTCCACCTGCTCGCGCAAAAACGCCAACTGCGCAGCCATCACGTCCTCGCCTCCTTCAATCTCATTCCAGCGCGCGCCTTTGACCAGGAAGCACAAGTAGTACGGCTTCAAATTGCGAGGAATATCCTTCGGTCTCTTTGCTGCTTCAGCCACACAGTCCCTCCTCGGCGAGGATAGCGCACCGGCAAGTGCTGCCCATGCCTTTCGTGCGAGCCATGCAGCCGGAACAACGCGACTGCCGCTAAACTGAAACAATGCCCGTTGCCGAGCGCCTCTACTACGACGACTCCTGTCTTCGCACCTTTACCGCCCAAGTCACCGATATACGCGAGTACGCCCGCACCGACGGGCAGAGCCAGTGGCAGATCGCACTCGATCGCACCGCCTTCTATCCCACCAGCGGCGGCCAGCCTCACGACCGCGGCACCCTCGCTGCCAGTGCGCGCAGCGGGGCCGAACTCATCGCCGAGATAGACGATGTCGTCGAGGACGACGATGGCGAGGTCTGGCACTCGACCCGCAAGCCCCTGCTCGCCGGAACTGAAGTCACCGGCACCATCGACTGGCCGCGTCGGCTCGACCACATGCAGCAGCATAGCGGCCAACACCTGCTCTCTGCCGTCTTTCACGAGCAACTCGGCGCCCGCACCGTCTCCTTCCATCTGGGCGAACCCGTCTGCTCCATCGACCTCGCCGTCCAAAACCCTGACCAGCAAGCAGCCCTGCTAGAAGCGCTTCCTCACATCGAGCAGCGCGTGAACCGCCACATCGCCGAAAACCTACCCATATCCATCTGCACCGTGAGCAACGAGCAAGCGCACGCTCTGCTCGCTGCGGGCCAGGTGTGCAAGCTCCCTCCGCGCGAAGGACCCATTCGCCTCATTAAAATCCGCGCGCTCGACCTGAACGCCTGCGGCGGCACCCACGTGCGCTCGCTCGGCGAGATCGGCGCCCTGCTGCTGCGCTCGACCGAACGAGTAAGGAAATCCCTTCGCGTCGAGTTCGTCTGCGGCCAGCGCGCAGTCGCCGCCGCAAGCCTTGACTTCGCGACACTCTCAAGCGCTGCCGCATCTCTCTCGGTCAAGCGAAATGACGTAACCGCCGCAATCCAGCGCCTGCTGGCCGAAAACAAGTCGGCCGCTAAAGCCCAACAGCGTCTGCGCCAAGAACTCGCCCATCACCAGGCCGTTCAGCTTGCTGTCGAAGAGCGTATCGACCGTGAGTTGCGCATGGTGAGGCGCAGCTTTGCCGATCGCGACGCAGACTACATCAAGCTGCTCGCCTCGCGGCTGGTCGCCTCCGTGCCGCAGACAGTCGCCATCTTTCTATCCACTATGGAAGAGCCCGCAGCCCTCGTGCTCGCTTGCAGCAAATCTCTTGGCTACGACTGCGGCGACCGCCTCCGAAAGGCCCTCACACCCTTCGGTCTACGCGGCGGCGGCTCACCGGATATGGCTCAGACTCTGCTCCCGCGCTCACAAGCAGAGCAGGTAGCCGCGCTGCTCGCTGAGCAGATCGCCACAGACCTACGCTTGCCGCGTGTGCCGGCTGCTGTCGCCAGCCCGACGAAATAACCTCAGGCCCACGTCTCGATTCTGAGACGTGGGCTCATTTCAATCAAAGATGCATAACAGCTCAACTCCCAGTCTTGGCAGCAAACGCGTCTACTGCACCTTCCCGTTGTGCTTGTCCTTGTAAATTGATTTTGAGATATGGTTCTGACGCCGGTTGAGCGCGCGGCGATCGCCAGCCGTCAAGTGCCCATCATCCCCGGCGCGCATCGCCCGCTTTTCACGGTTCACGCTCGCTTCCCTGCCTTCCAGGTGCGAGGTCTCTCCTGCTGTAAGCTGCCCGCTCTGGACACCCTGGCCGATACGCTGCTGCTGCTCATGGCTCCGCGCGGCTTCAGTGCCCGGAGGCGGTGCCGTGGTTTGCGCAAGCGCTCCTGCCGTAAGTACGCCTGATAGAACTGCGAATATACTCGTCCTTGCGATCATTCGGTTCATTGGATATCTCCTCGATTCAAAACTGCTATCGGCATAGACACGCTTCGCTCTATGCATGTTTCGCCCCATTTTGGTTCAGTGAATTTGCTGACGTAAGCATCAACTCCAATAACTCCGGTCCAGCGTCCGATACTGAATGGCCTCCGCAATATGCGGCACTGTAATTGAGCCCGCGCCTTCGAGATCAGCAATCGTGCGCGCGACCTTCAAAATACGATCATGCGCCCGCGCAGTAAGCCCCTGCTGCTGCATCGCGCGCTCCAGCAGCCGCTCGGCATCGGCGCCCAACTCACAGAACGTCCGTATCTGGCGCGTGCCCATCTGCGCGTTCGAGTAGATCGTCTGCGCTGCGGCAGCAAAGCGTTCCCTCTGCCGCTCACGCGCCGCCAGCACCCGCGTGCGAATCAACGCCGAGCTCTCCGCCGCCTGCCCTGCACGCAGCTCGCGATACTGCACCGCAGGCACTTCTATATGGATATCGATCCGGTCGAGAAGGGGCCCCGAGACCTTCGCGACATAGCGCTGTATCACCGGTGGCGTGCAGTGGCACTCGCGCGACTTGTCATTGAAGTAGCCGCATGGGCAGGGATTCATCGCGGCCGCAAGCATAAACCGCGCCGGGAAACTCAGCGACATGGACGCTCGCGCAATCACCACGTTGCCATCTTCAAGTGGCTGCCGCATCACCTCGAGCACGTTACGAGGAAACTCCGGCAGCTCATCCAGAAACAGCACCCCATTGTGCGCTAGCGATACCTCGCCAGGCCGCGGCACGGCACCGCCGCCAATCAGCCCGGCGTCCGAGATCGTATGATGCGGCGCGCGAAACGGCCGCTCCGTCACCAGTCCCGCGCTCGCGTCCAAAACATTGGCAACCGAATGAATCTTGGTCGTCTCGAGCGCCTCTCCCAACGACAACGGCGCGAGGATCGTGGGCAGGCGCTTGGCCAGCATCGTCTTACCCGAGCCCGGCGGCCCAATCATCAAAATGTTATGTCCACCCGCGGCCGCTACTTCAAGCGCCCTCTTCGACCCTTGCTGCCCACGCACATCCGCAAAGTCCACATGAAAACATTGTTGTTCACGCAACAGATCAGCTGCACTGATCCGGCAAGGTTCTGCCTTGATCCCCTCATGCGCATGCGCGTTCAAAAGCTCACGCACCTGGTTCAGCGTCTCGACAGGATACACATTCACGCCATCGACGACGGCCGCCTCGCGCGCATTCGCTGCCGGCACAACCAGGTTTCTGATTCCGCGCTCCCGTGCCTGCACCGCAATCGGCAGCATGCCCGGCACCCGTCGCAGCGTGCCGTCCAAACCCAGCTCTCCGATCAGCAGAAAGCCGGTAAGATCACGCAGTTCAAGCGCACCATACGCACTCAGAATCCCGATCGCGATCGCGAGATCAAACCCCGAGCCTTCCTTCTTCAGATCGGCCGGCGCAAGGTTGATCGTGATGCTCGTCGGCGGAATTGCAAAGCCGGAGTTCTTGATCGCCGCGCGCACTCGCTCGCGGCTCTCCCGCACAGCTGAGTCCGGCAGGCCGACCATGTAAAACCGGTCCTCGATCGTCTTGATGCCCGAGAAGTCGACCTCAAGATCGATAATGTGCGCGTCAATGCCGTACACGGCCGCGCTGAATACCTTGGCGAGCATAAGTGTGTGGGCTGCGAGGCCGAGTCTAGCACTCCCTACTCAACCATCGCCTAGCAAACAGCGCAGCACGTGACCTCGGGCATGTCCTGCGACTTGTGCGCTCCTCGATCATCTAATGCAATACGAGGTCACTGCATGGATACCGTACTGATCACCGGAGCAAACAAGGGCATCGGACTTGAGGTCGCACGTCAGCTGGCGGGCCAGGGCATGCGGGTTCTGCTCGGCGCGCGCGATACCACCCGCGGCCAAGTGGCCGTCGATGCGCTCCATGCGCAGGGCCTGCAGTCGGTGGAGCTGGTTGTGATCGACGTTACCAGCCAGGAGTCGATCGACAAGGCAGCTGCCGAGATCGAGCAGCGCTTCGGCATGCTCGACGTTCTTATTAATAACGCTGGGATCTTTATCGATCCTGCCACACCCACAGCTGCCACCCAGCAAAATCTTCGTCAGACCTTCGACACAAATTTCTTCGGCGCCATCTCCGTCGCGCAGGCTTTCGTGCCGCTGCTCCGCAAGTCCGCTCATCCGCGCATCGTCAACGTTTCGAGCGGCCTCGGCTCCATCGCCCTCCACAGCGATCCAAATGCGCCCTACTTTCAATACAACATCCTCGGCTACTGTGCTTCGAAGACCGCCCTCAATGCATTCACCGTTATGCTGGCCAACGAGCTGCGCGATTCCGGCTTCAAGGTAAACTCCGCCGACCCCGGCTACACCGCCACTGACCTTAATAGCAATAGTGGCCCGCAGACCGTCGCAGAAGGATCCGAGGCAATCGTGTCGCTGGCAACAGCAGGTCCCGACGGATTGACAGGCGCCAATGTTGACCGCCACGGTACGGTGCCCTGGTAAGTGAGCGTCCAGAATTACCTTCGTGAAGACAAGCTTCTTCGACCTGTTCAAGGTAGGCATCGGTCCTTCCAGTTCACACACCATGGGGCCCATGCGCGCCGCCCGCGCCTTTGCTCTCGCGCTCGAGTCAGACTTGCTGCTCGCGCGCGTCCATCACGTCGTCGTCGACCTCTACGGTTCCCTCGCGCATACCGGCAAAGGCCACGGCACAGACCGCGCCTTACTGCTCGGGCTTCTCGGCGAACAGGCCAGCGAGATCGACACCGAAAGCATCGAACCGAAACTCGCCCATGTGCGAGCAGCAGGCAAACTAACATTGCTCGGCACCCACTCCATCGAATTCCATGAGGTGACCGACCTGCTCTTCCACACAGATATACTTTACCCGCCAGGCGCAAGCACCCAGCACCCCAACGGCGTTCGCTTCAGCGCCTACGATGCATCAGGCAGTACCACCCTTCAGGCAACTTACTTCTCCATTGGCGGTGGCTTTATCGTGGCCGATGGAGAGCGCGCTAATACCGCATCGGCAACGACGCCCAACCCACCGCACCCATTCAGAAGTGCCGCCGAGTTACTCGCACGCGCTGACGAACACCACCTCACCATCGCCGAGTTAATGTTCGCCAACGAGTGCGCCTTACGCGACCCGGAACAAGTACGCGCCGGCGTAATCAACATCTGGCAGGTTATGCAACAATCCATCGAGCATGGCATGACCACCACAGGCATCCTGCCCGGCGGACTCAACGTGCGTCGACGCGCCGCGCCGCTCGCACAGCGCCTGCGCGATCGCGCCGCCGACGGACAGATCGCCGATCCACTCGCGCCGCTCGACTGGGTCACCGTCTTCGCGATGGCTGTGAATGAAGAGAATGCAGCCGGCGGTCGCGTGGTCACCGCGCCAACCAATGGCGCAGCCGGCGTGGTCCCGGCGGTCGCCCGTTACTATCGCGACTTTATCGACAGCTCCAACGAAGAAGCGCTGCTCCGCTACTTCCTCACCGCTGCCGCCATCGGCGTTCTCTATAAGGAAAACGCTTCCATCTCAGGCGCAGAAGTCGGCTGCCAGGGCGAAGTAGGTGTGGCTTGCTCGATGGCCGCCGGCGGTCTTGCAGCCGCACTTGGCGCAACCAACCAACAGATTGAGCACGCAGCCGAGATTGGCATGGAACATAATCTCGGCATGACCTGCGATCCGATCGGTGGCCTCGTTCAGATACCCTGCATCGAACGCAATGCGATAGGCGCGATCAAGGCCGTACAGGCATGCCGCCTCGCCATGAACGAAACAGAAGGTCACAAAGTCTCGCTCGACCAGGTCATCCAGACTATGTATCTCACCGGCCTTGACATGCAATCCCGCTACAAGGAAACCTCGCTCGCCGGGCTTGCATTGAACATCATCGAATGCTGACTCCCACGGCTACTGAGATGGCCCTACCCGATCCCATACCAACCCGTCGCTGCCCCTGCATCGCATACCCTGCTGCTCGTTCGTCGCAGTGCTCACGGTCTCAATCCTCGGCCTGACTATGCGTACGCACTCCGCCACCCTCGCCACCCGCCATGTACGCGAGTATCTCGCGACGCTGGCCCTGGGGGTGGGCACTCGCAGCCGCGGTCATCCGGGGTTTGTCACTGCGACGCACACCTTTAAGCTCGCTTCTAGGCTTTTGGCCAACAGGCGGCAGCGCCTGGCCTTAGGACACAACGTGCGGACTCGGATTTTGAGGTCCTGTCCGCGCTCCTGCTCAGCCTCACAGGCATGCCGCTCACGCTCGCCCACTTCGATCTGCCTTAGGGAGCGCTTGCAGCCCTTGCGCCCGCAAACCTCGGCGAGGCGCTTCTCTTCTTATCGCTCAGCCTCTCCGCCGGCTTCTGTAAGGAACTGCTCTTCCGCGGATACTTCGAGCAGCAGTCCTTGCGCATGGCTTACCGCCGCGTATGGGCCGGGATTGTGGCGAGCGCGTTGCTCTTCGTCCGCGCACCTAGATGAAGGCGCTGCTGGCGTTATCCTCAATGCAACCTTTGGCGCCATGTTCTCACTCCCCGCGCGGAACCGAAGCAGCCTGCGTCCAGGCATAATGGCGCACGCCTGGCACGACGCCCTCAGCGGGCCCCGGCTAATCCTGCCGTGACACTCACATGCGTTGTCGTGAGTAACAGCTTAATAGCGAGCATCCATCTGCCTTGCACGCGCTCAAGGGGCTCCCGCACTTCACGTCACCTGTTAAATTTGCCCGTGTCTTCCACACATAATTCCTCCTAAGTCATAAAAAGAAAGATACTCCGCTGTTTTTCTCTTGACAGTGTTTTTCGCGATATCTATACATTGCGTTATCTGCAGTCGCACGACTGCAGTCAGGGGGAATAGCGACCATGGCAGCGGCAACAACCAAGAAGGAAACAGCCAAGAAGTCGACGGCTAAGAAGGAAGAAACAAAGAAGCCGGCAACCAAGAAGAAGTAAGCACCGCAACAGGCAACAGTGAGGGGGGCGCGACCAGCGTCCCCCTTGCTGTTTGCGTAGCACCTATGTTGCTCTTCCTCTACCTTCCACTGCAGAAAAGGGCGGCCTGAAAGATCCTGGGCCCATGTCTTGCTCTTGAGACGTGGGTGTGCGTCACCGCACAGCACTCCAATTGCGGTAACTAGACCGACCACAACATACTTGCCCCGCAGCCATCCACGCCGCACAATCAGAAAGATGACGCGACGCCGATGGATAGCCGACCTGTGGGATCAAACCACGGCGACACTTACAGGCCTCCAAGCGCTCCATCTCGCCCGCGTGCTGCGCGCGCAGCCCGGTATGAGGTTTGACGTAGTTGCAGGTGAGCACGTGTGGCATGCCGAAGTCAGCAGCGCAAACGAAGACGCCATTCAATTCATATTGCTCGCCGAGTTGGATCGCGAGAGCGCCCTGCCACTTACCCTGCTGCTCGCCGTCTTCAAGTTCGATCGCCTCGAGTGGGCGATTGAGAAAGCAACGGAGCTTGGGGTGGCGCGCATCGTGCCTGTACTCGCGCGCCGCACAGAAAAACATTTGGCCCAGGCCGCACCAGCACGCGTAGAGCGCTGGCGCCGCATCGCGCAGGAAGCTGCAAAGCAGAGCCGCCGCTCCGATCTTCCTTCAATTGACAATCCTGTGGCAATCAAAGATGCCACACAACTTCTGCCCAGCGCTCAACGTTTGCTGCTTGCCGAACAGGAAAGGCAGCTGACCCTCCACGCCGCACTCGAAGGTCCGGCCGAGGGGATCGTGGTAGCCGTAGGACCGGAGGGTGGCTGGACTGAAGATGAACTGTTATTGTTTGCCGCGGAGTCGTGGACACCTGTCAGCCTCGGCCCCCGCATCCTCCGCGCCGAGACAGCGGCAATCAGCGCGGTAGCCATCGTTGCCGCGCTCGCAGGTTGAACGGAAAGGATAGCGGTGAAGACAACAACACGCGGACAATCCACTGCCGGAATCGTCCCTCTCATCTTCCTCTTTTGTGCCTGGTACACCATAGCTGCCAATTACGGCTACAGCGCTGTCTCGGGCACCTACCTTATGCAACACAAGGGGAGACGTGCACGCGGTCCTAAACAAAGACCGCAGCTTTGAACAAGAGTTAATCCGCAACGGCAACAGAGAGCGAGCTCAAGGGAAGTGGCGCAGAATCGGAGGAGGAGGCGTGGTTTTTTCAATGGACTTCCTCAAGCTGTCCGGCCATGAGGTCCCAGCTGATGGACAAGCATTTCGAGAAGTCGAGAAGACTTTCGGGCTATTCCTATCCATAGCCTTCAACCCGAGCCGGGTGGACCCATCTTGCGCAAAAGCTACTCCCTTGAAAGAACACGTCCTCAGAAGCGAAGTCACGCCGCTAGCTGAAGATCTCCTTCACCTTCGCAAACAAGCTGCGCGAGGTAGGCGTGTTTTCGACCGTCACGCTCTCCCCCAGCTGCCGCAGCAAATCCTTCTGCTCGCGCGTCAGCTTCTTCGGCGTCTGCACCGCGATCTCGACGATCATATCCCCGCGCCCACGCTCGTTCAGATACGGCACGCCCTTCGACCGCAGGCGAAACTCCTTGCCGCTCTGCGTCCCCTCGGGGATCTTCATCTTCACCTCACCCTCGAGCGTCGCAATCGAAAGCTCATCTCCGAGAGCAGCCTGCGTGAATGAAATAGGTACCACGCAATGCAGGTCATTTCCGTCACGCTCAAAGTAATCATGCGGCTTGACCGTCAGCACGATATATAAGTCGCCCGCCGGTCCGCCAAACCGCCCAGCATCGCCGCCTCCGCCGTAGCGAATCCGCGTCCCTTCTTCGACACCCGCCGGGATACTCACCTGGATCGTGTGCGGACGCTCCACGCGCGCATCGCCCCGACACGTCGGGCAAGGATCGATAATCAGCTGCCCCGTGCCGTTGCAAACCGAGCACGTCCGCGCGACTGAAAAGAATCCTTGCTGGTAACGTACCTGCCCTCGCCCACCGCACTGCTGGCAGGTCTGGGGACCCTTCGCCGAGCGCGTGCCCGTACCGCTGCAATCACCGCAAGGCTCCATTCGCTTGACCGACACTTCCACTTCTTTGCCGAATACAGCATCAACAAATTCAATTGTCTGATCAAAACGCAGATCGCGCCCACGCTGCGCACGCGAGCCTCCACCGCGCCGCTGGCCGCCTGAAAACATCTCGCCGAAAATATCGCCAAAGATGTCGCCAATATCCTGCGCACCGGCGAAGGGATTCCCGCCCTGCGCGGCCCCGCCC
>CAXTMM010000094.1:0-11333 GCA_964245415.1 uncultured Acidobacteriaceae bacterium | reverse complement strand
TTCTTGACGCGCTTGGTACGGTGCGGCGGCGGCGGCTCTGCCTGCTGCACCTGCTGATCCGAACCCGGCGGCCCGACCTTCGGCTGTGCCGGCGCAGGCATGGTGGGCACCGGCGCCACCTTGGTCATCGAGCTAGGCGGCAGCGGCGGGGCAGTCGCGGCCGGCGGCGGCGGCGGAGGCTGCTTGTGGGTACAACCGGAAAAACCCACCGCAAGCAGCCAAAGCATGGCCAGAAAAAGCGCGTTTTTGCGAGGATGTCTCATCGCGCACGCACCCCATCTTGCACCGAGTCGCCTCTGCCAGCCTCATTGCCGGCTCCAGGCGCTGCCATGGCACGTCCGCGCGACTCGCTGCTATGCACACATGGGATGCGCAGAGTGAATACGGAACCCTTTCCGACCTCGGACTCAACTTCCACTATCCCGGAATGAAGCTGCACGATGCGATAAGTCATAGCCAACCCGATGCCGCTGCCCTCCTTTTTCGTAGTGAAGTAAAGATCGAAGATGCGGGGCAGCACATCCTCCGCAATCCCTTCTCCCTGGTCGCGTACCGCGAGCACGGCGATCCGTGAATCATCTGCCAGGTCGAGCGTGAGCGTGCCCCCCTCCGGCATTGCCTGCGCTCCATTGAGCACAATATTCAGGAGCGCCTGGCGCAGCATGTCGGTATCTATCTTGACCAAGACGGGGCGCTCGGGCAGACGGCTTACGACCGTGACCGCGCGGGTAGCGAGCTCTGCCGAAGCCAACTGCAGCACGCTCGCGACCACGGTGCGCAGGTCCTGCTCCTGCATCTTCGGCTCAATCGGCCGGGAGAAATCAACCAGCGTCTGCACTACCCGATCAAGCCGCTGTATCTCGCTCTGGATGATGTTCAGGTGGCGCATCGCCGGCGCTTCTTCGCTGGGCAGCTTGTTCTTTAGCAGCTCCAGGTGCACGACGATCGCGTTGATCGGGTTCTTCACCTCGTGGCCCACGCCGGAGGTGAGACGCCCGATGGCCGCCAGCCGATGCGAGAGCTCCAGCTCGTCTTCAATCTCGCGCACTGACTCGAGATCATGCATCGTCAAGAGCGCGCCGAGCGATTCATTGGCCTTCTTCGCGCCTTCCGGGGTCTGGATCATCTCAAGTGAGATCTCAAGCCTGCGCCCCGTCTCGGTCTCCACCTCCGCCGGGGGGATCGACGCGCCCTGATCGAAAGCATCCCGCACCAGACGGCCCAGCACCGTTGTCCGGTCGAAGACCTCGCCCACACTCGCGCCCAGCAGCTGGTCTCGATCTGCACCTAAAAAGCGTTCAACCGAGCTTGACACCAGCACTACGCGCGAGTCGCGGGTAAACAGCATCATGCCATCCTGCAGGTTGGACAGGATCTGATCGAGATTTTCCTTCAGTGCCGAGAAGACCTCTTCTACGTTGCGCATGCGCTGGCCGATGCGCTCAATCTTGTTCGAGACCTGCAGCACTTCATCCCGGCTGTGATCGCGTCCCGCGCGATGCGAGCCTTCGGCTGCCTTGTCTTGCGAGAGCGCGTCCAGCCGCCGGCTGATCTGCTCGAGCGGCGCGAGCGCCAGGTTGGCCACAAACGCCGCTACCACGAGCGAGGTGAGAATGGCCACGCCCGTCAGAGTAAAGGCCTCCAGCAGCCGCGGACGAAAGAGCTCCAGCAGAAAGCTGGTGCGGATGCCGATATGCACCGTAGCAAAGGGCTTGCCATTGCGCTGCAGCTCCAGCGGCACGTCATACACCCTGGGCCGCCCGGTCACCACCTCAACGATCTTCAATGGAGAGCGGAAACGCAGGGTCGCATAGCGAGGCCGATAAGGCAGCGGCCGATCGCCTATCACCGGATCGGTGCTCAGCAGGGTACGATTTGCACTGTCGGTGATGGTGATATCAAAGACGGTGGGTGAATAACTGATGACCGACTCCATCAGCGCGCCTAGCGCGTCATCGGCTCGCAGCGTCTCAGCCATTTCGGTGCGAATCCTGGAGGGAGGCGCCGCCGGGTCGATCGTTTTATCGTGCACCCCGGATTCGATCGCCTGCCGGGTGGCGAAGAGCACCTGGTGCGCGATGATGTCGGTCGAGGCATAGTTCTGGTCTACGTTTTGCTGCAGGGAGCGGCTCAGATACAGCCAGGAGATAGCAGAGACCAGCAGGAAGACGAGCCCGGTTATCGTCACCACCAGCTTGGTTTTCAGCCGCATCTTACCCGTTCTTCTCCAACTCACGCTTTGACCGCAGGCGCTTGCATACCGGCGCGCACTGCGAGCGAGCCCATACGCAGCCTAGGATCAAGCTGCGAGTTTCTATCGTGAACGCAGAGAGTCCCCGGAAGGGCTACGACCACTGGGGAAGAAAATCAGGCTTGGCTGCTAGCGACTTTTTGCTTCCTGGCCGACGGCGCGCGCCGCCAGCGAGCGAAGCTTCGCATGACTATATTCCTTCAGCTTATTGTGCAATGTTTTCAGGCTGATGCCTAGGATTTCAGCGGCACGTGTCTTGTTATTGTTGGTGGAGGCCAGAGTTTTAATAATCAGCAGCCGCTCAGCCTCGTCAACCGTCGTGCCTACTTCGAGCTTCACGCTGGTCGCGGGGTCTTCCTGTGCCGGCTCCACGCTGCGCGAGCCAAAGCCGGGCGGCAGGTGGTGCGCGCCTACCGGCTCATCGCCGCACAGAATAACCGCGCGCTCGATCGTATTGCGCAGCTCGCGCGCATTGCCCGGCCAGTCATACTGCATCAGCCGGGCCAGCATACCCGCGTCCACACCCGGCACCTGCCGCCCGTGCTTCAGGTTCATATCCACGATCATCGAATCGACCATGGCCGGTATGTCTTCCTTGTGCTCGCGCAGCGGCGGCATGTGGATGTTGAAGACGTTGAGCCGATAGTAAAGGTCAGCTCGCAGCTGTCCACCATCGACCGCCGCTTCAGGGTTCTTGTTAGTCGCCGCAATCACCCGCACATCTACCGGCGACTCGGTCTTTGAGCCGAGGCGCCGCAGCTTATGATCCTCAAGCACCCGCAGAAGCTTGGCCTGCGTGCCCACGGGCATCTCGCCAATCTCGTCCAAGAGCAGCGTGCCTTCCTCCGCCAGCTCAAAGCAGCCGGCACGCCGCTCCACCGCACCGGTGAACGCGCCCTTCTCGTGCCCGAATATCTCGCTCTCGATCAGCGTTTCCGGGATAGCCGCGCAGTTGACCGCGACAAAGGGCTTGGCACGGCGCGGGCTCAGCTCATGCAGGGTGCGCGCCACTAGCTCCTTGCCGGTGCCACTCTCGCCGGTAATCAGGACAGAGACATTGGAAGTGGCGACCTGCTCGACCAGTGAAAACACCTCGCGCATCTTCTTCGAAGACCCCACCAGCGGCCCCAGGATGCCGGTGTCCCGCAGCTTGCGCCGGGTCGCCTCCAGCTGGCGCTCGGTTTGCCGCTGGCGTACCGCGTTCGAGAGCACGATGCGCAGTCGGGTCGAGTCCACCGGCTTCTGGATGAAGTCGTACGCACCGGCCTTCATCGCCTGCACTGCCGACTCGATCGAGCCCTGAGCCGTCAGCACCACGACGATGTAATTTTGCCGCATGTCGAGCAAGCGACCCAGCAGCTCCAGGCCATTCATGCGCGGCATCTTCAGGTCAGTCACAATGACGCCTGGCTCCCAACCCTCGATCCGCTCCAGCGCCTCCAGGCCATCGGCTGCCGTCTCGGTCGCGTAGCCCCAGGATGAGACCAGTTCCGCCAGCCCCATGAGGGCGTGTACCTCGTCCTCGACGATCAGCACACGTTCCTGGTTAGTCGAGGTCCGGGGAAGTCCGGCTCCGGGGATTGTCGCTGGCGAAGATGTATTTATCTGCAGCACTATGCCTCCAAGCTTGTCATGTTACAAAACGGCGGGCAATCCATCGGCCCATGATGTCGTCAAATAGGACAGCGTGCCTTGGAAAAATCCTCGCCAAGCTGACGCCAAAGCTCTCTTTACTGCGGTCCCTGATTTGCCGGCAGACTCTTTTGGCGGACCTGGCCGAGTAAAGGCAAGTACCAGACGGGAGCCGTTTCGCGTTGTATCCTGAGCCTATGGACTATGAAATCGACCCGGTTGAATTGTCACAGTTGCGTGAGCAGGCACAGCCTTTGGTTTTGCTGGACGTGCGCGAGCCTTGGGAGTATGAAACAGCAAAGATTGAAGGCAGCCTCTTGATGCCGATGGGCGATGTGCCGGGGCGCGCTCACCAGGAGCTCGATCCGGAGGCAAGAATCATCACCGTATGTCATCATGGCATGCGTTCGCTCAATGTGGCTGTGTGGCTGCGCAACCAGGGGTTTGAAAATGCCCAGTCGTTGCGCGGCGGTGTGGATGGATGGTCGGTGACTGTTGATCAGAAAATACCACGCTACTAATCGAAAGTGTACCCCTTCTAAATCGCAGCACGGAATTTAGGACCAGGGACTGCTTGCCCTGAGATACGAGAAAGAGATGGATGCCATGTCTGCCCCTGCGCTTACCTACGCCCGCCAGAAC
This sequence comes from uncultured Acidobacteriaceae bacterium, assembly GCA_964245415.1. Taxonomy (GTDB): domain Bacteria; phylum Acidobacteriota; class Terriglobia; order Terriglobales; family Acidobacteriaceae; genus EB88. Next base: position 6,808 of record CAXTMM010000094.1, on the reverse strand, counting down.
GCTCCCCGCTTTCTTGAAGAGTTGAAAGCCCTGCTCCGCATCCCCTCTGTTTCGACCGAGCCTGAGCACCGCGGCGACGTGCGCCACCTGGCCGAGCTGCTCGCAGCCGAGCTCACCCGCATCGGCCTCGAACATGTGGAGCTGATCGAAAATGCGTCCGGCCATCCGCTGGTCTACGCAGATTGGCTGCACGCTCCCGGCAAGATCACCGCCCTCTGCTACGGCCACTATGACGTGCAGCCGGCCGAGCCGCTCGACGAGTGGCTAAGCCCTCCCTTTGAGCCGACAGAGCGCGGCGGTAACCTGTACGCGCGCGGCGCGGTCGATGACAAGGGCCAGATGTACATCCATCTCAAGGCGATTGAGTCGCTGCTTGCCGGCGGAAAGGGTCTGCCGATCACCGCCGGGGCAGGTCTTCCAATCAACGTCCGCGTCATCCTTGAAGGCGAGGAAGAAGTCGGCGGCGAGTTCATCGCCAGCTTCGTCGCCCAGCAACCGGAGCGGCTCAAAGCCGACTTCGCACTCGTTTCCGATACCGAGATGTTCGCGCCCGGCCTGCCGACTCTGTGCGTCGGCCTGCGCGGCATGATCTACACCGAAATTGAGGCCCGTGGAGCCAAGACTGACCTGCACTCAGGCCTCTACGGCGGCGCGGCGCCCAACCCTTTCGTCGCGCTCGCTCAGGTCATCGCCCAGCTCAAGGATGCGGATGGACGCGTGCTCATCCCCGGCTTTTACGACGGCATTGAGGCACCCGGCGCCGATGAGCTGGCAGCCTGGCAGCGCCTGCCCTTTGATGAAGAGCACTACCGCGCGACCGAGGTCGGCTCAACCGAGCTGACCGGCGAGCCTGGCTACGGCGTGCTCGAGCGGACCTGGGCCCGGCCCACTCTCGAGGTCCACGGCATGCCCGGTGGCTTTATCGGCGCCGGCGCGAAGACCGTTATCCCCGCCAAGGCCGTGGCCAAGGTCTCGATGCGCCTGGTGCCCGCGATGACCCCGGCCGCAACCTTCGCCCGCTACAAGGAGTTCGTGCTCTCGCTCGCCCCGCGCGGGGTCACGCTCGAGGTCCGGCTCATCCACTCCGGCGATCCAATTGTTGTTCGAACGGATAACCCTTACATTCGCACCGCCGCGCAGTCGCTCGGCAAAATGTGGGGCAGGGAAGCCGTCTTCATCCGCTCCGGCGGCTCCATCCCCATCGTCGGCGACTTCGAGCGCCACCTGAAAATCCCGACCGTGATGATGGGCTTTGGCCTGCCGGACGATAACCTGCACGCGCCCAATGAAAAGTTCAACATCGAGAACTTTCATCGCGGCATCGAGTCGATCATCGCCTACTTCATCGCTCTCGGCGAGCTTGAGCAAGCGTGAGCGGCCGCATGGGTTGCGTGCTGGCTGGCGGCCGCAGTACGCGCATGGGCCGCGATAAAGCGACCTTGCCGTTCGAAGGCCGCACGCTGGTTGAACACGCGGTCGAAAAGCTGCACGCAGCGGGGTGTGAGCCGGTCATCGCCGGCACCCGGCCCGATCTTGAAGCCTACGCCCCGGTGCTTTCTGATCTGCATCCCGGCTGCGGTCCGCTGAGCGGCATTGAAGCGGCACTTGCCGCCGCGACCTCTTCCTCCGCCGTACTCTTTTTTCCCATTGACCTACCGCTGCTCCCGGCCAGCTTTCTCACCCTCTTGCTCGACCGGGCCGAGCGGACCGGCGCCTTCGCGACCATCCCTCTTCTCGGCGGCCGCCCGCAGCCCCTCTGCGCCGTCTATCGAACCGAACTCCTGCCGGAAATGACCGCCGCGCTTGCGCAAGGCGAGTACAAGGCCATTCGCGTGATCCAGGCGATCACTCCAGCGTCCGCCCGAGACTTCTTCTGCGTCGAAGCCGTGCTCTCCGCCCGCGCCGATCTGCTCGACCGCGAGCCCGAGCCGCTCTACCGGTGGTTCGCCAATATCAATACGCCGCAGGAGCTCGCCGCGCTCGCTCCAGCAAGCTCTCTCACGGTACGGTAACGAGAGACAGCTCGCGCCCAGCACGCCTTCGCCGAGCACCGCATCCATTAAGCTAAAGCCAGATGAGCACAGAGCCAGAGCAGTCCAGCGAGGAAGATCGCGAGCACCAGGACCCAGGCAGCTACGCCGAAGGCGACACTGCGCCGGAGCGGTCGGAGGTCCACGCCGAAGATCTGCCCGAAAGCTTCCAGTACATTGAGACCCTCGCCGACGAGCACGGACCCGAAAGCGTCGCCGAAGAAGAAGCCGAGGCCCGCGAAAACCCGTCGCCTGCCGAGACACAAAAGCCTTACATCGCCTTCGAGCATGTCTCCAAGGCCTTCGGCGAGCTCCGCGTCCTCGACGACGTAAGCTTCTTCGTCAACGAAGGTGAAACCCTCTGCATCCTGGGCCGCTCGGGCGTCGGCAAGTCTGTCTCGCTCCAGCAGATCATGGGCTTCCTCAAGCCCGACTCCGGCACCATCCTGGTCGCGGGCGAAAACATCTGCGGCTACACCGAAGAGCAAATGCAGGAGATCCGCCGCAAAGTCACCATGGTCTTCCAGAACGGAGCGCTCTTTGACTCGCTCAGCATCCGCGAGAACGTCGCCTTCCCGCTGCGCGATAATCCTGATCTCGCCGAGGACCAGATCCAGCAGATCGTCACCGGCCTGCTCGATATGGTAGGCGTGGGCGGCATGGCCGAGCTCACGCCCGCCGACCTCTCGACCGGCATGAAGCGCTCCGTCGCTATCGCCCGCGCCCTCGCAGCCCAACCCAAAGCCATCCTCTACGACGAGCCCACCACCATGGTCGATCCCTTGATCGCCAGGCGCCTGGGCGACTTGATCCAGAAGCTCAAGCACCAGCTCAACCTGACCTCAATCGTGGTCACCCACGACATGCGCTTCGCTCAAAAGCTCGCCAACCGCGTGCTCTTCCTGCACGAGGGCAAGGCCCGTTTCTTCGGCACCATGGACGAGATGAAGCAGTCCAGGGACGAGATCCTCTGCCAGTTTCTCGAGCTGGATGAGCTGGTGCTCCCGCTCTAGCTATGCGTGCTGCCGCAGGCGCCCCGTGGAAGCTTCGTCATCCTGAGAGTAGAAGCGCTGTCATCCTGATCGCAGGCCGGTCCGCTGGTGCCCGTGACCGTACGCCAAAGGCAACGCCGGCCGCCAGTACCGGGCCCACAGCATCAGAAATGGTTTCACCGCCGCTCCACCACCCCGGGACCATAGCATGCGGCCCTGGCCTGCGCGCCACGCCAAGGTAACCCCCGCACAAGCCCCCGTTGATACACTGGGGGAGTGAAGATCGCGCTGGCTCAGATCAACCCTACCGTCGGTGACTTCACCGGAAACGCCAGGCTCATCCTCGAGTACACCCGCCGCGCCGCTGCCGCCGGGGCCTCGCTTGTGCTTTTTCCCGAGCTCGCCACCACCGGCTACCCGCCTGCCGACCTGCTCGAAAAGCCATCCTTCCTCAACCGCTCGCACGAGGTGATTGAAGAGATCGCCGCCGCCGCCGCCGGGCTCTCGATCGCCGTCATCTGCGGCTTCGTCTCCCCCGCGCCCGCCGACAGCGGCAAGCATGTGCAGAACGCCGCCGCCCTGCTGCGCGAAGGCCGCGTCGACTTCGTCCAGACCAAGCGCCTGCTGCCCTTCTACGACGTCTTTGACGAGCAGCGCTACTTCGCCCCGGCCGCCTCGCAGCAGCTCTTCGAGATCGACGGCGAGCGAGTGGCGCTCACCATCTGCGAAGACGCCTGGAACGACAAGAACTTCTGGGAGACGCGCCGCTATGGCGTCGACCCGATCGAAGAGCTGATGCAGCAGGGCTCGGAAAACGGTGGCAAGCCGACCCTGATCCTAAATATTTCGGCCTCCCCTTACTGGCAGAACAAGCGCGCCACCCGCGCGCAGATGCTCTCCGCCATCGCGCGCCGCTACTCGGTGCCTGTCTTGATGGTCAACCAGGTAGGCGGCAACGACAGCCTCATCTTTGACGGCTCGAGCATCGCCATCGGCCGCGACGGCCAGGTAGCCGCCCAGGCCCTCTCGGCCGAAGAAGACCTGATCGTCTTTGACACCGCGACCGGCAAGGGCGACATGCATGTGCAGATGGCCGACGAGAACGCGATGACCTACGCGGCGCTCGTGCTCGGCACCCGCGACTACGTCCGAAAGTGCGGCTTTAAGAAAGTGCTGGTCGGCCTGAGTGGCGGCATCGACTCGGCGCTGGTCGCGGCGATCGCGGCGGATGCCGTGGGGGCCGAAAACGTGACGGGCATCGGCATGCCCAGCCCGTACTCCTCGCAAGGCTCGATCGACGACAGCAAAGCCCTGGCCGCGAACCTTGGCGTTCGTTTTGAGCTGCTGCCCATCGCCAACATCTTCCGCGATACAACAGACGCGCTGAGCGGGTTGTTCGCCGGCCTGGCAGCCGATCTAACCGAAGAAAACCTGCAGGCGCGGATCCGCGGCAACCTGCTCATGGCCCTCTCGAACAAGTTCAACGCGCTCGTGCTCACCACCGGCAACAAGAGCGAGATGGCCACCGGCTACTGCACCCTCTACGGCGACATGGTGGGCGCGCTCGCGGTCATCGGCGACGTGCTCAAGACCCGCGTCTACGATCTTTGCCGCCACGTCAACCGCGAGCGCGAGATCATCCCTGTTGCCATTCTCGACAAGCCGCCCTCGGCCGAGCTGCGGCCCGGCCAGCTCGACTCCGACTCGCTGCTCGACTACGCGCACCTTGACCCGGTGGTTGCTGCCTACGTCGAGCGCTACGAAACTCCGGAAGAGATCGCGCAGGCCACCGGCCTCGATCACGACGTGGTCTGCTCGGTCGTGAAAATGATCGAGCGCAGCGAATACAAGCGCCAGCAGGCCGCGCCCGTGCTCAAGGTCACGCCCAAGGCGTTCGGTCTGGGCCGCCGTTTTCCTATCGCTGTTAAGGTACAAGTTTAGACGGGATACGTTGTTTGATCGGTGAGCTAAGCCACCACACACTCGCTCCACTTAGGGAAGAAAATCAAGTATGCGGCTTCACCTGCTCTCACTCGCACTTTCGGCGATCCTGGCCGGCTCGCTTAGCGCTTCCGCGCAAACCGCCGAACAAGTTCCGGCCGCACCCGTCCCCCAGGGCCTGGCCGCGCCAGCCCCTCAGGCCACAACCGCCGTCCCTGCCGCGCCGCAGTTTCCCGAGCAGGACCCGCGCAACTTTACCGCCGCCACGCCTACCCGCGATACCGTCGAGGCCTTCCTCCACCAGACCTGGGGCTATGACGACGAGCGTGTCTGGCAGGTGCAGGCCATCCAGAAGACCGACGCGCCAGGCGTCAGCAAGGTCACCGTGCTGGTCGCGCAAAAGAGCAATCCACAGCAGACCGGATCGCTGGTCTTTTTCACGACGCCCGATGGCGTTCACCTGATCGCCAACGAAGTTCTACCCTTCGGCGCGCGCCCCTTCGATGCCAGCCGCCAGCTGCTCCAGGCCGCAGCCGGCGGGCCCGCGCGTGGCGCTACCGCCAAGACCCTGATGCTGGTCGAGTTTGCCGACTTTGAGTGCCCGCACTGCAAGGAGGTGCAGCCGACCATCGCCAAGGTGTTGCTCGACTTCCCTCAGGCGCGCTTCGTCTACGAAAACTTCCCTCTGGTCTCCATCCACTCCGAGGCCTACAAGGCCGCGGCCTACAGCGTGTGTGTCGCGCAGCAGAATGGCGATGATGCCTTCTTCCGCTTCTCTGAGGCCGCTTACGCGAACCAGGCCCAGCTCACTCCCGAAACGTCCACCCAAGCGCTCGGCGACGCAGCCACTAAGTCCGGCGCTGATGCCTCCAAGGTCGCATCATGCGCGGTTAGCTCCGCAGCGAAAACCGCCGTTGATGCTTCGCTCAAACTGGGCCGGGACCTCGGCGTAAACCAGACACCCACCTTGTTTGTAAATGGGCGCAGCGTCCCGCTTGGGGGTGTGTCCTACGAGCAGCTTAAACAAATCATTACCTACCAGATAACCCTGGATAAGTAGCGCTAAGTAAGTTGTTTTAGAGATACGATCGTCTCGTTTGATTGGTCAGAATCAAATCACGAGTGCTGCGGCAACAGCACCAGCGTCCCAGCCGAGCTCCGGTGGCTCATACGCACCACCCTCGGCGTGATCGCAATCACTAAACTCGACCGCGTCTTCATAATCGTCTCATTGGTCCCAAACCGAAACCCCGGTATCTCGCTTAGAAATGGCAGTCCCAGCAGCGCCGCTGACTCCTGCGTGTTCAACGAGCTCACCACCAGCGCCTTCTCACCCGGCTTGAGCGTGATGATCGACTGGTACTGCCGGTTGTTCAGCACCGGGTTCCCGTTCAGCGATGCGCCATTGAGCGAGGAGAGCTGCAGATCGACCTTGAGCGAAATATCCTGCTCCTGCTGCACGCGCGAGGTCGCATGCAGCGTCAGTCCAAGGTCCTGATACTGCACCTGCGGCACGGTCGCTGCCGCAGACGCCTGCAGCGAAGCCAGGCTCACCCCCAGCGAAGCAAGCGTGCTCGACAACCCTGCTGAGCTGATGCCCGCGATACTGGTCGAGCTCGTCGCCAGGTTCGAGTAGGACGAGGTGACAATCGGGTACCGCTCGCCCACCCTTACCGTGCCTTCTTCCTGGTCCAGCAGCCGTAGCTGCACCTGGTCGAGCATGCGCGTGTCCGTGATGTTAAGCATTGCATTCGCCGCGCTTTGCCCGAGCGTCACCCCAGTGGTCGTGAGGCCGCCGCCGAAGTAGGCGAACGGCTGCGCGAGCAGGGTACTGCCCGCCATGCC
>CAXTMM010000093.1:6590-11383 GCA_964245415.1 uncultured Acidobacteriaceae bacterium | reverse complement strand
GGTGAGGTGCATAGGGGGTGGGTGCGTACCCGTTTTGAGTCTATGCAGGAGCGTGGGCGGGGGTCAAACCTGCAGTTTCTGTATGTGCTTATTGAGAGCCACGCGGTTGGTGGCGGCAGGTCCCTCAGCGGTGTATCGCGGAGGGAAGAAGTCAACGGGGTTGACCACAGTGACGGGGTGTGGCGAATCAGGACCCAGTGCGCAGGTAAAGAAAGATGGTAGCTAACCCTGCACGGAGACATCGGCAAAGGAGAGCAGCACCGAGCCTGGAACGGGCTGACCGAAGACGCGGGCCGGCTCAAAGGTGCTGAAGAGCAGTTTGTTTTCAAGCGCCGCATGGGTGCGGCCATCGGTAGCGCCGGAGATGACGTGGAAGTCATAGACGCGACCACCCTGGTCGACGAAGGCGCGTACGACCACCGAACCTTCAATGGAGCTGTCGGGGGGATCGGCTTCGATTGAGCCTGCCGGCACTCGGGAGTAAAGCAGGCGCGGGTTGGTGGCCATGCCGATGGGCTCGTCGCGGGCGGTGAGCGGTTCGGGCGTAGCGAATGTGCCGATTAAGAGGCCTACTGTACCGATGAGGAGAACGGCCGAGGCAAAGCCGGCGGAGGCGCGCAGCAGGAGAGGCGCAAATGTGTTCTCCCAGCGAAGTGAGAAGCGCGAGAGTGCCTGGCGCGGGGTGCGGTCGCGCTCCTGCGAGATGGCGACGCGAAGACGGAGGGCGAGATCGGCGGGTGGCCTGGCAGGGCCAAGCGAGGCGACGGTGGACTGAACGGTACGCCAGGTGGCGAACTCGGCTGCACAGCCGGCGCAGCTCTCAAGGTGGCGGCCAAGGGCATGCATCTCGACACCGGTAATGGCGCCATCAAGGTAGGCGGAGAAGCGCGAACGGTTGTACTGGCAGGTGAGGGCAATCATCCGGCCTCCTGCTTGGCGCCGTAGCGCGGGGTGTGTCTGGCGGGTGAGGCTGCGCCATCGCGCGGCTTGGCCGCTTCCACATACGGGGCGAGCCGGGTTTTAAGCTGCGCACGTCCTCGCATCAGGCGGGACTTGACAGTGCCGAGATTGACGTCGAGGATCTCGGCAATCTCCTCGTAAGCAAAGCCCTCGATGTCCCGGAGCACAACGGTGGAGCGAAAGGGCTCGGGGACTTCGCGGAGTTCGGCTTCGACCCGGGCGCGAATCTGCGCATGGGCGGCAAAGTCGAAGGGAGACTCGTGTTCGTCGGCCAGGGTGTCTTTGAGCAGGATGGGCTGGCCGTTGGAGGCCTGGCCAATCTCGGTCTCGATCGTGATCTCCTGCCGGCAGTGCCGAGACCACCAGCGGCGCTGATTGGACGCCTCGTGGAGAGCGATCCGGTAGATCCATGTTCGCAGGCTGGAGTCGCCGTGGAAGCCGGAGATGCCTCGGAAGACCTTGACGAAGATGTCCTGGGTGACGTCGGGAGCGTCGCCTGGATTTTGAACGGTGCGGGCGACCAGGCTGTAAATAGGCTGGTGGTACTGCGCGATGAGCCACGCAAAGGCTTCCTCCGAGCCTGCTTTCAGCTCGGTGAGGATGGCCGCTTCTTCCGGCCGGATGCCGACAATAGTTGCCAGATTGCCCACCGCGATTCCCGCTTGCACGTAGAGGAACCCTCCTACAATAGCAGGCTGCGTGGTGGCGAGAAAGACCGGAGATGCCAATGTCCGGAGTTGATGCATCCGTCTGCCTGCATTGCTATAGACACCGGTCCGGCGAGCGGTGTTCCCAGCGCCTTGATTACGTAAGTTTGCGGGTCAAAGTTTCTTGGCGAAGGCGGTTCCAGCCAGGTTTGAGGTGTTGCCTGCGGTGCCGGTTTCGGCTTTGCTTTAGGTTTGCGATGCGCGGGCGCGGCTGTGGGGCCGTCATCAACGACTGTGGCTGAGGCGGGTGGAGGTAGGGCAGCCGCCGTGGGCGGAGGCTGCCGCGCCTGTTGGAGGGCGAGCTCCTGCGCTCGGCTCGCAGAGAGAATGGAGTCGGCGAGCGCGCGGCGAGCGGCATCGAGGGTCACGAGCGAGTGGGCGAGATTGGCGGCCTCTTCGTCGGGCGCGGCCAGCTCGGCAGTGCCCGAGACCCGGAGCAGGACTTCGTAGAGCGCATCGAAATTGCGGTAAACCGCGAAGGTATTCGCGACCGACTGCGGGGTTGCGTCGGCTTGCTGAAGCAGGGCGGGAAGGGTGTTCTCAAGGTCGCGGTTGATCGAGCCGGCGTTGCCGAGGGCTTCGTCTTTCACTGGGCCGGGAGCCTTCCATTTGGCAATGTGCAGGCCGGCGATGGTGGAGCGCAGCTCGCTGAGCGTGGGCTGGAGGACTGTGGAGGTCTGTGGCGGTGCGGGTGGCTGCTGCGCACGAGCCTCGGTGCTGAGCAGCATTGCGGCTGCGCAGGCGCAGGTGGCTGCGTAGAGGCGGCAGGTCAGTGCTGGCTGGCGCGGGTGGGTGAATGCTCTCGAGTATGCGGGCGTGGGACTACTGGGCCGGGGATGGCCGGCTTCCACTCCCATGCGCTGATTGCTCTGTTCTTGCATGCTCCATGCTACCTCTGAGCAGGGCTTCGACGCGGCGCCGGAGGTGGCTGAGCTGCAGGAAGTTTTTGGAGTCGGAAAAAGGCGGCAGGAGACAGGAGCGGGGGCGGTATTGCGCGGCCAGGAGGCGAACGCGGATCCTTTGCTGCGCTCAGGATGAGAGGTGTTGTGAGAGCGGAAGATTCTTGAGGTAGCCGTGTCGGTGTCCACGTCTCAGGTGCGAGACGTGGGGGTGGCATTTGCGAGCTGGACTCGAGGCTCGCTTACAGCTCAAGTGGCGGGAGCGCCGGACCGCGGGTGTTGTCGGGCCTGGGGACAGGGGGCAGGCGCACGGCGCGGCCGGTGCGGGCTGCGTCGTAGATCGCTTCCATCAGTGTGTGATCCTGTAGGCCTTCTTCGCCGGATGTGCGGGGCTCGCGGCCGGTTTTGACGCAGGCGGCCATGTGGTCGATTTCGAGCGAGAACTGATTCTTGTAGCCGAGGTCAAGCTCGCTGGTGCTCTCGACCCTGCCATCCAGCCGGGAGATGTGGAGGGTCTGACCGCGGTAGTCGAAGGCCTTGTCCATGCGCGCCCAGGCGTCAGAGCCGGCTACTGTGAGCGAGCGCAGCTGGTGGGCGCTGTAGGAGGATGTGCAGCTGGCGATGGCGCCTGAAGGGAAGTGCAGCGTGAAGTCGACGAGGTCCTCGACCTCGCGGAAGCGCGGGTCGTTGGGAGGCGTCTGGATCCAGGCGGTGATTCCAACCGGCTCTTCGCCGAGCAGGGCGCGGGAGCCGTTGAGGCAGTAGAGGCCGACGTCGGGCAGGGAGCCGCCACCGGCGAGAGCCTTTTTGAAGCGCCACTGCTCGAGCCCGTCGGAAGTTGCGGCCATGTTTTGACCATTGATGGCGTGGATGGAACGGATGGTGCCGAGTTTGCCCGCGCGCACCTGGTCGTCGAGATAGCGATTGGTGATCTCGTACTGGCAGCGGTAGGCGATCATCAGCTTGACGCGAGCGGCGCGGCAGGCGGCGATCATCGCTTCTGCGTCGGCGGAGGAGACGGTCATCGGCTTTTCGCACAGCACGTGCTTGCCGATCTTTGCGGCTCGCTCAGCCCACGGGCGGTGCAAAGCGTTGGGCAGCACGATGTAGACGGCCTGGATGTCCTTGCGCTGGGCTAGTTCGTCGAAGCGATCGTAGCTGTAGACGCTCGAGGCGGGAAGGCCGTACTGCTGACCGATGGCGTTAGCTTTGGCGGGGGTACCGCTTACCAGAGCTGCGAGCTTTGCCTCTTTGCACGAGGAGAACGCAGGCAGGATCTGATCGAGCGAGAGACGGCCGAGGCCAATGACGGCGAAGCCGATGCGCTGGTCGCCGGGCCGGGGGTTGGGCGGATCTCCGGCGGGTTTCTCGGTAGCGGCGTCCTCGTTTGGGAAGCTGACCTTGCCGCCGTTGGCGGTGCCAGTGTCGACGACCGGCGGTGTGCCGGTCTGGGCAAGGGCAGCGGGTAGAACGCCAGTGGCGATGGCCGCTGCTGTTCCCTTGACGAGCAGGGTGCGGCGGCTGAATTCAGGTGGTTGCTCGCTCACGCTTGTGACTCCTTGTGTGGACGGATCCGGGTTGGCGGGCTCGCCTGCGACTTGCGGATGGCTAAACGTCTCTCTTCTATCGATGCAAGGATCGAGTGCTTGTCGGGGCTCCAGGAATCGTGCTGCTGGTGGTGTCAAAAGGGGGGGCAAGCTCGGCTGGGTAGGTGACCATCAAGGAGCGATATACTTTGCTCGCCAAGCAATGACTTTAACGCCTTGGAGCGAATCCTGACGGTGAATGGGGAAACAAGGGTGACCGAACTGGCATCGACGCTCATCGGCGACAGCGCTGGCGCTCCGCCAGCTCACATCATTGAGGGTCTTGACGAACCTACTGCTCAGAAGCGCTACGGAGGTGCGCCCCATACGATCTATGAGGAACTGTGGCACGCTGCTTATTGGCAGCGGCTGGCCTTGGACTGGATCGAAGGTCTGGAAGCGCCTTATCCGCGTCATAACTCTGAAAGTTTTCCGAGCAGTACTGACAGCGCAGCCGAGGCTTGGGACGCCCTTTGCGCTCGCTTTCTAAGCGGAGCTCATCACGCAGCCAGCATTGCCGGTGCGCAGCAGGAACAACTCGAGCGGCGAATTCGCTGTACAAATAAGCCAGGATTGCCAATGCGCGAGAAATCTGTTCGCGATCTGCTGGAAAGCGCGGCGGCGCATAACCAGTATCACCT
>CAXTMM010000093.1:0-6580 GCA_964245415.1 uncultured Acidobacteriaceae bacterium | reverse complement strand
CTTCTCGATACATGGCCGCCACCGTCTGGTGGGAGTACGTGGTGACTTCAAGCTTGCAAGATAACCGGGGCAGAATGTAGGAGGAAAACCTCACCGGCGCCGGTGCGCATCCCACGGAGTGCTATGAGATCAACGCGCTTGTCAACAATGTCTTTTCCTCTTGCACTGGCTGCCGCGCTTCTTGCCGGCGGCTGCCACAGTACGACACAGTCATCGCAGCAGCCGGGCTCGGCTCCGGCACCCAACCAATCCGCGCAGCAGCCGGCCTCGGCTCCGGCACCCAACCAACCCGCGCAGCAGGCGATGAATCCCGGCGCGGGGTCGGGGCCGATGCCGCCGGCGCCTGCGCAGAACGGAGTACAGCAGCCGAATGCGCCTGCTTCTGCTACGCCGGCACCGAGGGCGCCGACGACGATCCCAGCGGGCACCCATATCGTGGTCAGCCTGGGGCAGACGCTGAGCTCGAAGACAGCGCAGGCCGGAGACAGGTTTAACGCGACGGTGGTGGATCCGGTACGCGTTGGGGGCGTGGTTCTGATCCGGGCTGGGGCGCCGGCGAGTGGTACAGTTACCGACGCGAAAGCGCTGGGTCACTTCAAGGGTGGAGCGGAGTTGGCCATTCGGCTGGATAGTGTGCGCGCCGAGGGGCACACCTACCAGGTGGCCAGCAGCACGATTGAGCGGGCGGAAAAAGGAAAAGGGAAGCGGACGGCGGCGTTGACCGGCGGCGGTACCGGCTTTGGAGCTATCGTAGGCGGTCTGGCTGGAGGTGGGCGTGGAGCGCTGATCGGTGGTTTGGCCGGAGCCGGTGCGGGCGCGACGGGGTCTGCCTTAACCGGGAATAAGGAGCTTGTGATCCCGGCGGAGACCTCGCTGACGTTTCGGCTGGAGCGGAATGTTTCTTTAAACTAGGTTGTACGCAGATTGCGGCGGAGTGAATGCTTGAGGCAGTGGCGGATGCCGTGTCGCTCATTCACTCAAGATGACGGCGTGGTGGTGAGAGCGCGACTCGTAAGAGCCGCGCTCTCTTGCTTGCGGGGACGGACGGCTCGCTCAGGAGGCGAGTAACTCGACGACGGGACGCCAGGGTCTGCCCTGAGAGTCGGCTACGGGCTCGCAGGTGAGGATGCCAGCGTGGGTGTTGACGCCCTCAGCGAGGCCGGGGTCGGCGAGCAGGGCGCCCGTGGGTCCGAGGTGGGCCAGGCGCTGGAGGTAAGGGAAGGTGGCGTTGGTGAGTGCAAGGGTTGAGGTGTTGGGCACGGCGGCGGGCATGTTGGTGACGCAGTAGTGGACTACGCCGTCGACCAGGTAAGACGGGTCGGAGTGGGTGGTGGGCCTGGCTGTTTCGATGCATCCGCCCTGGTCAATGGCTACGTCGACGATGACGGCGCCTTTCTTCATCTGCGCGACCATGGAGCGTGTGACGAGCTTGGGGGCGGCGGCGCCAGGGATGAGGACACCTCCAATGACGAGGTCGGCCGCTTTGACTGCCTCGGTGAGGTTGTGGAGGTTGGAGGCGAGGGTGTATACGCGGCCTGAGAAGATGTCGTCAAGCTCGCGGAGGCGGTGAAGGTTGCGATCAACAATGGTGACCTTGGCGCCCATGCCGAGCGCTATTTTGGCTGCGTTGGTGCCTACGATGCCCCCGCCCAGGATACAGACCTCAGCGGGGGGCACGCCCGGGACGCCGCCGAGAAGAAGTCCGCGGCCGCCTTTTGATTTTTCCAGATACGACGCGCCTACCTGGACCGACATGCGGCCGGCTACCTCGGACATGGGGGTAAGCAGGGGGAGGGTGCCGAGGGTGTCGCGGATGGTCTCGTAGGCGATGCCGGTGACTTGTTTGGAGAGCAGCGCTTGAGTAAGGGCGGGCAGAGGCGCGAGGTGCAGGTAGGTGAAGAGGGTGAGCCCGGGGCGGAAGAAGATGTATTCCTTGTCGGTGGGCTCCTTGACCTTGACGATGAGCTCGGCATGATCCCAGACGTTTGCCGCTGCTCCGACGATCTCGGCGCCGACGTTCTGATATTCCTCGTCGGCGAAGGCGGAGAGCTCGCCGGCGTGCTGCTCGACGAGGACGGTGTGGCCGGATGCCTTCAGTTCCTTGACGCCTGCGGGGGTGATGGCGACGCGCGTTTCGTGGTCTTTGACTTCCCTGGGTACACCGATGATCATGCCGGTCCTGTCTTCATGAGCGTTCATGACCATGGTACCGGACGAGGTGCGAGGAAAGGCTACCGCAGGCGGATCTTGACCTTGAACCGATCGAGAGTGGCTAGAAGTTAATCCGCGAGGTGAGTACGAGCGATTGCTCCATGACCTGGACGTGGGTGTGGCTGTACTCGCCCGCCAGCAGGGCGCTCTGGCCAACGCTTTGCGAGACGGGTAGCTGCGCCTGGTAGGCTGCGTCGAGCGTGAGTCTGCCGCGATGCCAGCCGGCCCCGGCGGCAAGCGAGTTGCGCAGGATCGCCGCGGTGAGGGGCGTTAGAGTCTTACTCGGCACAGGGTCGGAAATGTAGGCGTAGCCGCCCCGTAGAGTCCAGCGGTCTGACAGCGGCAACTCGGCGCCAACGTGCACCGCACCCTGGTTGCGCCAGTGCAGGGCGATGTGATCGTTAAAGGTATTGCTACCGACTACGCTGTTGATCGTGCCATTGGTACCCTGCTTGAGCTTGACGGGGAGTACCCGGAAGGCGCCCGCCCAGTCGACCCAGTTGCCTTCAATCGCCAGGCGTAGACGCGGGCTTTGCTCCCAGCGTAAGCCGGCGACGGTGGATTGCGGCAGGCGGTTGTCGACCTCGGCCTGGTAGTGAAAGGCAGGGCCGGCCGCGATGCCGAGCACGGCAAAGAGCGCCGAAGCGCTGCCGTTGGCGCTGCCGTGCGACTGGATAGAGGTAGCGCTCTTCCAGGCTGCACCGAAGCGGAGTTTGTCCGAAGGCTGCCATGTCGCGCCGGCGCTGCCGTTCCAGCCGAACCCGCGGGTATCAAGGTCAAGCAGGACCTTGAGGCCGGCCAATTGCGGCTGCTGCTGAAAGATGTAGGGCGCGTTGAGGGTGTTGGTGTTGTAGACCAGGCCGACGGTGGCGCCGAGCGACCATCGAGCGCCGAGAGCCCCGGCTATGCCGACCGAGGAGCGCATCGTCACAATCTTTGACTTGTTGGTCTGCTCACCGTAGGTGACGCCCGCAGTTCCAGGCGGGTCGATGTAGTGCCAGTCGACGCGGCACATCATCTCGGGTGTTTCGGCGAAAGCGGCTGTCCAGCGGCTGTTGCCAAGTGGTATGGCGAAACTTCCATAAGGCAGTGCACCGGATGCGCCAGCGAGTGCGCCATGGCTGTCGACCGAGTTTTCAAACGAGCCTGAGCCGAGGCCGGCGATGCCGCTCAGCTCCAGCAGCGAAGCATGGATGGTCGCGAGGCCTGCGGGATTGTCCTCCATTGCGTCGAGAGCGCTTCCGGGCTCCGCGGCCATAGTGCCGCCGCGACCGGCTGCCGCGGCGCTGATGCCTTCTCCGAGTGCGGCTGTCACCTGGGCTGAAAGCGGAGTAGAGAGTGAAAGAAGGAGGCTGATTGAGAGCACGACCGACCATAAGGCCGTCCGCGGCAGGCCTGATTCCGTAGTACTGAGCACCGTTCCGTTCTCCAGTTTGCTTATCGTCCCACCTGGAGGTTGCTTTATAGCTACGGGACTGCTGAGTTGAGTACCAAAGTGCGTGTGGTGTCCTGCGGATTACGCGGCGTGAGGTGCGTGTGGCTAGTCGCTCGTGTCGATCTGGGCGCGTTGAAGCTTGTCGGAGTAGTCGATGTAGACCGACTTCCACTGGGTGTAGAAGTCGAGCGCACCGGTGCCGCCTTCGCGGTGGCCGTTGCCGGTCTGCTTGACGCCGCCAAAGGGGAGGTGGACTTCGGCGCCTATGGTGGGGGCGTTGACGTAGGTGATGCCAGCCTCGAGGTCGCGGATGGCGCGGAAGGCGCGGTTGACGTCGCGGGTGTAGATGGCGGTCGAGAGGCCGTAATCGATGTCGTTTGCGATAGATATGGCTTCGTCGAAATCGGAAAACTCGAGGATGCTGACGACGGGGCCGAAGACCTCTTCGCGGGCAATGCGCATGTGGGGCCTGACACCGGCAAAGACGGTGGGAGCGAAGAAATGACCGCGGTCGTAGGAGCCATCTTCGAGGCGGCCGCCGCCGCAGACAAGGTGCGCGCCCTCGTGGGTGGCTATTTCGGAGTAGTGTGCGGAGCGGTCGACCTGGGACTGGTTGATCTGCGGGCCCATGTCGACTGTTTCGTCGAGGCCGTTACCGACGTGGAGTCTGGTGGCGCGGGAGACGAGTTTGTCGGTGAACTCGGCGGCGAGCTTTGCGTGGACGAGGATGCGGCTGGTGGCGGTGCAGCGTTGGCCTGTGGTTCCGAATGCGCCCCAGACGGCGCCATCGAGGGCGAGGGCGAGGTTGGCGTCGTCCATGACGATCATGGCGTTCTTGCCGCCCATCTCGAGCGAGCAGGGCTTGAAGAGGCCGGCGGCGGCCTGGCCGATCTGGCGGCCGACTTCGGACGAGCCAGTGAAGGAGATGGCGCGAACGCCGGGATGCGCGACGAGCGGCGCGCCCGCCTCGGGGCCGAAGCCGGTGACGATGTTGACCACGCCTGGGGGCAGGCCGGCGTCGATCAGCGCCTGGACGATATGGATGGTCGAGAGTGGGGTGTCTTCGGCTGGTTTGATGACGCAGGTGTTGCCGCAGACCAGGGCCGGGAAGAGCTTCCAGGAGGGGATGGCCATGGGGAAGTTCCACGGGGCGATCATGCCGATGACCCCGAGGGGCTGGCGAAGGGACATGGCGAACTTGTTCTGGAGCTCGGAGGGGGTGGTCTGGCCGAAGAGTCGGCGGCCTTCGCCGGCCATGTAGAAGGCGGTGTCGATGGCTTCCTGAACGTCGCCGCGCGTCTCCTTGAGGACCTTGCCCATCTCGCGGGTCATGGCCTGGGCGTACTGCTCTTTGCGCTGGGTGAGGATTTCGCCGGTGCGGTAGAGGATTTCGGCGCGCCTGGGGGCCGGGGTGAGGCGCCAGGTTTTATAGGCCTCGGTGGCGGCGTCCACGGCGGCGGCGATGTCGTCTGCGCCTGACTCCTGGAACTCGTCGATCAGGTCGTCGGTGTCGGCAGGGTTGGTGTTGAGGAAGGTCTTGTTGGTGCGAGCCGGGAGCCAGGCTCCGCCGATCAGGTTGTTGTAGACGTGCGTGGACATGGTCTGATTGCTCCCTTGGGTCGTCGCGCTCGGGTTGATGGGCGCGAATACTCACCAAGGATAGCTGGTCGTGATTGTGGCGGCCGCTGCGCGACCTTCTACAGCGCCCAGAGCCTGTAAGTCTGGCGGATACTCCTTTTTGCTGGTCGCAGGTCGATCCAAGCCATACAGCTTGGATTGGACCATTGACGATCCGGACCCTGGAACAATATTTGGTTCAAAAAGGAACGACGGTCGAGTACCAGAGGGAAGAGACCGGAACCAACGGAACTAGAAACTACGCGCCCTTGCTCCAGACGGAGCCCAGGCCGCCGTCTACGCCGAGGACCTGGCCGGTGATCCAGCTGTTGGCCGGGTCAAGGAGGAATCCGATGGCGGCGGCTATTTCTTCGGGCTGACCGAAGCGGCCCAGGGCGTGCATGCCCAGCGAGGCTTTGGCTGAGGCTTCGTTCGAGGTGATGCGGGCGGTAAGAGGTGTCTCGGTGAGGCCGGGGGCTACGCAGTTGAAGCGGAGCCCGCGGCGGGCGTAGCTGGCGGCGGCGGACAGTGCAAGGCCCTGAACTCCGGCTTTAGCGGCGGCTATTGCCTCGTGGTTGATAAGACCGTGGCGGGCGGCGGCGCTCGAGACGAAGACGATGCTGCCTGGAGTTTTCATATGCTTTGCGGCGGCGCGGACGGTGGCGAAGGCGCTTTTGAGATTGACGGCGAGGACGGATTCAAACTCGGCATCGGTGGTGGCGTGTGCGGGTTTGAGGAGCAGGGAGCCGAAGCAGTTGGCGATGCCGTCGATCTGGCCGCCTTGCTGGGTGAAGGTCTGAGCGGCCTGGGCGATGGCGGCTTCGATCTGGGTGCTGTCAGTGGCGTCGGCGAGAACTTGGTCGGCACCCAGTTCGGCGGCAAGAGGGGTGAGTTTTTCGGGCTTGCGGCCGGCCAGCAGCAGGCGGCTGCCTTTGGCGGCCAGGCGGCGGGCGAGGGCACTGCCGATGCCGCCGTATGCGCCCAGGATTACGTAGCTTTCGGCCATGTTTTGTCTCCCCTAGAGGAGGATAGGTGTTTTGGAAGGTGACCGTTGGGGCGGCCGGCGTCGGTTTTGAGTGGATGGAAGGGTTGTGCAGGAAGAGTTGAATGGAATACACGTGTCAAACGCGAGATGGGTGGGCCACCTATGTTGCTTCTAGGAGAGGCCCAAGGGCAGTTCTTCGTCCGCGTGGAGCAGGTGGAGCCGGCGAAGGGTGCTCAGGACCTGCTCTACGGACCAGTCAAGCGAGGTGCCGCCTTCGACGATCAGGTCGGCATACTGAGACGAGGGGCGGATGTAGCGCTCGGCCATAGGGC
>CAXTMM010000092.1:0-11384 GCA_964245415.1 uncultured Acidobacteriaceae bacterium | reverse complement strand
GCTTACTGCTGCGGAGCTGGCGTTTGTTGCGAGCCTGCCTCAAAAGTGAGGCGTTGGAGGTGCCGGTTGTTGTAGACTAGAGGTTCTGGTCATCGCCCGGAATTACGACCATCCATACAGGAACGGAACAATCGAATGTCTATTCATCCAGTTATGCAGCGCCTCGCCGATAAGCTCCAGCGTACCGACCATCCCGACTTTGCCCCCGGTGACACCGTGCGCGTGCAGGTCAAGATCAAGGAAGGCGATAAGGAACGGCTGCAGGCTTTTGAAGGCCTGGTGATCGCCTGCAAGCAGGGGCCGCAGGGGTGTTTTACTGTGCGCAAGATGAGCTTTGGGCAGGGTGTGGAGCGTATCTTTCCCTATAACTCCAAGGTGATCGACAAGATCGAGAAGCTGCGGTCGGCGAAGGTTCGCCGGTCGAAGCTGTTTTATCTGCGGGCGCTGCGTGGCAAGGCTGCGCGGCTTAAGGAAGTTGAGCGCACGGCTTAGTTACACTGCGTGATGGAAGAACACCCGGCTTTCCGCCGGGTGTTCTTGTTTGCGGACGAGTTTTGCGACGGTGCCCTCGCGTTTACACTAGGACGATGTTGCTTGAGGCGCCTAGCCAACCTGCCGAAGCGCGGACACTCTCCGCGGCCACGGTCAAGATGCACATGCTGCGCTCGCTGGTGTGCGGGGCGAAGTATGAGAAGGCTGCGCGGGCGCTTGGAGCGGTGCGGATTGCAGGGGTAGACGAGGTGGGGCGCGGGGCGCTATTTGGCCCGGTGGTTGCGGCTGCTGTGATTCTGCCGGAGAACTGCCGCATTCGCGGCTTGCGGGATTCAAAGCAGCTTACCCCGGAGGATCGCGAGCGGCTGGCTGCGATTGTGCGGGCGCGGGCGATTGCGATTGCCATTCGCGAGATCGACGCCGAGACGATCGACCGGGTGAACATCTACCAGGCTACGCGGCTGGCGATGCTGGCGGCGGTGGTGGCGCTTACCCCTGAGCCGGACCACCTGCTGATCGATGCCATGCGGCTGGACCATGCGTGTGCGCAGACGAGCATTATCTACGGGGATTCGCTCTCGATCTCGATTGCCGCGGCGTCGGTGGTGGCGAAGGTCTATCGCGACCGGCGCATGTGCGAGTATCACTGCGTGTATCCGCAGTATGGGCTTGAGTCGCACAAGGGATACAGCACGCCCGAGCATCTGGAGGCGCTGCGGCGGCATGGGCCTACGCTGCTGCACCGGCACACGTTCAGGCCGGTTGCGCAGATGAGCCTGCCGTGGGACTGCCGGCGCGAAGGCGAGGGTGAGCGCTGTTGCGGCAGAGCGGGATGCTGAGGCTTCAGTGGCGCACCTGTCCTCTTGAGTTTTGCGTGGACCTGGACCAAGTGGCCTGCGACCCTTGATAGCGCCGGAAGCAAATATCTCGCCGCTTGAAGTGCAGTTGATATCTTTTTGCGCGAAAGAGCTAACTGCGCAGGAGTAGCAAAGGGAGTAGGCACTTGGCTTTTCGACTCATGTGCATTACAGCTCATCCGGATGACGAGGCAGGAGCCTTTGGTGGCGCGCTGCTGATGGCGGAAGCCAGCGGGGTGGTGACGAGCGTGGTTTGCCTGACCGATGGCGCTGCCGGGTCCTACCGGGCGACCGGCCAGAGCAATACAGAGCTGGCCGAGGCGCGGCGAGCCGAGTTTGCCGCGGCCTGCGCTTTGCTCGGTGTGCGTCATGCGACGATCCTGCACTATCCCGATGGTGGGCTGCATCTTGAACCGTTTCAGCCGATGGTGGGCGAGCTTGTCGCGCATATTCGCCGGGAGCGGCCGCATGTGGTGCTTACCTTTGGCGCCGATGGCGGGATGAACCTGCACCGGGACCACACGATGATCTCGCTGGCAGCTACGGCTGCGTTTCACTGGGCGGGGCGCAGTGGCTTCTACCCTGAGCAGCTGCGCGGCGAGACGACTGCATGGGCGCCGCAGAAGCTCTACTACGCTGCCACGCGGTTCATCTCGACGCGCGATGAAGAGGCGGCCAACGCGGGGGCGCGTGTCCCTTTCTCGCTGACTCTCGATCTGGGTGAATGGAAGGAGCGCAAGGTGGAGGCGTTTCTGGAGCATAGCTCGCAACGCGGTGTGCTGGAGCGGGTGCGCGCGGAGTTTGAAGATTCGATGGATGAAGAGGCGTATCTGCTGGTGGCGGCGCGGACGCCGGTGTATCCGGACGATGCGCTTTTTGCCGGGGTGATCGCGGAGTAGTTCCAAGTCCCATCGCAAGGAAAGAGGTTCACGCTGCGTAGATTGATTTTTGTGGTTTTGTTTGTGGCGCATCTTGGCGCGTTGGCGCAGACGCCGCTCTCCTACGACTGTGAGCGTGCGAGCTCGCCAATTCGAGTGGATGGCAGGCTAGACGACGCGGCATGGGCCAAGGCGAAGTGGACAAGTGACTTCGTCGACATTGAAGGATCGGCCAAACCGAAGCCGCGGTATCGAACGCGCGTGAAGATGCTGTGGGATGACCAGTATCTCTACATCGCGGCTGAGCTTGAGGAGCCGGATGTGAAGGCTACGCTTACCGAGCATGACTCGATTATTTTTCACGACAACGATTTTGAGGTTTTCATCAAGCCGCTGCCGGCTACGCCGAGCTACTACGAGTTTGAGATGAACGCGCTCAATACCGGTTGGGATCTGTTCCTGGACAAGCCGTACAAGATGCAGGGCAAGGCGGATAACAGCTGGGATATTCAGGGGTTGAAGACGGCGGTTGCGATCCATGGGACGCTGAACCTATCGACCGATACCGACCGTGGCTGGACGCTTGAGATTGCATATCCGCTGAGCGCTTTTGAGTCGCGCCAGCATGTGCCGCACCCGATCGATGGGGCGGAGTGGCGGATCAACTTCAGCCGGGTGGAGTGGAAGGCTGGGCAGGCGAGAGAAGACAACTGGGTGTGGACGCCGCAGGGGATTGTCGATATGCATGTGCCGGAGGAGTGGGGGTATCTACGTTTTCGCCGAGCCCATAGCTGACGCACGGCTGAGCAGCGAACAGGGAGCCGCACGGATGCGACTCCCTGTTACGGCAGCGAACCTACTTCAGGCTAACGCCGGGCAGGATCGGCGTACCTTCTTGCTTAACGCCGTCAAGCGCAGCCGGCTCGAGACCTACTGCTTCCAGGATGGACGGGGCGATCTGAGCGGTGGTCACCGGCGAGGAGACTGTGCGCTGGACCAGGTAGGGGTTAGCCAGCAGCAGCATGACGTTGGTGTCGTCATGCGAGAAGCCGCCATGCTCGGCCAGCTTCTTTTTACTGTTGGAGTAGGTCACGCCCACGTTCGGCGTCACGATGATGTCGGGTGTGCGGGGATCCTGGTCGGGCGCCAGGCCGCCGTGGTTGTAGTTGAGCCATAGCGAAGGCCCGTAGAAAATCTGCCCCAGGCCGATGCCTGCGGCATTCTGCTCCAGCGTCGCCACTGCATCGGTAACGCTGGCGCCGTTGTTGAGCCAGATGAGAGAGACATCATCTTCGGTTGAGCCTATGCCGGTAGGGTTAAGCGGCGACTCGGAGTAAGGCAGCATGCCGGCTAACAAGGTCGCCGGGGTCACGGTGCCATTGCGTTTGTACAGATTCGGGTCGATCGGCGACTGGCCGTGCTTGGCGGTGATGATGATCAGGGTATCGTCGAAGTGGCCGCTGCTCTTGAGCGCGGCGACGATGTCGCCGATGGCCGCATCGACGTACTCAATTTCCTTGAGCAGCTCGCCGCCCGGGGCCCCTGCGGCATCGAGGTAACCGCCCGTGCCGATGGTGCCTTCGATCAGCTTTTCTCCAACACTGACCGCCTGGAAGTTCATGCCGAAGATAACCGGCACCTGGGCGGCAGCGCCGGTGTGCGTCTTGCCGGCGACCTGCTTCAGGATCGCGTTGACCTTGAGCTGGTCGTAACACTGGATGTTGTCAAAGCTGTTGGTCCAAGAGGTCAGGTCCGCCGCGGTGTCGCGGACCGTCGCGCAGGAAGCGCCTTCCGAGGTTGTAATTCCAGGCAGCGCCACCACATTCGAGTTGATCTCAGGGGCGTAAAAGTCGTCGAGGTTGTCGGTGGCCCCAGGGCCGCCTACCGACGAGTAGGCCGGGTGCTTATCGGCCCAGGCCGTGTAACCGCCCGCCTGGTGAATGACCCCGAAGACCGTATTGGTGCGCACAAAATTCCACGGGTAAACCGGCGCGCAGCCTGTAGCCGGGTCCCGGGGCAGCTTCTGCGGATCGATGGACCGTACGCCTCCATCGGTCAGCCCGGCTCCCGGCGCACCCCCGTTGAGCTTGGTCTGGTCGAGGTCAATGCCCTCTTCGTACTCTGTGGTGGTGCCGGTGGGCAGACCGTACGCCGTGCATGGGCCGCCTGCAACGCCGTTGCCGGTGGTCGTTGCCGGGGCGTCGAGAGAGCGGTCGTAGGCTACGTCGTAGTAGACGCCCATCGTCTTTGGCGTGGAGCCGGAGACGATCGACATTAAACCCGGGAAGGAATCAGAGGGTTTCGAGGTCGAGGCAGCGACGTAATTGACGCCGATCTGGCCGAGGGCGGCAAGGTTAGGGCAGTACGGGTCGCCACCGTTGACACCGGCGACACCATCCACGCAGTTTTTGAAATCGACAGCGTGCATGCCGTCGATGCTGAGCAACAGCACATGCTTGGCCGGACCCGACAATGTACTTTGAGCTACGCCGTGGGAACAAACCGCAAGCGAGAGAGTCGCCGCGGCACTTGCTACTTTTAGATAATGGTTTTTCATAGTGCCTCCACCAAGGGAATACCACCTCAAACCGAGCAGGGGCTTTACACGCTCGTGAATACTCAGCGAGAGTTTTCAACAGTGCGAGGGGAGTCTTGAAGAAGGCGGTGAGAGCTTACCGCTGGACGAGGACGTTTGACGGCAGGGCGCTGATGTCGTCTGACTCAGTGCCGTCGTTGAGGCCGCCATAGCGACGTTCGCGCTTCTGGTAGTCCTCGATGGCCTCGAGGAGGTGGATGCCGCGAAAGTCGGGCCAGAGGCGGTCGGTGACGAAGATCTCGGTGTAGGCGATCTGCCAGAGCAGGTAGTTCGAGATGCGCATTTCACCGGAGGTGCGGACGAGCAGATCGGGATCGGGCATGTGGGAGGTGTAGAGGTGGCGCTCGATGTCCCGCTCAGTCACGTCGTGGGGGCTCTTGCCGCTGGCCTGAAGCTCGAGGGCGAGGGTACGAAAGGCGTCGACGAGCTCTGAGCGGGCGCCGTAATTGAGGGCCAGGGTAAGCGTGGTGCCGGTGTTGTTGGCGGTCTGAGCGGCGGCCCAGTCCATGCGTTCGCGGACTTCGCTGGGCAGCTCATGGGTGCGGCCGATGTAGCGGATGCGCACGTTGTTGTCGTTCATGCGCTGGACGTTGTTCGACAAGTAGCTGGAGAGCAGGCGCATGAGGAAGTTGACTTCCATGCGGGGGCGGCGAAGGTTGTTCTCGAGCGAAAAAGCGTAGAGGGTGAGCCAGGGCAGGTGAATACGCGAGGCAGTTTCGACGACGTACTGCACCGACTCGGCGCCCTGCTGGTGGCCGAAGAAGCGTTTAAGCGAGCGCTTGCCGGCCCAGCGGCCATTTCCGTCCATGATGACGGCGACGTGCTTGGGCAGGCGGGTGGAGTCGAGTCGCCGGTAGACGGCCTGCTCGTCCGCTGCAAGTTCATGAACGCGGCTGGGCTGCTCTGGCGGCAACGGCTAGCTCTCCCCTGTCCGTTAGCATACCGCGTCTGGCGTCGGCAGAGCAGCCGTGAAGGTAACTGTGGTGCGCATCGGCGGGCTTACGGATGGTGCTGATCGGTCGTAGCAAGTCGATTGCTTGCAAGGCGCGGGATGGCGTCGGCGCGGCGATGCTCCGGCGTCGGCCAGGCGCCAGGCAAAGCCGGGCTTCAGGCCAGCGCCGGCTTGCGCCGGCCTGTCGCCATATCGCGTACGTGGCTCAGGAAGACGGATCGCTGGTAGGCGTTCATCCGGGCTATGTACGGGAGCAGCTCGGCGAGGAACGGGTCAGCCATGACAGTGGTGATCGCGTCGTGGCGGCGGCTGCGGGCATCATGCAGCAGATCACAGATATGGGCTTCAAGGGCATGGGCCAGACGCTCGAGCGAGGAGAGGGTCGGCAGGGCCTTACCATTCTCGATCTTGGAGATATAGGTGCGAGGCACGTTCATGCGCAGAGCCAGTTCGCGCTGGCTGAGGCCGCGGGTGTGGCGGAGGTCGCGGACGGCTTTTGCGACATCGATTGAAGGTGCGTTTGGTGCGGGGGGGTGTGGGTGAGCGTGCGTGTGTGCAGGGACGAGCGAGAGAAGCTGAGGCTCCGGTTCCTCCTCTTCAAGCGGCTTGCGGCACCGCCGGCAGTGGGAGTCGATGGTGCGGAACTGCACCAGACTGCAGTGATCGCACCGTAATACCTCGCGAGCCTCGACGGTTGCTAAGGTAGTTGCCATAAGTTGTGACGGAGGCCAGAGCAGGCATCCTGACGCGCAGAAAAGCAGCATGCTCTCTGCGGGTCAACCTAACTCTGCGGCTCGAGTATCTTGGTTGTCAAGTGGAATACAGGGGTCCTACCCCAAAGTAAGCGGAAAAAAGCCGGCGAGAACCGAAAAGGATGGTGTATGGCAGAAGAAGTGACCAGGGATCGCGCGTGGGCGCTGTTACACGAGTACACGCAATCGGCGAGCCTGCTGAAACACGCGCTGAGTGTAGAGACGTGCATGGCGGCGTGGGGTGAGCGGGAGGCGATTGCGCTGGGGCTGGACGCGAGGGCTGCGGCAGTGCTGGTTGAGCGGTATCGGGCTACGGCGCTGCTGCACGATTTCGATTACGAGCAGTATCCGTCGGAGCAGGAGCACCCGTTTGTGGGCGTGCGAATCCTGGAAGAACAGGGCTGGCCTGAGGATATGCGGACGGCGATCCTGGGCCATGCACTCTATTCGGGGGTGCCGCGCGAGACGCACCTGGCGAAAGCGCTGTTTGCCTGCGATGAGCTTTCGGGCCTCTTGACTGCGTGCGCGCTGGTGAAACCGTCGAGATCGATTGCGGATGTAGAAGTAGCGGGCGTGCGCAAGAAGATGAAGGACAGAGCGTTCGCGCGCGGGGTGAGCCGCGAGGACATAGTGCTAGGCGCGGCAGGGTTAGGTGTGGAGCTCGATGAGCAGATTGGCTTTTGCCTGCGCGCGATGCAAGAGAATGCTGCGGCGCTGGGTCTGGCCGGGGTCTAGTGCCGTTGCAGGGTTCCAGATTGCTGCATTTTAGGATCTGTAGCCTGATCCAGCCAGGTAACTGCTAACCGTACTTACAGGTTTGCTTTGTATCGAACCAGGAGTCACAGGCTTGTACACGAACAACGTAAATAGCTGTGTGGCCGGATTGATTGCTCTTGCGAATTTTTGAACAACAAGCCTTTTGTTAGCAGTGTGAAAGGGCTTTAAGAAAACACTGTTAATCGAATAGCCAACCTCGCGCGTTTTGTTATGAACTACGAATCAGCAAGTCTGCCTTTTCCCTCAACCCCGAAATCCTTTAGGGTCTGGTTGTTCCACAGCAAGAAACGTTGTCGGGAGGTCTTCAGCGTGTCCAGAAAACTTTACTCATCCCTGCTCTGCCCCTCTGAAACGGTGACAGAAGAACAGATCAAAACAGATGCCACGATCGTGGAGTTGGGCCAAGCCATCGGAGTGCTCAACCGGCGCGGCTTTCTCAGCTCGCTCGCGGCTGCCACAGCAGCAGCTGCAGCAGCAGGCGTGCTTGGCGCGGCGACCCCGGCTCGCGCGGCAATGGCCACTCCATCGATCGTGGACGTATTCAACTTCGCACTCAATCTTGAGTACCTCGAGGCGAACCTGTACCTGTCCGTTTCGGGACTGGGGCTGGTGCCGGCGGCTCTCGGCGGCGGCGCGCCAGTCAAGGGCGCTCCCGGTTATTTCCAAACCGATCCGCAGACCCTCTACACCACGGTGAACCTGTCGGGCGACGAGACGCGTCACATCACCGTGCTGCGGACTGCCATTACCGCTCTTGGCGGCACGCCTATCTCGCAGCCGGCGATCGACTATACGCTTGGCGGCAAGATGATGATCACCAACCGTGCCCAGTTTCTGGCTGTGACTCGCCAGTTCACCTCTGTAGGTGTAAGTGCGTATGCGGGTGCGGCGCAGTACCTGGTGAGCAATCCGGAGGTGCTCACGGCTGCGGGGCAGATTCTTGGGGCGGAGTCGCAACACAATGGCGCCATAAACTACCTGTGCAACATACACGGCGTCATGTCGCCGCCGGTCGATGCGCTGGACGTACCGCCGATGGCACCAGATCAGTTCACTACCCTGACTCCTACCACTGATACGTACGGGCCTGCACTGGGCATTCCTCGCACGCCGCAACAGGTGCTGGGCATTGTTTATGGGGTCTCAATGGCTTCGACCACGACGCCTCCTTCGGGCATTACGCATGGCGGCTTCTTTCCAAATGGATTGAACGGAGCGATCAAGTCAACCTAGACCTGCGCTGGACAGATGCGCCATGGCAGCGCAGCCTTGTGGGCTGTCGCTCGATCCGGGGAAATACATAGCGATTGGGGAGACAAGATCATGTTGAAGATGCGTGGTGAATTGCTGCCGCAGGCAACAAGCGAGCAGACGATAGATACGGTAGAAACCGGGGAGAAACAGGGCGGCCTGAACCGGCGAAATTTCCTGTTTACGGCAGGGCTGACCGCGGGTGCGATGGGGGCGCTGGGCATGACGGCGGGCTGCGGCAGTGTGCTGGGAGTGGACCCTAGCAGCGGCCCTGCGCCATCGATCCCGGCTGTGCTCAATTTCGCCTTGAACCTTGAGTACCTGGAGGCTAACTTCTACTCCTACATTGCAACGGGCTCCGGGCTGCCGGCGATGTACCAGGGCTCGAACCCGGGCAAGTTGACGGGCGGCGGTCCGGCGGTCATCTTTTCCGATTCGGTTCTGGGCGCATTTGCCAAGGAACTGGCTGCGGACGAGATGGCGCACGTGATCTTTCTTAGGGCGACGCTGGCCGAACTCGGCATTACGCCGGTAGACCAGCCGGCGCTCAATCTGGCTGCGCTGGGTCCGGTGACCGGCGATGAGAGCTTCCTGGCGATTGCGCGTGCCCTGGAGACGACTGGCACCAGCGCCTATGAGGGTGGCGTGCCGTTCCTGGCGTCGAACATAACCGCTCTGAATTATGCAGCGCTGATTCATGTAGCCGAGGGAGAACATGAAGGCATCCTGCGGCAGTTCTGCGTGGCAAAGGGCGTTCAGTCTCCGCAAGTGGACAGCTACGACCGGCCGCCTGCGCTCTCCTACGACCAGATTTTCAACACGAGCTTGATCAGCGGGCTGAACACGGCACGCAATGCGTCTGAGGTGTTGCGCATTGTGTACGCGGCGCCGGGTTCAACCGGAGTCTCGAGTGGCGGCTTTTATCCCGAAGGGCTGAACGGCTCGATCAAGACCACTTAGGCAGCCGAAGCTTCAAAGGCTGGGATGTAACTCCGGGGCCGGAAACTTCCGTCATAACGACGAAGGTTTCGGCCCCTTTGTTCTGGTGCCGTGCGCGGCTACACGCAGGTATGCTGGAGGGAATGAGAACCACGTACGTACGTGAGCGCGCTCCGCGCAGCAAGAAGAAGAAGAGCTTGCTTCCTCGCTGGTTTTTGGTTACCGCGCCGCTGCTTGTAGGCATTCTGGTTACGCCTGTTGCGGCGTGGGCAGCAAGCATTCTGGCGATGAGCGGTCCGCAGTCACTACGGCTGCTCTATCCTTTTGTGCCTGTCATTCAGCAGCACGTTGGCACGAACCAGGACGAGACGCTGGCGCAGTGGATCATGTATGGGCAGTTCCCTGCGTACGGCTTGATCTGGATGCTGGTGGGACGTTGGACCCGGGGCAGCGCGGGGGCGCTCAGCGTTCTTGTACTGCACTGCCTTGGGGTAGTGGCGGCAATGGTGGGCTCGTCCTGAAGACAGGCTGCTTCTTTCAGTCCTAACGCTGGCCCATGCCGCGGTCGAGGCCTTCAAGCGCCGCGATGCCGATGCCGAGGACTCGCCGGACATCCTTTGAGAGGAGGCGTCTTGCGAGGGCGAAGAGCGACGGGGGCTCGGGCAGCGGCGCTGAGGGCTTGAACAGCGGGGCGAGCGTGCCGGTGAGCGAGTGCAGTACCTGGGGGTCGATCTCGCCGGCCAGATTGATCAGGACGAGAAGATTGCGGATGGCACGCATGGACTTCTCGGATGTGAGCACGCTGACGCTCTCGTTGAGCACGGTGCCGCCTGCGCCGAGCAGGCCGCGGACCATGTCGAGCGTGTTCGAGTCATGCAGCATCTGCAGGGTGCGATAGGCATTCAGGATCGCTTCTGCGTGTTCGAGAGGGGCGGCGTCGAGCTTTCGCCTGGTCTCTTCGATCGCGGGCCGTGGTACGGGTCGAAACTCAACTGCCTTTGCCATGGTGCTCCCTACTTACCGATGTTGATCTGGACGAGCTCAGGGGCCAGGCCCGGCTGGCGATAGTCTGCGCGTTTCCACTTGCGTTCCACCTCCACGCCGTTCTGGGGAGTGGGATGGCCGTTGCGGAAGTTGAGGGAGCGCAGGGGGTTTTCGCCCTGCCACTGGAGCGGCTTCATCTTGACGGAGAGCTCCTTGTAGGCGGGGGTATGCGTGTCAGGGTCGGTGGCGTTGCCGGTGAGCACGTTGACCGGGTCCTGGGGCGAGTTAAGCGGAACGAAGAGCTGGTTTCCGCGGACGCGGTCGGTGATGAGGACCTGGGTGCGGAGCTTGCCGCGGCGTGAGATCAGGTCGACCCACTGGCCAGTGTTGACCTTGTATTTTTCGGCTGCTTCGGGTGAGACCTCGACCCAGCGCTCGGGTGTCTCCTGGTTGATTCCGGACACGCGCGCGGTCATGTTGCCTTCGTGGAAGTGCTCGAGGAGGCGGCCATTGTTGAGGTGGAACTCGTACTCGGCGTCCTCTGATTCGGACGGCGGACGGTACTCGAGAGCGTGGAACTGAGCCTTGTTGTCGGGATTGTGGAAGCCTGTGGTGTAGAGCAGCGGCTGGTCGGTGCCGTCGATGGCAACGGGCCACTGCAGGGTCTGGTAGCCGGCGAGCCGGTCGTAGGTGACGCCGGCAAAGATGGGGGCGAGTGTGGCCGCCTCGTGCATGATGTCAGCCGGGTGCTTGTAGTTCCAGCTGGCGCCGAGCCGGTTGGCGACGGCCTGGACGATCTTCCAGTCGGGCTGCGACTCGCCAAGCGGCTCGAAGACCTCGTACAGGCGCTGGATGCGGCGCTCTGTGTTGACGAAGGTGCCTTCCTTCTCGAGGCTCGGGCTTGCG
>CAXTMM010000091.1:5889-11471 GCA_964245415.1 uncultured Acidobacteriaceae bacterium | reverse complement strand
GAGGCCGAGCGCCGCGCCGACCCGGCCCAGATGGCCGCTCTCATGCAGCGCAAACAGGCTCTTGACAGGGAACTGCGCGCCTTCTAAGAAGCGGCAGATCTGCCTGCGGAGAGGAAACGACGGAATGAAGCTGCTCGCCGCCCTCACCGAGCTCTTTGTAAATCTCTTCCAGATCACCCGCCCCCGCCCGGAGCATCAGCGCCGCGCCTACCTGCTCGTCGGTGGCCTCACCCTCGCCATGCTCCTGCTCGTCGCCGGGCTGACCGTTGGCATGCTGCTCTGGGCCTTCCACACCTGAACCTGTCATCAGACCGCTGGAGCCAGCCGATGACGGATTTAACTAAACACGCCATTTCGCTGTCTTGGGAAACATATCGCCGTCTCACACATCTAACTAGCAACGGATCAATCACGGACACGCGCCAAAGTACCCGCTAGCGGGCTTAGAAGCACAGCTTGTGGGCCTTGGTAACTGCATCCATGTTATTCTGGAACTCTTTGGTGGACGTGCGCCCGAGGCCCTTAGTGGACGTTTTTACGTCCCGGAACTCTCTCCCTCGACGACGCGCCGTAGCCCCCCAAGCATCCAGACATTTCCGAAATATTCGCGGGGAGTACCACTCGCTTGGCCATAGAAGATAAGTACGAAGAAGATATTCAGAACCTGATCGATGCAGGTAAGGAAAAAGGGTACCTGACCTACAACGAGGTCAATGACCTGATTCCGGGCGACCTGCATTCGCCCGATGACCTGGACGACCTGATGACCACCATCGGGACCCAGGGTATCGACATCCTTGAAGGCGGCCCAAAGTTCGGCGGCGACAAGTTTGATGAGTCCGAGGAAGGCGAGGATGTAGAGCTTGACCTCACCCCGGGCACCCTTGAAAAAACCAACGATCCGGTCCGCATGTACCTGCGCGAGATGGGCACGGTCCCCCTGCTCACGCGCGAGGGCGAAGTCGAGATCGCCAAGCGCATTGAGCGCGGGCAGGTCCGCGTCATGAAGGCTATCGCCCGCTCGCCTATCGTCGTGCGCGAGATCATCGCGCTCGGCGAAGATCTCAAGCGCGGCGTGCGCAATATCAAGGAAGTGGTCATCTTCGACGAGGAAGAGATCACCGAAGAGGTGCTGCAGGCACGTGTCAAGCAGACCACCGCCAAAGTCGAGTCGATGGTCAAGCACCTCAAGAAGGCCGGTCTGCTTGAGGAAAAGCTTCCCGCGCTCGAGGCTGTCAAAGCCAAAGCCAGGGAAGCGCGCAAGACCCGCTGGATGATCGCGCGCGAGAAGGTCTACGTCTCCCGCATCGTGCGCGAGTTCAAGTACACCTCGCCCGAGCGCAAGCGCCTCCTCGACAAGGTAACCAAGACGGTCGACTCCATGCGCACTCTCGAGCGCCAGATCCGGACCCTCGACCAGAAGTTCGATCAGTCGAGATCCGAAGAGCTCAAGAAGGAGTACCGGCGCCAGCAGAAGAACTGCAAGATGGACCTCGAAAAGATGGAAGAGGACACCGGCGTTCCGCTCGGTGAAATCAAACGCACCCATCGCGAGATGATTCAGGGCGACATGGACGCGGAGCAGGCCAAGCGCGAGCTTATCGAAGCCAACCTGCGACTCGTCGTTTCCATCGCAAAAAAGTACACCAATCGCGGCCTGCAGTTTCTTGACCTAATCCAGGAAGGCAACATCGGCCTGATGAAGGCGGTTGACAAGTTCGAGTACCGCCGCGGCTATAAGTTCTCGACCTATGCCACCTGGTGGATTCGCCAGGCGATCACCCGCGCGATTGCCGATCAGGCACGCACCATCCGTATCCCGGTGCATATGATCGAGACCATCAACAAGCTCATCCGGACTTCGCGCCAGCTGGTCCAGGAGCTTGGCCGCGAGCCGACGTCGGAAGAGATAGCCCGCCGCATGGACATCCCCGTTGCGAAGGTCCGCAAGGTGCTCAAGATTGCGCAGGAACCAATCTCGCTCGAGACCCCGATCGGCGAGGAAGAAGACTCGCATCTGGGCGACTTTATCGAAGATCGCCAGGCAGTTTCCCCTTCGGACGCGGTGATCAGCGTCAACCTGAAGGAGTACACCTCGCAGGTGCTGCGCACCTTGACCC
This sequence comes from uncultured Acidobacteriaceae bacterium, assembly GCA_964245415.1. Lineage (GTDB taxonomy): Bacteria > Acidobacteriota > Terriglobia > Terriglobales > Acidobacteriaceae > EB88. Next base: position 9,351 of record CAXTMM010000091.1, on the reverse strand, counting down.
CGCGCGAAGAGCGCGTCATCAAGATGCGCTTCGGCCTCGAAGATGGCTCGGAGCACACCCTTGAAGAGGTAGGCCAAAGCTTCCAGGTCACTCGCGAGCGCATCCGCCAGATCGAAGCCAAGGCGCTGCGCAAGCTGCGCCACCCCTCGCGCTCGCGCAAGCTCAAGGCTTTTGTGGATACAACTCGGGACTAATTCAATGCCAGTAGAAAGGCCGCTCCTCTACTTGGAGCGGCCTTTTTTTGTTTGCGATCTTCTTAGGAAGCCAAACGCTCGCTTGGCCCATCCTGTAACGCCCGGCGCACCGGCGCGTTACTCAGCAACGCCGCAGCCGACATATGCGCATTCCCGCTCCACGCCGGCACGTTGAACACTTCACCAGGATGCGCCCCGGCACTTGCATCATTTGCATGATGCTCAAGCAGGGTAGACAACACAGACGCGAGTGCACTCTCACACTCTGACGTGAAGGGACGCGAGTAGTAGACATCATATCGTTGACCGCAGGTCGCGCACACAACGTCTGCCTGTTCGTCGGTTGAAGCCATGCAGAGAACTTGCATCGGGAAACTCCTTTTCACAAATTCGTCTCTAAAGGACGAGGTATAGGGTAAAGCCTGAAAACCTGGAGTCTAACTTGCTCCATGTTTCTGAACTATAGCGTGTATTCGCGCATGCAAAAACGATTAAACCTGCTGTGGAGAACTTATTTGCCGCAAGTCGTTAGTTGAACGATCTAGCAAAAAATAATGAATCAAAACGTCACAGCTCGGTTCAATGTGCAAGGCTTGCGTGCCTCTGGCTCTAACCAACAACCAGAGAAAGCCTCAGCCATTCGTAACCACACAGGTTACGATCCAAGAGATCGCCTAGATAATGCCCTGAGCTGGATCGTCATGATGTGCAAAATAGACCACCTTGGATCCTGCCTAGCAGCCAAATTCTTCCGGTGCATGTTCCATTCCGGGACGCTCCTCGCGAGCGCTTCCGTCTATGAAACGCGCCCTCTGATTGCCCTTCGTTTGCGTTCAAGCAGTGACCCGGAACGAGGCATGATGCCCATGAGGAGATTCACTCATGGCCATCCACACTGTTTCATTTCACAACGATCACGATCCAGAAAACACTGCGCGCCGCCTTGCTCGCTGCACCTCCTTACTCCTTCTCCTGCTCCTTTGCCTGGTCTTCTACTTCCCCCTCGGCTGCGCCGTAGGCGCAAGCAGCGGCGTCACCTCGACTGCGCAGCAAAACCAAGCAGGCACCAGCACCGGGGTCATCGCACCACAGTTCTTCGGCATGGTCGTCAAGAGCGATGTGCACCAGCCTACAGTCCTTATCGGCGCGCGCCGGCTTTGGGATAGTGGGGTCACCTGGGCAGCGCTTGAGTCGGCCTCTGGCAGCTTCAACTGGACCGCCCTCGACGCCGAAGTCTCATCCGCCCAGGCCGCAGGCATCGAGGTCACGCTCACCCTCGGCATGACTCCCGCCTGGGCCTCAAGCCAGCCCACCGCCGCCTCAGCCTACGGCGCCGGCGCGACCGCGATGCCGCGCAACCTCGCCGACTGGGACGCCTACGTGACCGCAGTCGCAACCCGCTACCAGGGTCGCATCGCCAGCTACGAGGTTTGGAACAACCCTTCCGACCCAACCTACTGGAGCGGTTCCTCCACGCAGTTGGGCAGCGATATGGCGACCCTGAGCGCTCACGCCGCCACAGCCATCCACGCATCCGACCCAGACGCGAAGATCGTCGCCCCAGCTCTCGACGCGAACGGCATGACCCAGTTCCTCGCCGCTGGCGGCAGCGCCTCGGTGGACATCTTCAGCGCAGCCCTTTCGCTCGCCGGGCAAGCGCCTGAAGCCATGGTCACCGAAGTCTCCGCGATCCGCAGCGCCATGCTGAACACCTCCGCCGAGACCAAGCCGCTGTGGAACGATCAACCCTCCTGGACCCTGCCCGCAGCCGGCTTGAGCGACATCGATCAGGCTTCCTATGCCGCGCGCGCCCTCATCCTGAACGCCGCTTCCGGCATCAGCCGCCTGGCCTGGTACGCCTGGGACGAGAACCAGAACATCGCTCTGCGCCTGAGCGATAACAATGCCCAACCTACCCCCGCAGCCCTGGCTTATGGCATTATGGAAGGCTGGCTCAGCGGCGCCCAGATCAACGGCTGCTCCGCCAACGCGCAGCAACTCTGGAGTTGCCAGCTGGTGCGCAACGGCCAACCGAGCTGGATACTCTGGAGCACCGCCGGCACCGTCCAGGCGAGCGGCCTGGGCATGACCGCCATCACCGATCTCGAGGGCAACCAGCAGCCCATCGGTCAGGCCGGAACCATTACCCTGGGCGCCGCTCCCGTGCTGCTCCAGTAAGCTCCAAATAAGGCTGCGCTGCCTGTCACAAGGCCATGGGCAGGTGCGCAGCCTCAATCGACCCAGCTACAAGAATCAGCCCGGCACTTCGCTCCGCGCCGGACCACTCCGCGCAAAGATGTAATCCGCCGGGCGCACCGGCAACTCCGCGGCAAACTGCTGCAGCGCCCCAGCCAAAGTCGAGACCACACCATCCGGCTGCGCCGAACCAAACCGCACCCGCAGCGTCTCACCCGAGCTAGCACTACCCCACAGCCCGATAATGATCCGGTTCGCCGGCATCTCCCGGCGCAACCGCGCACACAGCGCCCGCGCCGGCACAAACGCCAGAGGCGGCACCGCCGAGATGCAAATCGCCGTCGACGCATCCTCGGCAAACCGCGCCAGCAGCTCCGGCGACAGAGCGGAAGCAGGCAGCAGCAGCGTCTTGTGCCCCGCGCGTTCCAGCAGCTGGGCTAGCATCGTCGCCGCGATCTCGTCCGCCTGGTCCCCCGTTGGCACGCACACTACCGGGCAATTGCGTCCCATCGACTCAGCTACCGCCTGTACCGCAATCGCGCCAGGCACCGGCTCGCGCGGCGCATACTCCGTCAGCTCTTCAATCAGCTCCTGCGCACTCTGCAGCAGGAACTGCGCCCGCTCCTCACCCAGCATGCCCTGGTGCCGATCCTGCTCCGCCAGCCCGAGGGCCGGCAGCACCACTTGGTCGTACAACTCAAGCGTCGATCGCTGCTCAAGAAAGCGCTCCGCCACCAGGTGCGCTTCCGCCTGGTCCATTGCCAGCAGCCGCTCGTAAAAGTGCGCTTCCGGCGCCAGCGCCGCCTCGTCCCCCAGCAGGATGTGCAGAAACGACATCTGCGGCAGCACCCGCCCCGTCACAAACAGGCACACAGTCAACGGCGTCGCCAGCGCAAGCCCCGCCCAACCCCACAGCAGCGTCCAGAAGATCGCCATCACCACCAGCGCCAGCTCCGAGATCCCCGTGTGCGCGCCATAAAACCACGGCTCTAGAAAATTCGCGACCACCGCCTCAAGAGTGACCATCATCGCGACCACACACGCGGCCTGCCACCAGGTAGGAAAGATAATC
>CAXTMM010000091.1:0-5879 GCA_964245415.1 uncultured Acidobacteriaceae bacterium | reverse complement strand
CGGAACGTGCCGTCCGGGTCGGACGTCGCCAACGGCAGCGACCCACCCACCAGCGGCCCGACATAGGGCACCATCCGCAGCAGCGCCAGCAGCGCCCCCCACAGCGTCGCATTCGGCACCCCAATTGCAAACAACCCCCCGGCCAGCACCACGCCGCAGCCCGCATTTACCGTCACATTCGCAATCAGGTACCGGCTGATGCGCTCCGCCGCATCATCGAGCGCCTGGGTCATGATGTTCAGTCGCCCCATCCCAGCTAGCAGCAGCAGCCGGTTGCGCAGGTCTTCGCGCTTCAGCAGCATGTAGATCGTAAACACGATCACCATGCCCGCCGTCCCCAGCGGCCCCAGAATAGGATCCAGGATCTGCCGCAGATAGTCAGCCTGGGTGGACGGCGGCTCAACGATCACGACCGGCGCCGGCTGCTGCCCCGGCGTAATCAGCGTGCCGATCACAGGCCCGGCGGGTTTGCCCGCGACCGGCGCCCCGCTCCCGCTTCTTGAGCCGTGCCCGCCATGCCCCCCAACCGGCGCTGGCGCACTCTCCGTCATCTGTGGCAGCCCGACATTGCGCCCCGAGAACTCCTCGCCCAATCCTTCCAGGCTCACAATCGCTTGCCCCACCCGGCTGTCGGTCGGCACATGAGTAAACGCGAGCTTGGCGCGTATGTTCGCGCTATGGGTAGGCAGCTCGTTTACCACCGTCAGCAGCTGCCCCGCAACCAACCACATGATTCCGCCTAGCAGCCCGGTCGCCGCCGCCATCACCAGCAGCGTTGCTGGCACCCGAGGCAGCCGCATACGCTGCAGCCGGGCCACCGCCGGTCCCAGCAGAAAATTCAAAGTAAGCGCCAGAGCCAGAGGCACCAGGATCGAGCGGCCAAAGTAAAGAATAATGACAACCAGCGCCAGCAGCAGGAGCGGCTCCTGCGCGAGCAGGCTCCGGCGCGGCGCTTCACGGCGTTGGGCTGGCTTGAGGTTCATGTGCTGTTGAGCCGGAACACGAGCCTCACGTGTCCCCAAGCCCGGGGATGGCTCCCTGGCCTTTATCTGCGGTCTTGCTCATGGTAGATGCAGACCACCTCAGCGAGAAGACGTCCGCGTCTGAAAGAGGTACTAAAGTAGGAGACGGGAACTGTCAGCCCCCACCAGGCGTACTGCTCTTGCAGGCAAGTAAAGGCTGAGGCCTGCAACATGACGGTCGGTCTTCCGTCTCGCAAACTGAAAAGCAGCGTGCAGCATGAGAAAGGAAGGAAAGCAATGACGACCGTACCCTCGATGTCTAGCGGCATGTCGGACGAGCAGCAGGCGATCTACTACGCCCAGCTGGGAGCAGTCGAAAAGGACGAAGTCGCAGGCGTCCTGCTTGCCCTCTTCCTCGGCAGCTTCGGCCTGCACCACTTCTATTTGGGCCGCAATGGCCTGGGCGTGCTCTACCTGCTCTTCTTCTGGACTGGTATTCCCGGCTTCCTGGGCTTCATCGAGTGTTTTTTCATGCCCTCGCGTATCAAGCGTTACAACCTCGAGCAGGCCATGATCCTGTTGGCCAACATCCGCGGAACATCAGCACTCCCTTTGCTCTCGTCCCCGGTAAATCGCCATTGCAGCTCATGCGGCGCAGCAGTCATGGACGGCGTACGCTTCTGTAGCAAATGTGGAACCGCACTCGCCTGAAGCCAGATCAAGTCAGATAACGAGGACATCGACCTGGCCGCCTGCGCCGAACGAGCAGCATGTCACCATAAGCGTAGCGAGGATCTGCAGTCGACTCGCTCACGGCTGGAACCCGCAGCATCCTCCGCTCCAGCCCGCAGTTAAACCCAACTACATATTGGTATGCCCGCCCCGCATAGCTTCATTGAACGAAGGCTTGATCGAATTTAACGCCTCAGCCAATTTCGCCTGGTAAACCGCAGCCCGATCAAGCAGCGCCGGCGTAGCCGAAGCATACTCCGCCCCGAGCGCTGGCGAGCTAGCCGCTAACCCCTGCTTGTGCAGCTCGGTCGCGAGCCTCACCAGCTCCTCAGGCGTAGCATTCAAATACTGCGCATCCCGCGGATCAGCCAGCCACACGGGCTCGCTTCCGCCCAGCACCCCCGACAGCCAGTAAAGCTTCAGTGCCAGAAACTCCAACCGCGCCGCATCATCGGTATCTGTAAAGACAAACCGGTTCTGCCACCGGCTGTAGTACCGCATCGTCACCGGCACAGGCTGGCGATTCCCGCTCTTCAACAGCTCAAGCTGCCCATAATCGAACGTCTTGCGAATCGCGTTATAGATAAAGCTCTCCGCATACGGCTGCTCGGCGGCCAGCACCACCTCGGCGAAGGTCACCGTCATGCTTGCCGAAACCTTGGTATGCAGAGGGCTGTTGGTCCCATCCGCCAGGTGCACCGTCCCATGCACGATGTAGGTATCAGCCCCGGTAGTGGACCGATGAAACGGCCACTCGAACCCATGAAACCGCAGCGGCAGTCCGGCAGAAGTCACATACACATCCGGGCGAGGGTTCACCAGTCGCTTCGCCGCATCCCGCAAATGCAGAGCCACTTCTTCAGCTAACCCCCCGGCAGCAATGTCAAACCCCTCGGTCATCTCAACATGCAGCCGCCGCTCCTCGGCCGCGTCAGCCGTAAGCCCAAGCGTCAGCCGCGCCGTCGGCCCTTGATGAAAATCAGTTCCCGCCTCGGCGGCAAGGACAAGCAACCCGGCCTTGCGGGCAGCCTCGGCCATAGCAGCGCCGGTTAGAGTCTGTAATTCTGTGCTCATAGTCTCGCTTCCCGGAACACGCAGTGAAAAATCTGCGTCGTGATTAGTCTATCGCGCACAAAGAATGACGCTTATTGAAGAGCATGCAGTCGCTCGAAAGGCTCAGAAGCTATCGTGGCGGCATAATAGTTAAGTAAGGAGGGCTCAGAGCATGAAGACTTCAACGATCTTTGGGGTCGCTCTGGCGCTTGGTTTGTCTCTTTCGGGTTTCGCTCAAACATCGGCTACAACCAGAAGAATCATCCTTGAGCTGCGTCTAGAGTCTGAATTAAACCAGGACAAGACCCCGCAAACTCTTACTGTCTTGATCGTTAACAAAGGCGATCACGACGTTCGTCTTCCAGTGCCCTCTATCGCCTGCGACGATATTCCATACGGTACTGTCGCGCTCCATTTCAGGTTCAAACCCATCATGAAGAGCACGAACCTCTTAGAGGGTGGCTGTATCAACGATTATGGCTATACGCCAATTTTGGATCGGCTTAAGGGATGGAAGGTTCTTGGTCCTGGAGAAAGCTTATCTTTAATGACGAAACACGTGCTCGCACAAGATGCAGGAGCCTACGAATATTGGGCTTCTTACATCTTTCCTGGAATGCCACAAGCCGACGAAGACGTACTGCAAAATGCTGGAATCGATTTTCCGAAGAGCACGCTGGAATCTTCTCATCTGAGCTTTACTCGAGCACGCTAGCATCGCGCAAGGTGCAAACCTCTTTTTTGCAATGTACAGCCACTAGATGCACTTATCCGTAAGAAGAACTTTGTCGCTCTGCGCCACCACGACAACTGCGGTCGTCAGAGTTAATCGCCGAAAACCCGCCCTACAGCACCAGTACAATCCGGAAAGTGCGTCTAGCTAGTCTCCCCCGGCAGCGCCCAGGCGGGCTTCGGCCGCTCCCCCTCGGGCAAGTTCCGCCCCTTCACCCGGTCATACATATACTCGTCACTCACCGTTCCCAGCGACTCGTTATACAAACTGATATTCCCTGTCAGCTGCCGCAGCTCCTCTGAAAACCGATGCAAACTCCGCAAGTGGTCCGCAGTAGCCGGCTGCTCGGCATGCGCCGTCTTCACGAACTTCTGATATCCCTTATCAAGAATGTGTCCAATCTCATCCCGGATCAGCACCCCGGCCCGCCCTAGCACCGCCGGCGGCGCCAGCGGCCCGCCGGTCGGTCCCTTGCCGATAAAACTCGACCGACCCTGAGCCGTGATTGCCCCCGACCCTCCAGCCGGAGCCGACCCGAGCTTAGCCTCCGACGCAGGCGCCATCAGCGCCGCGCACCCGTACTTCGACACCCGCACCGTCTTCCCCGAAGCGTTTGCGACGGCAGACGCCGGAACAACATCAAACTTGTATCCGCGCAAAGTGTTCAGAATCTCGTCAAAGCTGGGCTGCTTCGTTTTTTTCGCCATGGCAGAAGGGGAAGAGCCTTTCCGGGAAAGCTACACTAAAAGACTGTCGCACATCCCGCCCGCCCCCGCAATGCGCGGATTAGCGGCCTCTAGAAAAGGGAGTCACCCCGAAGAGACGGATCTATGCCCCCCGCGAACACCACCATCGAACCAGAAGTAAGCCGTCGCGCCCTGCTAGGCGAGCAGTCGTTCGCCCGCGTCGGCAACACACCCTTGCTGCGCCTCGACGGACTCACCGCCCACCTCGGCGACCGCATCCAGATCCTCGGCAAGGCTGAGTGGGCCAACCCCGGCGGCTCCGTCAAGGATCGCGCCGCCACCGCGATCGTTGCTGCCGCCCACGCCCGTGGCCAGCTAGTCCCCGCGCCTCGTGAGCAGGCCCAGCACCTGCTCGACGCGACCAGCGGCAACACCGGCATCGCCTACGCCATGCTAGGCTCCGCGATGGGCTTCCCGGTCACTCTCTGCATGCCGAGCAACGTCTCCCCCGAACGCAAGCAGATCATCGCCGCCTACGGAGCCCACATCGTCTGGACCGATCCAGCCGACGGCTCGGACGGTGCCATCTGCCAGGCCCGCGAGCTCGCCGCCTCCGACCCGTCGAAATACTTTTACGCCGACCAGTACTCCAACCAAGCCAACTGGCAGGCTCACTATCACGGCACCGCCAATGAAATCTGGTCCCAGACCGAGGGCAGCATCACCCACTTCATCGCCGGCCTCGGCACCAGCGGCACTTTCATGGGCACGACCCGCCGTCTTCGCGAGCTCAACCCAAAGATCCAGTGCATATCCATGCAGCCCGACTCCCCCTTCAACGGACTCGAAGGCCTGAAGCACATGGCCACCGCCATCGTCCCCAGCATCTACGACGAGCACCTAGCTAACCGCAACATTGAGATGGAGACCGAGCGAGCCCACACCATGGCCCTGCGCCTGGCCCGCACCCACGGCCTGCTCGTCGGCGTCTCCGCCGCTGCCGCCGCTGCCGCCTCGCTCCAGGTCGCCGAAGAGGAGTACGCCGCCGGCCGCGACGCCGTCATCGTCACCATCCTCTGCGACTCGGCCGACAAGTACCTCAGCGAGCGCTTCTGGACCGAGAGCCCCGCCGCCACCACCTCCCCGGGGGCACGCTGATGCTCAAACTTCCCGAATCGGTCTATACCGCCATCCGCCAACACGGCGAGTCCACCTACCCCCACGAGTGCTGCGGCGTCCTGCTAGGCCTTTCCACCGATGGCATCAACGAGGTCTACGACGCAATCGAGGCCGGCAACACCCGCACCGACTCCGCCCACAACCGCTACCACATCTCCCCCCAGGAGCTCATTTGCATCCAGCGCCAGGGCCGCCAGCGCAAGCTCGATATCGTCGGGTTCTACCACTCGCACCCCGACCACCCCGCCCAGTGGTCCACCACCGACTTCGCCGAGGCCCACTGGCTAGGCTGCTCCTACGTCATTACCGCCGTGACAAATGGCCGCGCCGCCCAAACCAACTCCTTCCTGCTCACCGGCGGCAGCGAAGAAGACAAATCCTTCGCTCCCGAACAAATCTCGCTCCATCCCGCACCCGCGGAGACCGCGCGATGTTGATTGCATAGCCGCCGCCCTCTTCGACATCCCGACCGCGCACACGACCACAAAGGACAAACATGCAGATACACATCCCTACGCCGCTCCGTGTCTACAC
>CAXTMM010000090.1:0-11480 GCA_964245415.1 uncultured Acidobacteriaceae bacterium | reverse complement strand
TTTGGGACACTGAGCGAACACTGCAAGGGAGGCGCGGCAGATGGGGCTGAGCCGGTGAGTTTGCGGAGGGGAGCTGGGCTATACTGGGGCAACTTTCGAGCCTAGTAGAGCAAAGGTTGCTTCTTGAATGATTTAGCGGCTGATTCTGCGCGGACAGGCGCTGCGGGCTGGTGCACGGTGGTGGTGCCCTGCTACAACGAGGCGGCGCGGCTGAAGACGGAGAGCTTTGCCGCGTTTCTCGGGCTCGGGTACCGGGTGCGGCTGCTGTTTGTGAATGATGGATCAAGCGACGGGACCTGGCCACTGCTGGAGGGGCTCCGGGTGCGCTATCCGCAGCTGGTGTATGTGCTGGACCAGCAGCCGAATGCGGGAAAGGCTGAGGCGGTGCGGCACGGGATGCTGCGGGCGATTGCGCTGGGGGATTCGGCCTACACGGGGTTCTGGGATGCGGACCTGGCTACGCCGCTGTCCTCAATCCCGGAGCTATTGGCGAAGCTGGCGGAGCGGCCGGAAATCCAGATGGTGTTTGGGGCGCGGGTGCGGCTGCTGGGGCGGGCGATTCATCGGCAGGCGGCGCGGCACTACCTGGGGCGTGTGTTTGCGACGGTGGTGTCGCTGTTGCTGCGGCTGCCGATTTATGACACCCAGTGCGGGGCGAAGCTGTTTCGGGTGACGGCGGAGTTCGAGGCGATATTGGCGCGGCCGTTTTTGTCGCGGTGGATCTTTGATGTGGAGATCCTGGCGCGGTTTATTGCCCGGCACAAAGACGACCGGGAGTATGTGCATGATGCGATCTACGAGTTTCCTCTGCCGGAGTGGACGGATGTGGCGGGGTCGAAAGTGGGGTCGCTGGACTTTCTCAAGGCGTTTGGGGAGCTGCTGACGATTTACCGGACGTACCTTTAAATACTCCTTTTCAGAAGTCGGTTCATGGTTTTAGGCGCTTTTATGCGCGCATGCAAAGACCCGCAGGTCCTTCGCTACGCTTAGGATGACGGTCAACTTCAGAGCTGGATGGGTTGATTGTTCGATTGTGTTCCTTTGGGTTTCTCTCTTCCTCTTGCTTCTCTTCCCCTCTAGACTGCTTCCCTTTGGATTAGGTCCCCTTGGATTGCTTCTCGGGCGCCGGCGCGGTAGCTGGCTTGGAAGGCGGCTACGAGAAAGATGGCGAGGAGCAGCTCGACGAGGGGGATGGGGCGATAGAGCAGAATGGTTTTGAGCGGGGAGGCAGCCTGAATGGCAGCCTGATGCCGGGCCGTGAGTTTGGTGAGGAAGGTGTGAGCGGTGGCGAGGGTGGCAACGGCGAGCAGAGCCAGGCCGGGAACGCCCCAGCGGAGAGTGCGCCAGGCGAGCAGGAGGGCGATGGCCGGAAAGACGAGCAGGAGCACGCGCGTGTCGTACTGGCGGTGGTAGATGGGCAGCAGCATGATGCAGGCCATGCCAGCGATGGCGAGGATGTGTTTAGGGAAGCGATTGGGCATGCGCCAGGCGGGAATGGCCCAGGCGGCGAGCAGAACGAGCGTGATGACCTGGGCGGCAGTGTTGTAGACGCGTTCGTCGCGAGTCTCGGCGGCAAAGAGGGGCTGAAGGTTGGCCATATAGGTGGCCTCGAGGCTGCCGCGGGTGGGGTCGTTGGCGCCGTGGGCGCCAGCATTGCCCTTGAGATTGGCGGTGAGGTCCTGGAGCCAGTGGGCAGAGGCGGGCTGGTGGGCGCACCAGAGGGTTCCGCCGACGACAAGGATGGCAGTGAGCGCGGCGGTAAGCCAGAAGGCTCGGCGCCAGCGGGGCCCTGCGAAGAGCAGGTAGCAGACGAGCAAGGCTGAGTCGTGGGGTTTGAGCACGAGCGCGATGGTGAAGGCGAGGATCGCGAGCCAGGGAAGCTTGTCCCGGAGAAGGCACCAGAAGCCGATGACGAGTAGCGCGATGACGGGGCCGGAGATTTGGCCGAGCATGAGCAGGATGGTACTGGAGAGGGTGAAGACGGCGAGCAGGAGCGCGGTGGGGCCGGGATCGCCGAGGGTTAGGCAGAGATCGGCGATGAGCAGGGCGGCTGCTGAGAAGAGCAGGCCGACGGTCCAGAACCAGACAATGTGGGCTACGTGGTAGTTGAGCGCGGCGATAGGCGTGAGCAGGGCGAAGGAGAAGGGCGGGTAGAGGGCGGAGGAGGTGCGGAAGACCTGGGCATCGTCGTCGGCGCCGCCAGCGCTGAGGAACTGGGTGCGGGTGTCGGTCTCGCTGTAGGGGTTGCAAGCGTGAAGCAGGCAGCGGGCGCTGGCATAGGGTTGCTTGAAGTCGCGGAAGTGGAGGGCGAGGTGCTCGTCGTGGTAGCCCTTGGCGAGGAAGGCCAGGGTGCTGAGGAAAATCAGCGCCAGGAGGAGTGAGCGACGACGTTTGTGATTGGGCAGCGTTGTTGAGAGTTCAGGCAATCTTCCGTTCTCCTCTGTCGCGTTGTGTGCTTTCGCTCGAAGGTTCTTCGACCGCTGGAGGCAACGACACGTCGAAGAGCGATGAGAGAGATCGGCGACGGTGGATGAACCAGCTTCCCAGCAGGGTGACCAAGGCGGTCAGCAGGCTTGTTGCTGCGGCCAGGGTGCGGGTTTGGGTCCTGGGGACAAAGCTAAGTACGACTTGATGGGTGCCCCGGGGTACGGCGATCTGGATCAGTCCGTTGAGATCAGGAGCGACGGGGAGGTTGACGTTGCCGTCCAGTCGCGCATGCCAGAAGGGATAGTAGTAGGTATTGAGGACCAGGCTGCACGGGGTGGCGCCGGCGGTACGGAGAAGCCTTAAATCGGCATGGGTCGCAAGGAGGGTGGGCGCGCAGGTTGAACTCGCAAAGGGACCCTGCTTTGACAGCTCAAGCTCGACTGCGGGCTCGGCGCGCGGGAGAGGCACGGTGGCCGGCACATATTCGCGAACGCCTTCATAGCCGGTCTGCCAGGAGCCGACGGCGGCGGCGATGGATCGGAATCGCTGCATCGGCAGGAGTCTGCCATATGAGAAGAAAGGAAAGAGCGCGAATACGGCAAGTGTGGTGACTGCGATGCGCCTCAGGTTGCGGGTGACGCCCTCGGAGTAGATGAGCAGCAAGGAGCCCAGGGCGAGGAATGGGAGGAGGCGATAGGGGAAGAGGATGAACTTGAACTGGGGCAGATGGGCCCAGAGGGGTATGGTGATGGGGAGCTGAAAGCAGACCGCAAAGGCGGCGATGGCGAGGAAGGCGAGGACAGGAGTTTGCCACTGGCGGTCGCGGCGGAGGATGGCGCGAAGGGCCGGAACCATGAGGGCGAGGGAGAGGGCTATGTAGACGCCCGAGAGGTAGACCATCAGGTGAGGAGGGGGAACCTTCTTCAACTGCATGAAGGAGCGGAAGTCGTAGATGAGCAGGCTTTGTGAGGAGACCCAGCTCTTTTCGGCGAAGGGGGGAAGAAGGCGGAATGCGGCGAAGAGGATCGCGCAGATCTGGGCGAGGGCCGCGAGGAGAAGAGGGCGGATGGATCGGCGACGGATGGCGATGAGGATGGCGAGGAAGGTGAAGGCGTAGAAGATGCCGATGGCGGCGGAGATATTGGCCAGCCAGCCGGCGGCCAGCAGAGTCGCGGAGAGGAAGAGGAGCGGGAGGCGATCCTCGGCGATGAGGACGTAGAAGTAGAGGAATGCGAGAGGGAGAAGGGCCTGGCTCCAGGCTTCGGCGATGGCGAAGCGGATGACCACGGTCATGAGCAGGTAGGGATTGAACATGTAGAGCAGGGCGGCGGTGAGGCGGTACTCGGGGGCCAGGAAGCGGCTTGCGGCCTTGTACATGGACAGGCCGCTGATGGTGAGAAGCAGCCAGACGACGACGCCGGGGACGAAGCGGAAGGGCAACAGGAAGCTGAAGCCTGTGCCGATCAAGAGCGAGAGGGGTGGGTAGAAGCAGAAGCTGGGTTCGCCGAAGCCGTGGTGCGCTGAAGGGGACCAGCCGAAGCTCCACTCGTGGGCACTCCAGGCGTCGTGCAGAGCGAGCCAGGCGGTGGCGTGGTATTTGAAGTCGTGGCCGCCGTAGCCAATGGTGATGTAGAGCAGCAGGGGGAGCAGGGCGAGAAGCGGGATCAGCAACCAGCGGCGATCCGGGACAAGCATCGGCTCGCTCCGCTCCATTGCCAAATGCTCAAGGCTGGGGTAGGCGCTTTGTATGTTAGCGATGCGTAACCTCCTTTACCGGGTGCGGGCCCGGGTACGAGTAAGACCTACAAGGTACTAGCCATCTTGCGCGCACGAGAAGCCTTGCGGCACTCGCGCAAACCTGCCGCACGCTTTGAGCGCTAAGGCCATGGAGCGCCGAGGCAGAGCAAATACCAGCCATGTTGCGAACAACCGAAGCGTGCTGCCTGGTCTCGGTCCAGCTGCGCCGCTAATCCGAGCGCAAGCTCCTTCGGTGTTCCCGTGTAGAGGACGAACTGAGCAGCGCTCATGGTCGTTCGCTCCTTGGATGCAGGGAGCGAACGTCCATAGACCCTGGGAGGATCGATTTTGTTAAAGGGCGAGTCAGTAATTTCGGCCACGGTCAGTACCGACCCGGGAACCGCGCTGAGGGGCGCGATGTTCTGCGCCAGCCATGGGCTGTCCAGCAGCACGTCATTGCTACGGGTAAGTGCGAGAGCCGGGGCCCACTGATAAGGGTTAAAAGCCAGCTGGCGATGGAAGCGGACGTAGTCCTGCAAACCATAGCCGAGCAGTATGACGGCGTGTTGTCCGGAGGGAAGCGGCTGAACTTCCTCCGCGTGTACTTCACGCGCGACGGGGCGTAGGTAGAGTTCCGCTGGGACGAGCGTAAGCACCGCCAGTAGGATTGCCACCGCGGGAGTCAGGCGCTGGGACAGTTGCCCGAAGTCTACCGAGGAGGCGCTTGCTGCGATAAGCGTCCCGATCCATAACGCTGCGGTGAGCCTGGTTGCGAAGTAGACGGTCCCGTTCATCTGGTCCGGTACAATCGGCAGCACGATGCCAAGAAGGAAGGAAGCGATGAGAAAGGTAGAGCCGAAGTTGTAGTTACGGGTGCGCACAGCCTGTCGAAAAGCTTGGATGGCCAGAAGCATGCACGCCAGCAGAAGCAGATACAGGGACAGTCGGTAGCCATTGATCCACAAACCTGTGGAACGCGTGTTGTAGGGGGAGACACCCATCAGGAGAAGTGCGCTGCTGATGTAGTGCGGATGCAGGCCAAAGTTATGCAGCGCCGAGTTTGCATGCTGCCTGTCGAAGAGCGACAGAGGAAACAGGAAGGCTGCGCAGGCAAAAAGCAGGCCTGTGACACGCTGCCAGCCACCGAGGCGCCCTTCTGGCTGCAGGGCTGGAGGGACGGTGATCCACCTCAGCAGCAGGTCCAGCGCACAGACTGCAATCAGCAGGAGCAGCGGGACGGGATGGGTAAAGGTCAGCAGCGCAACCGTCAGCGCAAAACAAAGCCAGAACCAGAGCTTGCCCCTACCAGCGCGATGCCAGAAAGCCGCGGCCCAGAGAAAAAGCCCGGTGGCAAGGTAGAAATTGAAGAAGCCCATGAAGAGCGCCCAGGGAAGGAGAACCGGCGCTGCCAGCAGTGAGATCCAATCGCCGGCTGCACCGGCCGCTCGTGCGCAGGTGCGCAGGGCGTACGCAAAGCAGACCAGGGCCATGCAGACGAAGAGCTTCTCCGCCAGGTCATAGTCGAAGACTCTGGAGAGCAGCAGCAGGAGCGCGTAGTGCGTGGCATAGGGCGGGAGAGGATGCCGTATCTCATACATCTGATAGAGAGAGCGGTGTTGCAGCAGGGAGTCCAGCACGTGAGTGTAATAGCGATGGATCGGCCCATCCTGGGTTGGGAAGACGGGGAGGCTGAGGATCCAGATACAGAGGGCTGCAACGATGCAAGCAAAGAGGAGCGAGGTTTGCGACGAACGGCGCCTGCTTGGAACAACCAGCATCCTTTTGTGGCTCCCTATCGCGTTTCTTGTACTGACGACTTCCACATGGAGTTGTTTTGGCGACTGCGCACCACGTGGGACGAGACGGCGTTCGGCGGCAAGGTGGGTGCAGAACGCTTGCGGTAATGAATGAATACCATGCCCAGAAGTGCCAGTAGACCGGCGTAAAACTGGCTGTAAATGGGGAGGATCGCGTTGAGGTGCAGCGCTCTGATAAACAGATCCTGGTCGACATTCAGCGCCAAGACAGCGAGGATCGACACGAGTAACACCCACGATCGTTGCCGCAGATAACTATCCCCCATGAAGAGAACTGGAACAAGAAGCAGGAAGTAGTAGTGGCTCCAAGCGATGGGTGCAAGAATCATAGCCGCTACTAATGTAAGTGCGGCTCCACACGGTGGTCGCTCAGGTGACTTCCCGTCTATCAACCCTCCCCACGCGGTAAGCAAGAGGCAGATGGAGAGCGAAGCTGCCTTGACGAATGGAGGCAGGCGGTGGATGTACCACTGGTGCAATTCCGTTGACGGATAATGCCGACCCATCCACCAGCCTGCAAACGACTGATTATTCCAAGACACCAGCAGGACATTGGATGTCTGAGAGAATCTATGCAGGAAATCGATCATGAGTGCAGGTCCAGTCGTAGTCACTGTGATGAGGACCAACAACATCGACCAACCAACAAAGCTCAGAGCCGCTTTCCACTGGCGAGTCAGCGCCCAATAGACAACCAAGAACCCGGGAGTTATCTTCACTTCCGCGGCCACCGCCAGAAGCAAACCTGCAACGATCGGATAGCGTCGTGCGCACACAAGCGCAATGATACTCAGGAGCACAAAGATGATATGCGTTTGGACCAGTTGAATGGAGTAGCGGAAAGGCTCAGCAATAAAGAGAGCCGTGCAAATCAATCCTATCCACAAAGGGCTATGAAATTTCGGGACCCAGTAACGGGTAACAACCCAGATCATTCCTGAGAAGCAAAGCATGACCAGGACCAGGAAAACCCTGCAAAAAAATGGGTAACTCACACGGGTACAAAGAGGCTGCAGCGCAAAGGCCCACAGCGGGGTCTGGACATAAGGGTGGTACGTTCCCCGAAAGCCTTCGCGAGCAGCCTCCGCCGCCCATAGGGGGTCAGCGACGAGATTAAAGTTGAATGGGTCATGACTGTATAGATGTGTGGCTTGATGGCTCGAGATGATCTGGCACCCGATGTAAGACGACGAAAGATCATCCCCGGTGGTTGCGAAGTGGCGCACAACCCAGAAGACCGTGAAGACAATCAGGACAGCAACGACCAGCATGTCCTTGTAGCGCTTCATCGCGTCCCTTGACGTCGGCTCCCTGAACGATGGTCCGTTCTTTGAGAGGGCTCAGCTTGTACTTAGAGCATCCGGCCCGTTCAGACTACTACACAACCCACCACCGTCTTATGAAGAACTCTACGCTTGATGAGCAGCTTGCGATGCACTGCAGGACTCACTTCAAGTCGCAAGGCAGGTTAGTTCTGGAGTTGGGTCAGGCCGTAGAACTCTCAAGGCACTGGTCAGGATTCCGTGCATCAGCGCCAAAAACACCCGGCTTGCGCCGGGCTTTGGTTGTTGGATTTGCGCGAAGCGCTTGGGCCTGTGAAGGGTAGTCACTCGGCGGCCATTTCTTCGGCTTCGCCTTCCTGGCGCATGATCTCGAGCTCGCGCTCTTCGGCTTCATGCTGGGCCTGGACTTCCTGCTGGACCCGGGCTGCCGCTTCTTCGAGCTCAGGGGAGAGCTGGATGTTGCGGTAGTACTCCATGCCCGTGCCGGCGGGGATGAGGCGGCCGACGATGACATTCTCCTTGAGGCCGCGGAGGTTATCGACGGCGCCGTTGATCGACGCTTCGGTGAGAACGCGGGTGGTCTCCTGGAAGCTGGCAGCCGAGATGAAGCTGTCGGTCGAGAGGGAGGCTTTGGTGATGCCAAGGAGGAGCGGGCGTCCGACTGCGAGGCGGCCACCATCAGCCGAGATGCGGTCGTTCTCGATCTTGAAGCGGAAGCGGTCGACCTGCTGCTCGAGCAGGAAGGTCGAGTCGCCGACTTCTTCAATTTTGACCCAGCGGAGCATCTGGCGAACGATGGTCTCGATGTGCTTGTCGGAGATGGTGACGCCCTGGAGCCGGTAGACCTCCTGGATCTCGTTGACAAGGAAGGCTTGCAGGGCATTTACGCCGAGGACGGCGAGAATGTCGTGCGGGTTAAGGGGGCCGTCCATCAGCGGATCGCCGGCGCGGAGTTTCTCGCCTTCCTGGACGTTGACGTGGATGCCGCGAGGGACGGAGTATTCCTTTTCCTCGCCGGACTCCGGCGTGACGTAGATCTTGCGCTGGCCCTTGGAGACTTCGCCGAACCGGACGGTGCCTTCGATCTCCGAGATGATCGCGGTCTCGCGCGGCTTGCGGGCCTCGAAGAGCTCGACGACACGGGGGAGACCGCCGGTGATGTCCTTGGTGCGGGTGGTCTCGCGGGGGATCTTGGCGAGGATATCGCCGGGGAAGACCTCTTCGCCGTCCTGGACCATCAAGTGAGCGCGGCTGGGCATGAGGTAGCGCTTGTCCTTTTTGCCCTCGGACTTAATGAGGATGGCGGGCTGGCGCTTTTCGTCGGGGGCGTCGGCAACGACGAGACGGGAGAGGCCAGTGACCTCGTCAACCTCGTCGTTCAGGGTGATGCCTTCCTGGAGATCCTTGAACTGGATCGTGCCGCCGACCTCAGTGAGGATGGCGAAGGTGTAGGGGTCCCACTCGGCGAGTTCCTGGCCAAGCGTGACCTGCTGGCCTTCGGTGACTTTGAGTTTGGCGCCGTAGACGAGCTGGTAGCGCTCCTTCTCGCGGCCGCGATCGTCCACGATGGCGACCGAGCCGGAGCGGTTCATCGCGACGGTGTCGCCGGTCTTCGACTTGACCGAGACCACGTTGATAAAGCGGACCGAGCCGACGTTTTTGGCATCGAGCTTGGACTGCTCATTGACGCGCGAGGCGGTGCCGCCGATGTGGAAGGTGCGCATGGTGAGCTGGGTGCCGGGCTCCCCGATGGACTGGGCGGCGATGACGCCGACTGCTTCGCCAAGCTCGACCATGCGGCCGGAAGCGAGATTGCGACCGTAGCAGTAGATGCAGACGCCACGCTTGGACTCGCAGGTGAGGACCGAGCGAATCTTGACCCGCTCGATGCCGGCGGCCTGGATGGCGACGGCGAGCTCTTCCGTGATGTCCTGGTTGATGTCGACGATGACCTGGCCTTCAAAGTCCTTGATCTTCTCGAGCGAGACGCGGCCGATGATGCGGTCGCGCAGGGGCTCGATGATCTCGCCGGACTCGATGATGGGCATCACGTAGATGCCTTCGGAGGTGCCGCAGTCCATCTCGGAGACGATCACGTCCTGGGCCACGTCGACGAGGCGACGGGTGAGGTAGCCTGAGTCGGCGGTCTTGAGCGCCGTGTCAGCCAAGCCCTTGCGGGCGCCGTGGGTCGAGATGAAGTACTGGAGCACGGTGAGGCCCTCACGGAAGTTGGCCGTGATGGGGGTCTCGATGATTTCGCCCGACGGCTTGGCCATGAGGCCGCGCATGCCGGAAAGCTGGCGGATCTGCTGCTTGGAGCCGCGGGCACCGGAGTCGGCCATGATGTAGATCGGGTTCATGGCTCCTTCCTTGTCGGCGTTCTTCATGTTGTTGAACATTTCATCTGCAACGCGCTCGGTTACAGATGACCACAATTGGATAACTTTATTGTTACGTTCTCCGTTGGTGATCGCGCCGTCCAGATATTGCTGGGTAACGGCGACGACCTGCTTTTCGGCATCGCGAACGACGGGGTACTTGGATTCCGGGATGACCATGTCGTCGAGGCCTACGGAGAGGCCGGAGCGGGTAGCGTACCGGAAGCCAAGGTCTTTAACGCGGTCGAGCATCTTGACGGTCGTCTCGAGGCCGAGGTTGAGGTAGCAGTAGTTGACCAGCTGGCCGATGCCCTTCTTTTTGAGCAGGCCGTTGACGTAGGGCATGCCCTCGGCGAGCGCGTCGTTGAGGATGGCGCGGCCGACGGTGGTCGAGATGTACTGCTTGTCGTACTGCACGGGCTCGGTGTGGGTGAGGTCCTGGTCGTCGTAGGCGGTGGTCATATCGAGCACGGCGCCTGTGTAGCGGAGGCGGATGGGCGAGAGGGTTTCGACTTCCTTCGCTTCGAGCGCCATAAGCACTTCTTCGGTATTCGCGAAGACGCGGCCTTCGCCCTTGGCGCCCTTTTTGGCCTTGGTGAGGTAGTAAAGACCGAGGACCATATCCTGCGTGGGGACGGTGATGGGCTGGCCGGAGGCGGGCGAAAGGATGTTGTGCGAGGCGAGCATGAGCACGCTCGCTTCAACCTGGGCCTCAGGCGAGAGCGGGATGTGGACGGCCATCTGGTCGCCGTCGAAGTCGGCGTTGAAGGCGGTGCAGACGAGCGGGTGGATCTTGATCGCCTTACCTTCGACGAGGACCGGCTCGAAGGCCTGGATGCCGAGGCGGTGGAGGGTAGGGGCGCGGTTCAGGAGAACCGGGTGGTCTTTGATCACTTCTTCGAGGATGTCCCAAACGATGGGCTCCTGGAGCTCGACCATCTCCTTCGCCTGCTTGATGGTGGTGCAGTGGCCGGTCTGCTCGAGGCGGTGGTAGATGAAGGGCTTGAAGAGCTCGAGCGCCATCTTTTTGGGGAGGCCGCACTGGTGCAGCTTCAGCTCCGGACCCACCACGATGACCGAGCGGCCGGAGTAATCGACGCGCTTGCCGAGCAGGTTCTGGCGGAAGCGGCCCTGCTTGCCCTTGAGGGTGTCAGAAAGCGACTTGAGAGGACGGTTGTTTGCGCCGCGCAGCACGCGGCCGCGGCGGCCGTTGTCGAAGAGCGCGTCCACTGCTTCCTGGAGCATGCGCTTTTCGTTGCGGACGATGACCTCGGGCGCATGGAGGTCCATGAGCTTCTTGAGGCGGTTGTTGCGGTTGATGACGCGACGGTAGAGGTCGTTGAGGTCGGAGGTCGCGAAGCGTCCGCCGTCGAGCGGGACGAGCGGGCGCAGCTCGGGTGGGATAACGGGGATGACGTCGAGGATCATCCACTGGGGCTTGTTGCCGGACTTGCGGAAGGCTTCGACGACCTTGAGGCGCTTGGAGTACTTGAGGCGCTTCTGAAGCGAGGTTTCGGTCTTCATGCGCTCGCGAAGTTCGACCGAGAGCTCGTCGATCTCGACGCGCTTGAGCAGCTCCTTGATGGCTTCGGCGCCCATCATGCCCTTGAAGCCGCCGGGACGGTACATCTGGTCAAGCTCGCGGAACTTGGTCTCGTCCTTGATGATCTCGCGTTCTTTGACCGGGGCGTCGCCTGGATCGACGACGACGTAGGACTCGAAGTAGAGGACGGATTCAAGGTCGCGAAGGGAGATGTCGAGCAGGTGCCCGATGCGCGAGGGGAGGCCCTTGAAGAACCAGACGTGCGAGCAGGGGCTGGCGAGCTCGATGTGGCCGA
>CAXTMM010000089.1:925-11576 GCA_964245415.1 uncultured Acidobacteriaceae bacterium | reverse complement strand
CGGACGCATTGGGTGCACAGCGGCTTACCACAGTTCTGGCAGTAGGCCGAAACAGGAAGATCGGGATGATTGGCGCAAGTCATATGCGATTCCTTTCCTTGCTTGTCGCGCCAAGGATTTCAGGTGTTTCCGTGATGCAACGCTTCAAGAGCGGGCGGGCGGGCGCTGGCAGGGAGCTCACCGAAACAGGCCAGCCGTGCACCACCTGCTCTACCTGCTGGGGCTGCTTGCTGCTTCCGCTTGGGTGCGGCGCCGGACCGCCGCCAGCTGCAGCGTGGCCCGAGATCTTCTCCTTGGGCGCAGCCTGCGGCGGAGCTGCCTGTTGCTGTGCCGGTGCCTGATCCGTTTCTCGCCGCATGTCGCGCATCTTCGACTCAACTTCGTAGACCAGCCGCAGGTTCTCGTAAAAGCTCACCACCTGTTTCTTGGTTCCATAGAACGACCGGCTGACATTCGCCTGGACCACTTGCGGACGCAACTCTGCCGCGTGGACCGAGGTGAGATGTACGCCAGCCACGCTGAGCGTGAGCGCGACCGAGAAGAAGGCCATCCCCGCGGTCATCAGCATGCGCGCATTGTAAGCGCCGCGGGCAGCGGCTGCACCAGCACCGGCAGATGGCAGGAATGGAATGCTCCACCGTTCGGTCTGCCCCGGCAGAACAGCCGAGCTGTCTATGGCGAAGTCTGTCTCTCGCCCGGCGCCCTGTGTCTTTGCAAGGATCCTTGAAAGCAGGTCTACAGGCGCGGCTGGCGCATGTTCTTCGAGTAGCTTGAGCCACTGCTGGCCTTGCCGAGCCTGCTTAAGCAGCTGGCCGCAGCCCGGGCAGCGCAGACTATGCTCAGCGAATGCAGCCTCGGTCTCGGGCGCCATGGTGCCGTCCATCTTGTCTGCGAGCAGCGCCTCCCACTGCTCACAGTGGAGCGAGGTGCCGATCTCCGGACTCTCTCCCGCGCTGTTTTTGCCCGTGGAATTCACCATCTCAGCTCACCTAGCTTTCGTCCGAGCGGAGCAGCCGGGCCAGCTCCGCGCGGCCCCGGCTGATGCGCGACTTAACCGTGCCCTCGGGCACGTGCAGCACCCGGGCAATCTCCTTGTAATCCATATCCTGCAGATCGCGAAGGATCACCGCTTCCCGTAATTCGGGCGAGACCTTGGTCAGCGCTTGCTGCACCATCACTTCGAGCTCCCGCTGCATGGCGTGCTGGTGGGGGCTGCGGCTCTTGTCTTCAAGAGACATGCCCAGGCGCTCCGCGCCGGTACGTCCCTCGCCCTGGTCCCAGCCGGCGTCCACGGACTCAGTCGCGCGCTGGAGCTTCGACCGGCGAAAGTGATCGACCAGCAGGTTGCGCGTCATCGTCGTGAGCCAGGTCTGAAAACTGCCGCGTGCGCCGTCAAAGGCACGCAGGTTGCCGTACACCTTGAGGAAGACGTCCTGGGTCAGGTCCTCGGCGTCATGCGTAGAGCCGGTGAAGCGATAACAAAGCCCATAGACGCGGCCGTGATGGGTGCGCACCAGTTCTACCCAGGCAAGCGCGTCGCCATTCAGGCATCGCCTCACGACCGCCTGCCAGTCTGCGTTCACCCGCTTTTCCTCCGGCAGAGTTTTCCCGGTCTTCTCGGACTTTTCAATCCATGCCGCCGGCTTCGCTGCCGCTCCCGCCGGCCCGGTCGCCATGCGGCGAGATGCGCCCGCACCTGCCCATGCTGCTGGAAAAGGACCCCACGCCATTGTGCCTGCCGCGCTCATACTCCCTGATACGCAGGTGCTTGCAGGTTCGTTCCCCGCACGGCGCATAACATCCGCGCCGCGGGGATAAGCATAGCCTACGAGGCATTTGGAGTAAGGTGGAGCATACGCGCGGAGACGAAAAGCCAGGAGGGAGAAGGAAGTTTTTAGGGAGACTAGTGGATAACTGACGAAACAGGCTGCGCCTGCTGCCTTTGACAAACTTCGCATAGCCCAAGTACGTCGATAGCCATCCTCTGCACAAGAAAGCCGCCGGGAAGGCGATCTTCAACGTTGGTCAGGCCAAGCAGGTCGGCATCGATGTCGGAGATCGATTTGCATTCTGTGCATACCAGATGGTGGTGCGCGGTATGGTTGGTCTCGACCCGCATGGAGCCGTGATGGAGACTTACCTGACGAAAGATGCCGCTCTCGATGAATAGATGGATATTCTTGTAGACCGTAGCAAGTGATATCGACGGAATCCGCCTCTTGACACGCGCATAAACCTCTTCCGGACTCGGGTGGCCCTCAATCGAGGTTAGAACTTCGTAGATAACTTGGCGCTGGTGAGTCACGGCAAGACTGGCGTGTTTGCACACTTTCCGGAACTCGGTAGCATCCTGCTGGGTCATCATTACAAGGATATAAACAAGACTTGTCCTCAGTCAAGACCTATCAAGGCAGACACTTTTCCCATAACGGGCCACTTTCCGAATACCAAAGTGTCTCCGGCAGAGCTAAACACGTGCTAAAGCGTAACCACGGTGCTATGTTCAGGCCAGAAAGAAGGTCCACCCGGAAAGCAGGCCGCCCATGGTTGAACAGATCCAGACCACACCTCCCTACGATGTCATTACCTCGCTCAATGTCAATGCTGCAGACACCAAAGCACCGACAAATGCTGCGCCCGTTACCCACACCCTCTCCACACCGAAAAAGGAGCAGGACACAGTGACACTTTCAGCCTCCGTACAGGCTAACCAGCTCTATCTCCAGGGCAACAGTATTACCCAAATCGCCGCGCTGCTCGGTCTTCCAACGGCCACTGTCGACAACGATCTGAACATCAACCCCGCAACATCCATCGTCCAAGCAACCGTACAACCGACCACAGCGCAGACCGCTGCAACGCTTACACCGGCAGATGCATCGACGCCCTACACAGCCGCATCATCGCCGTACACACCGCCAGACACAAGAAACGGACAGGTCTCCTGAGGGAAAGAGCAGTCGGACAAAGAACCACGCGCAGGAAACCTCAGGCTCGCACGCGTAGTTGTGCTCGCAAGAACAGCCGTGCAACACCCGCATTAAGCGAGCACTGCACAGCTGTCGGGCAAAGAAGGATGATTGAAAAGAAAATCCAGAGGCAGCTACTCTAACTGGTAGGTATCGCGTTAGTAGGTATCGCGCGAAGTCCTGGTTGAAGTCACGCCAGGCTCGTCAGCGGTTGTATCCTCAATGGCCAATTCTTCATGCCGTACGCTCCCACCTACCTCCTGCACATTCTCGATAGAGCGCTTGCCCACAGCAATCTCTTCCCGCACCACGGTGTGCTTGTCCAGGGAAGCGACCTCTTCTGACAGAGGAATCCGAATCTCGCTCCCTGCGCCGATCTCGCCGGCCACAGCCGTTGCGCCGCTTACCGGAATCCGCTCAATCACGAGCTCCTCGCGAGTTACAGGTACCTGCACAGTCTGCTGTTCGGTGATGATCTCCTTGCGGATGCGCACCTCTCCACGGCTAATGCGGTCTTTCTGGACTCTCAAAACCTCGCCCAGCAACTGAATCCGTTGCTGCCCGGTTTTGACCGGTGCGCTGTAGTCATAGCTTGCTGTGTCGCTGCCGAGATCTCCGCCATTTTGTTCCAAAATTGCTTCAGCTTCTTCTTCGCGGCCGCTTGCTGAAACCGTAACCACTGCCCCCTGCTGGCTCCCGATACGATGACCAAAGTAGCGCGAGCGATCTTCCGGAACATTCAAGCCCGTTAGGGAGCTTGAGAAATCGTCATTCCCGTACTCGCCTGTAATCTCATGTGAGTGGGTGGTGTCAGCCGTCTTCTCAGCGGCATAAGGCTCGACATCGCTGCCCTCGAAGAAGTTCTTGAAACGGTCCCAAGCGCCTGCTACCTTCGCGCCTGCGGCAGGCCCGGCTGAAGCAGTGCTCATGCCCGCGCCTGTCGAGGTCTCCGACTCCGCGCTGTAAGCACCTGCACTTTGACCGCTCAGTGCCACGCCGATCTGGCTGGACGAGAAGCCGGCTGCCTTCAAGGCAGTAACTGCCATCTCCGCCTGCGTTTCGCTCGTAAAGTATCCAACAACTGTTCCGGTCACTGTGCTTGCCATCGTGTAGTTCTCCTAGGATTTGAGAGCAGTGTCCACGCCACTTTTAGCCCGGGCAGAACAACCCGCAACAGGAGCAGCGAAGAATTGAAATGAATGAGGGGGCCTTCGGATCGATACCTGCAGCTCACACTCTCTTACGACTTTCAAGGAGTTCAAAGAGTAGGAGGCAGACTGCACAGCGGGGTTGCCCTGTGAATCAAGAAGACTCCACAGCCTTCCCAGAACCAAGCGGTAAAGACAATCGGAGTGTTTTAAGCAGATCAGTCTGGGTAAGCATTACCGAATCGCATCATCCGGATCCAGAACTCTCCCTTGTCCATCGTGGACAGCCCGTGACTGGCAGCATTTTCCTGCTAAGCACCAGAGCCGTCCTCCCTCAAACCTGCACTTCCAACATCCGGTCGAGTGCGACCCTGGCCCAGTGCTTCACATCGGCACGCACCTTGATCTGGTTCACGACCCTACCCTCGACGAGATTCTCTAGTACCCAGCAAAGGTGCTGGGGCGAGATGCGGAACATGGTCGTGCACAAGCATCCCGTGTCATCGAGCGTGATCACCTTTTTGCCTTGCGACGCGTATTGGCGCGCCAGGCGGTTGACCAGGTGAATCTCGGTCCCGACGGCGAACATCGAGCCTTCCGGGGCCTCATCGACGAGCTTGATTAGCCGCTCGGTTGACCCCATGGCATCGGCTTTCTGGCAAACTTCCCAGCGGCACTCCGGATGCACGATGACCTGGATGCCGGGGTACTTGGCACGGACCGCATCCACATGGTCGGGCAGGAAGCGCTGGTGCACGGAGCAGTGGCCCTTCCACAGGATGATCTTCGCCGCCTTCAGCCGTGCCGGAGTCAGCCCACCATTGATTTGGTACGGATCGTAGACGACCATATCCGTCATCGAAACCCCCATGGCATGGCCCGTATTCCGACCAAGATGCTGGTCGGGCAGAAATAGTATCTTTTCCGACCGCGCGAAGGCCCAATCAAACGCCTGTCGCGCATTCGACGAAGTACACACCAAACCCCCGCGCTCCCCGCAGAAGGCCTTGATCGCGGCAGTAGAATTCATGTAGGTGATGGGCAGAATGCTGTCCGGCGTGAGGCCGGAGGCCATCAGCGCATCCCAGCAGTCCTCCACCTGGCCAATCTCGGCCATGTCCGCCATCGAGCACCCGGCATTCATGTCAGGCAGGATGACCTGCTGGCCTCCAGGAATATCGGTCCTTCCCAGCACATCCGCACTCTCGGCCATAAAGTGGACACCGCAAAAGACCAAATAACGAGCATCGGTGTCGGCGGCGATCCGGGAGAGCTTGTAGCTGTCACCAGTGTAATCGGCGAAGCGGATTACCTCGTCGCGCTGGTAGTGGTGGCCGAGCAGGATTGCGGTTGATCCAAGCTTTTCGCGAGCTGCAGCAATCCGGGTGTCCATGGTGTTGTCGGGCAGCTCAAGATAGTTTTCGAGCGCACAAGCCTGGCCCGGAGATGGAACTGCAGGCGCAGCTGTAGGCGTAATTGCGAAGTCGACGACGGGAACTTCTTCCGTGAGAGCACTCAATCTATCTTCCGCCTTCAGTCCACAAGCGTGGACGGGGATGTTGAAAGCAATACGTAACGGCTGCAGAGGATTCGCTGCGGCGGAGAGCCGTTTTCCATTCGGTATAGAGGGATCAGCCAAAGCTGTCATGACTTTCGGTCAGGAAAGTCACATCTGATCCGCGCAAACGCTATACACCGTTGAGAGAACCGCTCTAGAGCCGCCCAACCCTCGGGGATGTTGCAACCTATCTGTTTCAGATGCGCGAACAGGCCGCCCGATGCATCTGCCTACGACCGCTGATTTCCCGCCAGATAGGCACCATCTGACTGAAGCATCCGCTGCCAGGTTACAAACAGTTTAATACATCCGGCAGGCGTCGGGGACATAACCGGTACATAAGGCAGCAGGTGCGCTGCCCTCAATCGGTATCGACGGTCACTGCTCGGGAGCAGGATGACCGGCAATACCGGGGCTCCTCGTTCACCAGGTTTTGCTTCTCCGCTCCCTCTTTGTGACAGGTGCGCAGCTGACGGGTATCATCGGAGGGAGATGCATCTGGGCGACTCGATCTTTATCTTCATCCTGGCGCTGGTCCTGTTCGGACCGAAGAAGCTGCCCGAAATGGCCAAGCAGATCGGCAAGCTGATGGCAGAATTTCGGCGCGCCAGCAATGATTTCCGCCTGCAAATTGATGAAGAGCTGCGCACCATGGAGCGCCAGGAGCAGATCAAAGTCCAGCAGCAGAAGCAGGAGGCCGCGCAACTGGCAACCGGCCAGGCGCCCAGCATCCTGCCCCCGGCCGCGCAGGGAGAGCTTGCAGCGGGTGACAGCCTGACTCTAGAACCCGCAGGCAGCCTGCAGATCATGCCTCCGAACCTGGGAGAACAGGTAAGCGCGGGCACTCCGTATGCTGTTTCCGCGCCATCTGCCCCGGAAGACACCCCGGTCGAAGATCACCCACTGCTGCGTGTCGATTCCGTCCCGGTCGACCCTGAAGCCGAAGCATCGCAGTTGACAGGCCTGGCCGCCGCCGAAGCCAACGCAGCCCGGCTGACCGAGCCCGCTGTGGCACTCCAGCAATCCGAGCAGGCCTCCCTACACCATGGTTGATCTAGTAGACCGGGCACGGGCAGCGGTATCTGACCGGGCTGAGCTTCCGGGCATGAGCCTGATCGAGCACCTGGAGGAGCTGCGGCGCCGGATCGTGCACGCCGTTGCGGCGCTCGTGATCGGCTTTTTTGTCGCGTACGGCTTTCACGAGAAAATTTACGCCTTCATGCAGCAGCCCATCACGGTTGCTCTCAAGCGGCACCACCTGGACACGCAGCTCGTCTACCACAACCCGGTGGATCCGTTTAACCTCTACCTCAAAATCAGCTTCATGGGCGGCTGCATCCTGGCCGCGCCTTACGTGCTCTACCAGCTCTGGCTGTTCATCTCGCCGGGGCTCTACCAGAACGAGAAGCGGTACATTTGGCCCTTCATGACGGCGACTATCGCGCTTTTCTTCGCGGGAGCGTTCTTCGGCTATCGCTTCGTCTATCCGGGCTCGCTCGACTTTCTACTTACCTACGGGGACAAGTTCAAACCGCTGATTGAGATCAACGAGTACACTGACCTCTTCTTGACCGTAATCCTCGGCCTCGGCATCACCTTCGAGCTGCCGATTGTCATCATGTTCCTCTCCATCTTTGGAATCACCAACTGGAATTTCCTGTGGAAGAACCTGCGCTACGCGGTGCTGATCATCTTCGTCGTCGCGGCTATCATCACGCCAACACCGGACATCATTACCATGTGCGTCTTTGCAACGCCGATGCTGGTGCTTTACCTGATCTCGATCGGCGTCTCGTACATGGTGCATCCGGCCACGCGACGCAAGCGGCGCGAGGCAGCAGAGAAAGGCTGAGCGATCATGACGCAATCTGCCCCAGCCAAGCCGGTGAACTTCGTACTTCTGCTTCTCGCCCTGTGCCTGGCGACACCGTGGCAAGCGGCCGTAGCGGGGGAGAGCTTCAGCGGCGCCAAGGCGTTGGCCTACACGACCCAGTTCGTCGACTCGACCGGCCCGCGTTACAACGGCAGTCCAGGTTTAGCCAAGGCTCAAGCTTTTCTCAAGCACGCCTTTGCCCATGACCAGCTCGAGGACGACTCCTTCACGTCAAGCACCCCCGCAGGCCCGCAGCCCATGCACAACTACATCGCGCGCTTCCCCGGAAAAAAGGATGGGGTGATCGTGCTGGCCACGCACTATGAGACGAACTACTGGCTGCGCGACGTACCGTTTGTCGGCGCCAACGACGGGGGCGCGACCACCGGACTGCTGCTCGAGTTGGCCAATCACCTGCGCGGGCGCACTCTGGACGGCTACTCGGTCTGGCTGGTCTTCTTCGATGGCGAAGAGTCGGTGGGCCCGCAGTGGACTGCGAGCGATTCGCTCTACGGCAGCCGTCATCTTGCGGCCAAGTGGGCGGCCGATGGCACGCTCAAGCGCATCAAGGCCTTTCTGCTTACCGACATGATCGGCGACAAGGATTTGAACATCGATCGTGATACCTACTCGACGCCCTGGCTGCTCGACCTGGTCGAAAAGGCTGCGAACGACGAGGGATACGGCAAGTACTTCTTTGCCAAGCAGAATACGATCGAAGATGATCACAAGCCGTTTGCGCAACGCGGCGTACCCTGCGCCGATATCATCGATATCGACTACGGTCCGGCATCTGACCCGAGCGGTTCCGGCACCTTTCACCACACCATCAAGGACACGCTTGATAAGGTTAGCGCGAAGAGCCTGGCCATCAGCGGCAGCACGCTGCTTGAGACGATCCGTTTGCTCGATCAGCAGTAAGCCTGCCGATGAAGAAGACTTTCAGTTTCCTGCGAGCCGTGACTGAGATCGGCTTCATCATCTTTCTCTTTTACGCCAACCTCCTGATGGGTGAGTTTACGCACTCGGGCGCGGGCAGGCGGAGGAGTCTGCTCTGGGCCGCTAAGGATATATTTACCCGAACCAACTTTGCCATCGCTCTCATCGCTGCCCTGGTGGGCTACTTCGCTTTTGACTCTTTGCGGAAGCAGTTGTGAGTCGGTCCGATGCCTGACACGATGATCGCCGGCGCATCACTTCCCTTCTGGATCAGCTTTCATGCGATCGTCGCGACCGTGCTGTTTGTCGATCTCGTGCTGCTGCAGCGGACTAAGGTCGTCTCGCTGCGCACAGCCTGGTCGTGGACGGCGTTCGTCGCCGCGATGGCGTTCTGCTTCGCGCTCTTTCTCTCGCGGACCGAAGGCTCCGAGCACGGGCTGCAGTTTCTCTCCGGCTACCTGGTCGAGGGCTCGCTCTCAATTGATAACCTGTTTGTCTTTCTGCTGCTCTTTCGCACGCTGAAACTTGATGTGGAGCAGCAGCGGCGCGTGCTGCTGTGGGGCGTGCTCGGCGCGATCGTTCTGCGTGCGCTCTGCATCTTTGTCGGCGTCGCGCTGCTCGCGCGCTTTGCCTGGGTCGAGTACATCTTCGGCGCCGTGCTGCTGATCGCCGGAGTGAGGCTGCTGCGATCCAAGCCCGGCAATGAAGCGCAGCCTGGGCCCATTCGGTGGCTGGGCGCGCGGGTCAAGCCGTGCGATGGAGGCAAGCCGTCTTTGTCAGCCTTTCTCCTCATCGTGGTGGCGGTCGAGGCGACTGATTTGATCTTTGCGCTTGATTCGATTCCTGCGGTGCTTGCGATTTCGCGTAATCCATTTGTTGTTTATACGTCGAACATCTTTGCCATTCTTGGGCTGCGGTCGCTCTACTTTGCGCTTGCGGATATGCTGAACAAGCTTCGGCTGCTGCACTACGGGCTGGCGCTGATCCTGATTTTTGTCGCTTGCAAGATGCTCATTGCGAAATGGATACATGTGCCGACGCTGGTTTCGCTGGGGGTGATCCTGGGAGTGCTTGGGGCCTTTTCCGTGGCAAGCAAGTTCGTGTCTGCGCCGGCTTCTCGCGAGTGGAAAGAGCGGGTGTAAACAGGCAAAAATCGTTGACATGATAGACATATAATGTCATAAGTGTAAAGTAATAAAAAGGCTCTACACTTTTGACACTTTGGGCACACTTTGTCCAGCATGTAAAGTAGAAGCGCCGCCAATTTCGCCCGGCTGAACGGTCCTGCCGGGGCCCGGCTACTCCGGAGACCCGGCGTACATCTTGAGGCCCTCGGCCGGGATCAGGCCGATGGATTCGGAGAAGGTGGCGGGTGCATCGCCTACGATGCGGGAGTGCTTTTGGAACCGGGCGTCATCGCGGACAGGAAAGTCGCTGCGAAAGTGTCCGCCGCGACTCTCCTGGCGGGCGATGGCGCCGCGTGTGATCAGGGTTGCCACAGCGTGGAGGTTGCGTAGCTCAAGCGAGCGACGATCCTGCACGGGAGCGAGCGTGCCGGCGAGGTGGTGCAGCGTCGATTCTGCGCGTTCAAGGGCGGGGGCGTCGCGAAGCAGCCCTGCGTCGCGCCACATCAGGGTGCGCAGTTCGGCGAGCGTAGCTGCAGCAGGGTGGCCGTACTCGTCATCCGCATGGCGTAGAGGCGCGCCGGGGGCGGAATCATGGCCGGTGGGTTCCGCGAGGCTTTGGAAGGGCGGGGTGTTGCCTGCAGCGAGCATCGCCTCGGCGGCGCGCGCGCCGAAGACGAGACCCTCGAGGAGCGAGTTGCTGGCCAGCCGGTTTGCGCCATGCACGCCTGTGCAGGCGACCTCGCCCGCGGCATAGAGGCCGGGGAGCGTGGTGCGGCCGCCGGTGTCGGTCTCGACGCCACCCATCAGGTAATGCGCGGCGGGCCGGACCGGGATCAGGTTGTACTCGAGCGCAAGCCCATGCTGTGCCAGGAAGGTCGAGATGCCGGGGAAACGCTCGGCCAGGTTCAGTCCGCCGGCTGCGACGTGGCGCATGTCGAGGTAGACCAGCCGCGGTTTGCCATCGGGCCCGAAGCCTTCCCGGGTAATGGCACGCGCGACCACATCGCGCGGGGCGAGCTCCAGCAGCGGGTGGTAGC
>CAXTMM010000089.1:0-915 GCA_964245415.1 uncultured Acidobacteriaceae bacterium | reverse complement strand
GGCGAGGCCGTCGCCGGGCGCAACTGACGGGTTGGTTGTATCGCTGTAGACCTGGCCCGCACCGCCGCTCGCGAGCAGGACCGCGCGAGCGTGGACTGCGTATTGCTCGCCATGCGGCGCGAGCAACGTTGCGCCGGTGACCGCACCGTCCTGGAGGACGAAGTCCACCAGGCTCGTCCACTCGCGAAAAGCGATGCGTGGATGGGTGCGCGCGTGTTCGAGGAGAGCCCGTCCGATCTCGGCGCCGGTGCCGTCGCCGTGCGCGTGCAGGATGCGGCTACGGCTGTGCGCGCCTTCGCGGGTCAGCATGAGCTCGCCCAGCCGCTCGCCCGAGGGGTAGCGATCAAACGCCGTGCCCCAGAGCAGCAGCTCGCCCACCCGCGCCGGGCCTTCTGTGACCAGCACCCGCGCGGCTGCCTCGTCGACGAGGCCGTCGCCCGCGGCGAGCGTGTCGGCCAGGTGCTGCTCCACGTCCTGGTCGCCCGAGATGGCGACCGCAATGCCGCCCTGGGCGTAGCTGGTGTTGGACTCGCCGAGCTGCTCCTTGGTGACGATCAGCACGCTGCCATGCTGCGCGAGCGTAATGGCAGCGCGCAGCCCGGCGATGCCCGCACCGATGATGATGAAATCTGTCTGCATAGTTTCCAACGCAGTGTCTGACACTGGCTCGTGATTCTTAACCCAGTGCCTGACACTGGCTCGTGATTCTTAACCCAGTGTCTGACACTGCTCGTAATTTCCAACCCAGTGTCTGACACTGCTTATGATGCTTCCATCGCATTGGACTCGACAAACGATGCGAGGATGCCGGTGAGGGGCGCACACGTTACGATGAAAGCAACGTGCGTGTGATCCCGGTCTCGACTGCCTCGGCAGAGTATAAGGTCTATGTCGGCAGCGGTCTGCTGGCTACGC
>CAXTMM010000088.1:0-11672 GCA_964245415.1 uncultured Acidobacteriaceae bacterium | reverse complement strand
GCCCAGCCTGCGCCCCTCCGACACCCCAAGCGCGTCATAAACATCGAAAGTCTTCACCGAAGCGTGCCAGACCTCCGCATCCGGGACTGCCTCAAACCGCACCCGGAACAACTGCTCCACCAGCGCCAGCACCCCGCGCTCAGAGCGCTCATACGCAAAGTACGGCCGGACCGATTGCGAGTCGAACGCATACGCCGAGCGGCGATAGAGCTCCAGCCAGTATCCCCGGCTCGACCCATCAATCGCCTCCGGATACGGCTGCCCGGCCCGCTTGCAATGCTCCTGCGCAAACGCGAGCACCGACGCATACTCCCGCGCCGCCCCTGCGCGCGTCGCCGCCTCCAGCTCATCCAAAAAACCCTGCATCTTCGCCGACGACTCCATCATCTGGTCGGCCGTCGCATAATCGGCCCACGTCTCAAAGCCCAGTAGATTCGCTATCTCCCGCCGCACCGCCAAAAGATCCAGCAGCACCTGCTTGTTGCCGGGGTAAGCGCGGGTGTTGTAGGCCAGCATCATGCGCCGGCGCAGCGACGCATTCTCGGCAAAGGTCATCACCGGCAGGTAGTCTGGAAACTCGGTCGTCAGCACGATCTTCCCCACAAACTCGCCCTCGACCGCAGGCTGATGCGAGGCAAGAAAATCCGCCGGCAGTCCGGCCAGCTCGCTCGCGTCGTCAATCACGACCTGCTTACCACCCTCCTGCACCGCTCGCCCAAAGGTCAGCGAGAGCAGCGTCGCCTTCTCCTGCAGCTCCGCCAGCCGCTTGCGCGTTATCTCGTCCCGGTCTACCCCCGCCAGCCTATAGCCGAGCAGCGTGCGCTCCATGTAATGCCGCGTCGCAGCATCATCGTCCTGCCGGGCAGGCCCATCGGCCGGCGCGAGGCCCCCGAGCGACATCTCGCTCAGCGCCCGGTACACATCCTGGTTGAGCCCCAGCGCCACGCCGGCCTGCGACACCTTCTGGATCGCGGCCTGCGCCGTATCGCGGATCGCCTTATCGGGATGCACGCTA
This sequence comes from uncultured Acidobacteriaceae bacterium, assembly GCA_964245415.1. Lineage (GTDB taxonomy): Bacteria > Acidobacteriota > Terriglobia > Terriglobales > Acidobacteriaceae > EB88. The sequence continues at coordinate 10,657 of CAXTMM010000088.1, read as the reverse complement.
TCCAGCAAATTCAGCAGCGAGCCAGCCTCGCCCAACTCGGCGACTGCATCGTCATAGCGGCGCAGCGTGTTCTCAAGCGTTCGTTCGCTAGACACGGCCAGCAGCGCATCCAGTGCAACCTGGTGCCGTTCCAATGCCTCGGCTACCCAGCTTTCGAGCGAGGCGCTGTCATTGAGGGTCCATGGACGAAGGACCGTTGGGCGAGGCACCTGGCTCGCATAGGAGACCTCCTCAAGCGCTTTAGAACGACTGACCTCGGAAACATTCGATGAAAGAATCTCTTGCTGCTGTGCTGACGCTCCTGCTATCTCTGCCATCTGCCTTGCCACTCCCCATGCCCGGCTTTCAGGCTATCGCAACTGGCCTGAAGCGCGCTGAGCTGCACGCGCAGAAAAGTCGGCCTAGAACGAGAGGTCCGGCCTGAAAACAAGCTCGCCGCGCGTTACTGCCGGCTCGCCGTACCGCTGAGCAAGGGGAAGCTCGCAAGCGGATCGATCGACATCAGGTAGACCTGCGTTCCACCTACAACGTAGCCCACCAGATGATTTTCACCTCCTGCGTCGGGGCCGTTAAGCGAGAGCGTGATGCGTGCCGTACTGCTTGAAGGTGCTTGGCTGTGCCCGTTGCGGCTGGAGTGCTCCAGGCTCGCCCGGAGCTCCGTTGTGTAGCTTGCCGTGCGAGCGCCCGCCGCAGTCAGCCAAAGCTCGCCACTCACAAATACCGGTGGTGGCGTTCCGCCTATTACGTATGCTGAGCCCGTAAGTCCGAACGCAAACGAGCCGGCTATCGCTGCCTCGGTGAAGCTGGCAGGCACCTGCATGGCCAATGTGCCACTGCTCGCGGCAGAGCCGGCATCGGTCTCAACGAACTGGGCGGAGCGCTCACTGCTGACTGCCTCGGCATCCGGCACATAGAGGGCAAACGTCAGCGTGCCGACTCCGGTTGTGTAGGTACGGGTGAGGGGCAACTGCTCAAACGTATCTGCGGCCAGATAAAGTCCGTCACTCCAGCGGTAAAGTTGCCTTCAGCATCTGCGGTAAAGCTGCCAACAGCCGCAGCGCCTCTATTGGCGATGGTGGATGGGGTAAGGACGCCTTTCAACTTGAACACATACTGCCCGCGCAGGGCTGCACCGCCTGTGCCGCCGGCTTGCGCCACCGTGAAAATCAACTCGTTAGCAGACGATTGGGCGCATCCCTCGAGCCCGATCCAGTTGCTCCAAGGTAGTACCGCCCGGCAGCCAGTTGGGGCAGTGTTGTAGCGAAGGTGGCTCCGCTTGTCGTTTAGGAAGGACAGATAGTGGCGCGGGGATTGTTGTAGGGTGCATAGTAAAGTGGGAAGCCCGGCCTTGTATTGCTCGGCACCAGCGGGCAAGACGGTCGAGGTGACAGTCACCGTCTGACGGTGAGCGGATTACTTGGCGAGATGGTTAAGCTGAGACTGGTTGACTGGTCCTGGCCGGGGCAGCGGTTCTGCGCTAGGCCGATCGTGGGGACAAGGGTGAATGAATGCAACTGCTCGGAAGATCAGCTACCTGCGAAACAGCGGTTGCATCCAGCGTCGCTTAACAATCGCTTAATTGAGGGTATCCCCGCTACGTCTCTAGCATCCAGCCAAACCATGTCCTCAAACCATCCTGCACTTAAAGCGTGGACTCAGCCCGGGCATCGCCTCTGCGTCGCGATTACCGCAAGTTCGCCGCCTGAGATGCTCGCAACGGCGACTCAAGTATTGCGTGAGAACCCGTTCATTGAGCTGCGTCTGGATTCTCTGCCTAGACAGCATGGTCTGGTTTCATGGCTGCGCGAAGCCATTCCGACGCTCGCTCAACAACATCCCCGGGCGACGCGGCTAGCTACCTGTCGCCGCACAGCGGCCGGCGGTGGCTTTGATGGCAGCGTCGAGGAAGAGCTCGAGATACTGGAGGCGGCGGCCAAAGCCGGCTGCGCCATCGTTGATCTGGCCCTTGAAACAGCGGAAGCGATGCATCTGGAGCAACATCGCCTCTTCCGCGAGGCGCTGCGCTCAGCAGGGACAGCGCTGCTACTCAGCTACCACGACTATCGCGGAACCCGCGACCTGAAGTTCACTCTTGCGCGGCTCGTGCGGCACCAGCCAGAGATCGTCAAGATCGTCTCGACCGCGACCTCACTTGCTGACAACTTGTTAATTCTGCAATTGCTCGGCGCACAGCAGGATGTGCCTGTGGTTGCCATCGCGATGGGCGAGCCCGGTATAGTGAGTCGTGTGCTCGGTCCGCGCGCGGGCTCGCTCTTTACCTTTGCCTCGACCAGCCTGGGCGCGGAGACAGCGCCAGGCCAGGTGAGCGCCTCCACCTTGCGCGACCTGTACCGATTCGACCAGATCAGCGCCTCAACCCGGGTATACGGTGTCGCCGGCAAACCGATAGCCCACTCGCTGTCGCCCCTGCTGCACAACACCGGCTTCCGGGTCACAGGTGTAGACGCAGTCTTACTACCGCTGGCAACGGACTCCATCGAGGACCTGCTGCACTTGGCACGCGAGCTTCCTATCGAAGGCCTCAGCATCACCATGCCGTTCAAGCAGGCCATCCTGCCTTTGCTCGACTACGTCGACCCGCTCGCCGCCAGGGTAGGTGCCTGTAACACCGTCATCCGAACCGCGAGCGGCCAACTGCACGGCTACAACACCGACGTTGCCGGCATCACCACCCCGCTCGAAAAGCAACTCGGCGCCAACCTCAAAAACGCACGCGTACTCGTGCTCGGCGCCGGCGGCGCAGCCCGGGCAGCGGTCTTTGGCCTGCGCGACAAGGACGCCGAAGTATGGATCCTCAATCGCACTGCCTCGACCGCAGCCGCTCTCGCAGCAGAAGCAGACGCCCGCGTAGCCGATGCCTCCATGCTCAACAGCGTCAACTTTGACGTCCTCGTAAACGCAACCCCCGCGGGCATGTACGGGAGAGCCGACCAAACACTCCCTTCCATCGACACGCCTTTACCGGCCAAACTGATCTTCGACATGGTCTACCGCCCGCTCGAAACCCCGCTCATCCAGAAAGCTCGGGCCCAAGGCCTACCCGTCATTACCGGCGTCGAGATGTTTGTCCATCAGGGTGGCCGTCAGTTCGAGCTCTGGACCGGCCAACCTGCACCCGAGACAGAGATGCTCCTCGTCGTCCTCGAGGCCCTCAACACAAATTGCGCTTGAGGCACTTCTCGCCACCGCGTGCATTGCCTAACAAGAGCGGCCCCATGAACCAGCTAGGGCGCGCCTAAACCGTACCTTCCTTTTCCATGACATCCTCAAAGCCAACACACTCCGCAAGGAACACTCGTCTACCCAAAGGCGTGCATCATGTATAGGAACGAGCAGGGAGACCCCATGTCCAAGCACGAAGCAGTAGACCGGCGGATGGCGCTTGCTATGGAGAAGCGGGCAGACCGTAGTCCAAATGGTCCACCGGCACTTAGCGCGATTGAAGAGACACGTTCAACCGGCAACCACGATGCCACCCCGCCCGCTGCGCTCGATAGCATTCTCACTCGGCCCGAGCCTCAAACAGGCCCCACGACAGCGGACCGTGGGCGCCAGTTGCTCCAAGCCATTCGACCTATTTTACCAGCCGTCGCAGCAGCCATGCGTTTGATCGACCACGGCGCCGTTCAGGCAGTAGCCAGGCTTTTACCGCTGCTTGGCGGCAGCGCCGGCTTCCAGTCTCAACCAGGCCTCTCTTCTGAACAGGAGAAAGCGCAAATGCAGCAACTGCGCTCGACCAACGATGTACAGTCCGCACAGCATGCGCTACGCAAAGAGCTGCAGACATTGATCCTGCAGGTGGCGACATCGGACGATCTGCTAGGGCGTACACGCTCCCAGTTGGAGCGTCTTGCCGCCGAGCAGACAGCTCGCGATAGTGATCTTCGCGCTCTCGGAGACCGGGTCCGTTTGCTATCAGCAGGTTTGATCATCCTTCTGATGCTCGTTGTGGTTCAGATGATCCTGCTCGTCGTGTTGCTGCACAGGTAAGAGAGCAAGCCGCAGGGTTCTATCGGACGCACAAATGCGTCCAGCATTATGTACCTTGCGAAAAGCCAGATGCTGGTCAGGCTGCGTACCAGTTACTCTCGTAAGGTTAGCCACTTTCGTTGAATCTTCCTTTTGGCTGGCTCCAGCCCACTCTACCTTGGACGGAGGCGAACGGAGATGGTTAGGTTACCTTCGTGCTTCTGAATGGCGTTTGACATGAGCAACATTTTTCCTTTGCCAACGACCAGATTTGGAGCATAGGATTCGAGCCAAGTTGATCTTGGGTAACGTTGCTTTCTCTAGGGCACATTACCGAGGTTAGCCAGGCTGTCGACCTACTTCATAGAACCTACGATCAACGAAAGCCAGCCCGCGGAGTGACTCTCATGGCGTGGTATGCGTATTGTCTAACTGAGAAACAAGCTTTCCCCGAACTGCTTCGCCACCGAAAACCGATTCCACTCGCATCTCTATCAGGCATCCAGGACAATCAGGTCTTCCTCTACCCCGCCAGCGATCTGGCCGTCCTCGTCACCGAACACATCCACTCCGACATCTCCCCTCAAAGAGCCGCTGTCGATCACGCTCGCGTTATTGGCGATTGCTTCAAAGTCTCTACTGTACTGCCCTTCCGATTTGGCACCATCTTTGCCAACGATGAGTCGCTCCGCCGCTCGATCCGCTCCAATCAGCGCAACTTCCAGTCTAATCTCGCGCAGCTGCGGGGCAAGACAGAGATGCATATCAAAGTGACGCTGGACGATTGCTGCCGTGAGCAGCTGGTGGCCGCTTTCCCTGTGGATAACACCGCCGGACGCGCCTACCTCAGCAACCTGCGCCAGACCGCCTCACGCCAGCGCGAACGCCAGACCCTGGCCAGAACCCTCTCTATGCAGATGAACCGTATGTTCGCCCCGCTTGAAGAAGAGGTGTCGTGCAAGCGGCTCGAATCGGGCAAGATGCAGCTGGACGTATCACACCTGATCGATGCGCGGCTTGTCGAGCGCTACCACAACAAGTTTGCCGCCGCCAAGCAGCTGATGCGTGATTGTCAACTTCAACTCTCCGGACCCTGGCCGCCCTACCATTTTGTACACAACCTTGTTCGCCCAGCGGTGCCAGCGCCGGCCCCAGCCATGGGCACAGCAGTCGCCACAAGACCAGCCATTTCGGCCTGATCTTATCCAAGCGTCGCCGGAGAGATCTATGATTTCGACGGCGCGATCTCCGGATCGGCGATCCATTGTGGTCGCGCAACTGCGTTCGGGCGCAAAACTGCTCCTTGGCCAGTGCCCTCTCAGCCCGGTTTCCTACTTGCGCCCTAGCACCATCTTGTTCTCGTCTTTTCGCCGGCTCGCCGTCGAATTCTCAATTTTGCGCCAGAATGACCAGAAGTAGTCCGTCGCCGAGATCACCGACACCAGCGTCATAAAGTATATCGAGGTCACCGCGACCGAATCGATGGGCAGAATAAACCAGCCTAGGTGCAAGGCCAGCCAGCGGTGATCAAGCACAGCCGCCACCACCGAGACGATCTGGGTCACCGTCTTGAGCTTGCCAAGCTCGGAGGCAGAAATAGTGAGGCCTTCCGTAGTTGCAATCGAGCGCAGCCCGCTTACCAGGAACTCGCGGCCAATCACCACCGTCGCGATCCACGGCTTCACAATGTGCGGGTTGTATTGCACCAGCGCGATGTAGGCTGCGGTAATGAGTAGTTTGTCCGCCAAGGGATCAAGCAGGATGCCAACGGTTGTAATCTGGCCGCGCTTGCGAGCCAGATAGCCGTCGACACCATCAGTGACTGCGGCCAGGATAAAGAAGAGCGAGACTGCGAGCTCCTGCCCGCCGGGGATCGAGCGCAGAGGGAAGTAAGGCGAGAACATCCAGATCAGCAGGGGCACGCACAGGATGCGGCTCATCGTGATGGAGTTCGGGAGGTTCACGCGCGGCTCGGGAGGGGACTGGCGTTCCAGACCATTATGCACCAGGGCCGTGCGGGATGCCTGGTGACACCCGTGCGCAGGCAAGCCTCCTGTTGCCGGGAGCACACATGGGCATCCGTCAGCCTCTGCCAGGATGCCAGCGTATTTGAACAAGGAAGGCTTACACCATCCGCGGCAGGCACCCCCGACCCTCAACACAAACCGTGTTAGGCCCCGTCTGCTTCGCCTGTTCAAGAGCGCGGGTCGAGCACTCAACAAGCTTTTCCCGCTCCACATTGCGCTTGGCGCGCAGGCTAGCTACCCCGACTGTCACCGTTGCACGGTGCCGTTCAGTCCCGACATATATCGTAAGCTCCTCGATACAGCCGCGCAGCCGCTCGCCTATCTGGGTTGCGCCTTCGGTGCCGACGCCAGGCAGCATAACAACAAAATGCTGCACATCGTATCGGGCTACCATGTCGTCCGAGCGGCGGAGACTCTCCTTAAGAATGGCCGCTACCCGAGTCTGCAGCATGTCGCCATACCGATAGCCATGCTTGCGCTTTTTCTCGGCAAAATCATCGATGGAAAACATGAGCAGGGCAATCGAGTTGCGACGCCCAGACGCACGCTCCCAGGCCGCACGCAGGCGCATGTCAAACGCAGCGCGGCTGCCCACCCCGGTGACTGGGTCAAGGTGACGGCTCTCCTCGGCAATCTCTTCGGCATCTACCCCGGCAAAGGCTGCCGTGCGCACTGCGAGAAAGTCGCGTCGGGCCTCCTGCTGCCGGGCTCGGGCACTTAGCAGGGTGAAGGCGACCGCAAAGGCCGGCGCAAACAGCGAGTCAACCTTGAGCATCGTCAACCCGCCTCGCGAGCCGGCAAGCGCGCTCGCGTCCGCTGTTAGCATGCCGACGCTCAGCAACGCCGTCCAACTGAGGGGCAGCTGCGACGCCCACCCAAACACCAGCATCAGCGTCGCAACGCCAGTCTCCATGCCGAGCAGCGCACCAGTCGGCTCCAGGTCGAGGCCGCCCAGCAGCGCCAGGACCGCGCCCCAGCTCATCAGGCACAGCAGCGCCCGGGTGTAATCCCGCAGCCGCGCCGGAACCAGGAACAGCGCCAGCAGTCCCAAAGAAACGGGGATCCCGCGCGTAGCAAAAAAAGTAGGGTGAAGGCCAAGCACTTGCCGCTCTGCAATCAGCAGCGCGTGAAAGAGCAGCCCGCCTCCGATCGCAGTCGGAACAAGGCTTGTACTCGGTGCAGCCGCCTGCACTTCGGCAAATTCTGCTTCGTGCTCGACGGGAAAGTTCCGCTGGCTCGCGGTGGTCTGATTCGGGCTGCCCGCCCGAATACCGGAGGGAATCGTTGTCGTTGTTTCAAACATGCTAGCTGTATCGTCCGAGATCAGCCAGCCCAAGAGGGTACCAATGCAGAAAATTGCAAGGACGCCTTAAAGCGGCGGCAGGAGTCGACTCCGCGCCCAACAAGCCTGCCCGCTACGCGTACAACCCACGCTGACGAATCGTAAACGCCACCCGGTCAATTGCCAGCATGTAGGCTGCAATCCGATTGTTCACGTTATGCGCCTGCGCATAACGCACCACATCGTCAAAGCTCTCCGCCAGCAACTCCTCCAACTGCTCATTGACCACGGCTTCCTTCCAGAAGTATCCCTGCCGGTCCTGCACCCACTCGAAATAAGACGCCGTCACCCCGCCGGCGTTGGCCAGAATATCCGGTATTACAAAGATCCGCTTGTCAGCCAAGATCTCGTCCGCCACCGCAGTGGTCGGCCCATTCGCCCCCTCTGCCACAATCCGCGCCCGAATCCGGTCAGCATTGCGGCTGGTAATCACATTTTCCATAGCCGCCGGAATCAGAATCTCGCACTCCTCCAGGAGCAGATCGTCCGGGTCCACCGCCTCCGCCCCGGGGAAGCCAAGCACCGTCCCATTGCGCAGCTTGTACTCGACCAACGCAGCAATATCCATGCCGCCGGCGTTGTAGAGCCCCCCGTCATACTCGGCCAGCCCGACAATCCGGTATCCCGCATCCTGCATCAACTTCGCAGCATTTGAGCCTACATTGCCAAACCCCTGCAGCACCACCCGGCACCCGTCGCGCGGCATACCCAGCAGCTTTAATGCCTCGTCGCAAACCACCCGGACTCCACGCCCGGTCGCTTCCTTACGCCCCCGCGAGCCGCCGATATTGACCGGCTTGCCGGTCACAACGCTCGTCACCGTCTGGCCCATGTGCATCGAGTAGGTGTCCATGATCCACGCCATGGTCTGCTCGTTAGTCCCCATGTCCGGCGCCGGCACATCTTTCTCGGGCCCGATAAAGTCAAGAATCTCGGCCGTGTACCGCCGCGTCATCCGTTCCAGCTCGCCCGTCGACATCTTCTTCGGATTGCAGATCACCCCGCCCTTGGCTCCGCCAAAGGGGATATTGACGACCGCGCACTTCCACGTCATCCAGCTCGCCAGTGCCCGCACTTCATCGAGCGTCACGTCTGGCGCGTAGCGGATGCCGCCCTTCCCCGGTCCGCGCGCCTGCGAGTGCTGCACCCGGTAGCCCGTAAACACCTCGGTCCGCCCATCGTCCATGATCACCGGAAAGTGCACGATGATCTCCCGCGAAGGATGCCGCAGCAGCTTCCAAAGTCCGTCTTCGAGGTTGAGCTTGCGTGCGGCAAAGTCAAAGCGTGCTGCCTGTGCCTCCCACGGGTTAATCTCCTGCTCGAGCGAGATAGTGCCTGTCATTTCCTACCCCTCATCCTTGTGGAACCTGCCACGCGACGATCGCGACACATACCTCGGCTTGCCCGTGCTCGTCAATCTGTCTTAAACCTTGCCGCGTCTATCATCGCGCTTTGGCCAAACGTTCCCGAGTATAGGCTTCCTTCTGTCACCCCAGCAACCATGACCACCCTTGATCCAAAGCCGGCCTTCCTCCAAGGATGTACCCAATTCCGAAATAGGAACAGGCCAGATACACTGGGGTTCATCCCCGATGCATGACTCCACAACAAAGCGAGCCTTACCCAGCCGTTCCGAGTTCCTGCGCCTGGCGCAGACTCACACGCTCGTCCCGCTCTACCTCACCCTGAACGCTGACCTCGAAACACCAGTCACAGCGTTTTTGCGCCTGGCCGGAGACCCAAAGGTTGAACCGCAATGCTTCCTACTCGAGTCGATTGAAGGGGGCGAAAAGATCGGCCGTTACACCTTCATCGGCATCCGCCCGTACCGGACCATCGTCGCCGAGGGCTCCTCGCTCTCGATCACCGAGCAAGGCAAGACGCGCAGGCAAACAGGGGACATCTTTGCGGTTCTGAAGGAGGCGCTCAGTGGGCACACCGCGGCGCGGCTGCCGGGCTTACCGCCATTCACCGCAGGCGCGGTCGGCTTTTTCTCCTACGACGTCATCCGCCAGATTGAAAAGCTGCCATCCACCGCAAAAAATGAGCTGCACATGCCCGACGCCTACCTCATGTTCTTCGATGAGGTTTTGGCCTTTGATCACCTCCGTAAGGAGATGCTGCTGATCATCACCGCTGACGTCACGGCGCGCAAGCCCGAGCAGGCCTACGAGGATGGTCTAATACGTCTCGGCCAGCTTGCAAAACGCCTCGCCAGGCCATTGCCGCGGCTAGCCACCAGGCAAGTGCAAGGCAGGCTAAGCATCAAAGCACGCACCCCCAAACGCAGGTACCTGAAAGCAGTAGTCCGGGCCAAGCACTATATAAAGGCTGGAGACATCTTCCAGGTCGTGCTCTCGCAGCGTTTTGATGTCAAACCCCAAGTCGACCCATTCTCCATCTACCGCTCGCTGCGCATCGTCAATCCGTCGCCCTACATGTACTTTCTTCGTTTCGGACTCAAGAAACCGGCCGATACGCACATCGTTGGCTCTTCGCCCGAGATGCTGGTGCGCGTACAAGGCAGCCAGATCGACTATCGCCCCATCGCCGGTACCCGCGCCCGGTCACAGGATGAAGAGAAAGATCTCCAGATCGCCGACGAACTCCTCCACGATGAAAAGGAACGCGCCGAACACGTCATGCTCGTTGACCTGGGCCGCAACGACGTAGGCCGTGTGAGCGAGTACGGCAGCGTCCGCGTCAAAGACCTGATGCGCATCGAGCGCTACTCGCACGTGATGCATATCGTCAGCTCGGTCGAAGGGCGCCTACGCGCCGGCCTGAGCGCGCTTGACGCCTTCCGCGCCTGCTTCCCTGCCGGGACCCTCTCAGGCGCGCCCAAGATTCGTGCCATGGAGATCATCGAAGAGCTCGAGCCCGCACGCCGGGGCATCTACGGCGGCAGCGTGCTCTACGCCGACTTCAGCGGCAATCTTGACAGCTGCATCGCCATCCGCACGCTGCTCATGCAGGGCAAACAGGGCCACATCCAAGCCGGCGGCGGCATCGTTGCAGATTCGGTGCCGGAGCTGGAGTTCGAAGAGAGCGTCAACAAGGCCAGCGCCGTGCTCCGGGCCATCGAGCGAGCTCGCGCCTAAGCTGACAACCGGCCAGCGCGGCGAGAAGCCATTCTGTGCCCCGCTTACCCCGTTACTTCCGTTGTTTAAACCACGACGGCGACCCAGCCCCTGTGCCATCATTCAAAAGGAGTGAGTGAAAGCGCCCTCAGCCATTGCGGCTCGCGGCTTTTCTCGCCTATACCCATGCCGGAAGCCGCACCCCTTCCATCCTCGGA
>CAXTMM010000087.1:8812-11698 GCA_964245415.1 uncultured Acidobacteriaceae bacterium | reverse complement strand
GGCTTCCACCGAGCGCACCAGGCCGTGTACCTTGACGACCTGCTCGCGATGGAAGACGAACCTCGCTGGGGAGAGTGCGGCCTTGGCGTCCTGAAGAGCGATAATCGTATGCGCGACGCGCTCAAAGGCCAGGATTACCTCTACACGCTGGTCAAAAAGAGCGCCGAGACCCAGGTAGCTCGCGTCATCGGCTCGATCGCGGACTACATCTACGCCCCTGAAGAACGTGAACGTGCCATCGAGCGCATGGCTTTAGAGGAGACAAGGATCGTCTCACTCACTATCACGGAGGGTGGCTACTTCATCGATGAGGGAACGCGCAAATTTACCCCTGAGCATCCCGACATCCGGCACGATCTAGAGCACCCAGAAGAACCACGCACCTCAATCGGCTACATCGCCGCTTCACTTGATCGCCGCCGCCGCCGAGGCTTGCCTCCTTTTACGCTAATGTCCTGCGACAACCTGCAAGGCAATGGTGACGTGGTTAAGAGCGTGCTACTCGAGTTCGCCAGCCTGCAGAACCCTGAGCTGGAACGTTGGATCGGCGAGCACGTGGCCTTTCCCAATAGCATGGTCGATCGCATCACCCCCGCGACTGCCCCTGAAGATCAGATCGGTCTGCAAGCCCAGTACGGCATCGATGACGCCTGGCCTGTGATGACGGAGTACTTCATCCAGTGGGTGATTGAAGATCATTTCTCAAATGGCAGGCCGCGCTGGGAGAAGGTAGGAGCGCAGATCGTCACCGATGTGGCTCCCTACGAGATCATGAAAATGCGTCTATTGAACGGCAGTCATCTCGCCATGGCCTATCTTGGAGCACTTCATGGATACACCTATGTTCACGAAGTAATGCAGGATCCGCTCTTCGTGTCCTTCATCGAAAAATTCATGGGCGAGGTAACGCCAGTCGTCCCAAAGATACCGGGCACCTCTGTTGAGGAGTACAAGAAGGTCCTGATTGAGCGGTTCGCCAATCCTTCTATTCGTGATCAGGTAACCCGCATCTGCTCTGAAGGTTCAGCCAAGATGCCGAAGTGGGTTTTTCCTTCCATCGTCGAACTGCTAGAAAAGCAGAGCTCCATTGATCTGCTTAGCCTGGTGGTGGCGAGCTGGATCCACTACTTCAAGCAGGGAGCCGATGAGCAAGGAAGGAAGCTTGATATCATCGACGCGCGTGCCACGGAGCTAAGCCAGATCGCCAAAAGCGGCGGCACCGATCCGCGTCCTATGCTGGCCATTACCTCTATCTTCGGCCAGCAGCTTCCAGCCAATCCTGTCTTTGTTTCAAGAGTAGAGCGGGCATTGAAAATGCTCTCCACACACGGAGCGGCCGCAACCATCAAGGAGATAGCCCTTTGAATCAAAAGCTGACCTGGACTGAGAAGATCGGCATCCATCCGCAGCTAGCCGTCGGCTACTTCGGGCTCTTGCTTTTTATGATTGGGGATGGTGTAGAGGCGGGCTTCCTCTCACCGACCTTATATGACATGCACTTCAAAGCATCCGAGGTCGCACTTGTCTTTACGCTCTACGGCGCAACTGCCGCCATCGCGGCATGGCTCAGTGGAACGCTCTCCGATCTCTTCGGCCCAAAGAAAGTCATGTGGGCAGGCTTGCTCATCTGGATCTTCTGCGAGATCCCTTTTCTACTTATCGGCATCGCGCACGCCAACTATTCAGTTATCGCCATCAGCTACATGTTGCGCGGCTTCGGCTATCCGCTCTTTGCTTTCGGCTTTCTCGTCTGGGTCACAGCCATCACTCCGCAGAGCTATCTCGCCACCGCCGTAGGATGGTTCTGGGTAGCAAGAACCGGAGGGCTCCCCACCTTAGGTTCTCTCCTGGCGAGCTTCTCCGTGCCGCGTTACGGCGCCTATGCTTCGCTCTGGCTTTCCACCATCTTTGTTCTGGTCGGCGGCCTAATTGCCCTTCTTGGCGTCAAGGAAAAGCAAGGACTCCAAGGGCTTCAAGTAGGCAGAACCGGTCACCCCTTCGCTGTCCTCTTCTCCGGTATTTCTATCGTATGGAAGAAGCCCATGGTCGGCCTCGGAGGCTTGGTTGCGGTCATTACTACAACGTCTGAGTTCGGCTTTCTTCTCTTCCTGCCCATCTTCTACATTCACACGATCGGCTTCTCTCTGCAGCAGTGGCTGCAGATCCTCAGCGTCATGTTCGCAACCAACGTCGTCTTCAACCTGATATGGGGCTACGTTGGCGACCGGATTGGCTGGCGCGCCACCGTCGCCGTGGTCGGCGCATGCGGCTGCGCTTTAGCAACACTCGGGCTGTTCTACATTCCGGACCATTTTGGCAAGAACTATCTGCTCGTCATGTTCGCCGGTATGGCCTACGGCGCCACACTCGCCGGCTTTGTTCCGCTCGGGGCCATTATGGCCACGCTTGCTCCGGAGTCTCGCGGTGCAGCCATGTCGATCATGAATCTCGGTTCCGGCACCAGCATCTGGCTGGGTCCGGCAATTGCCGGAGTGTTCCTTCCCAGGGTCGGGGTGTCCGGCGTCATCTGGATATTTGCCCTGATGTATGTGCTGGCCGCGCTGATTACGATGAGCCTGAAGCTGCCTGCGGCGGAGCCTCTCGGGGACATATCGGTCTTCAATGAGCCGCCGCGTCCTGCCTGATGTACCCAACGATCAGGCGCGAAGCTGTGGGTTGGCACAGTAGCGCAATGGCTTGCCATCCAGGTAGAGCCTTAACTCCTCAACTGCGATGGTTGCGGCTTTCTCTGCCGCCTGCCGTGTCCCTCCAGCGATGTGCGGCGTCATGATGAAGTTACGCAGATTAAGCAGCGGCGAGCTTGCGGGTAGAGGCTCGACAGGAAAAACATCTGCCGCTGCCGCAAACAAATATACTGAACCAAGA
>CAXTMM010000087.1:0-8802 GCA_964245415.1 uncultured Acidobacteriaceae bacterium | reverse complement strand
CAGTGCATCCGCAAGTGCGTCGTAATTGACTAGCGACCCGCGCGCGCAATTGACGACAACCGCGCCTTTGCGCATCCGTGCTAATTGCTCAGCTCCAAGCATCCCTCGTGACTCTGTAGTTTCGCGCGCATGCAGTGACACGACATCGGACCGCTCTAGCAACTCATCAAGCGAGACCTGCTCGATGAGGTCAGTAGGATCTTTGGTCGCGAAAGGATCGTAGACGAGCACAGTGGCACCGAAAGCGCGAAGGATGCGCCCAACAATGCGTCCGATGGCACCATAACCAATCAGCCCGACGGTAGCCGTCTCGAGCTCAAAGCCTGCTGTCTTCCAGGTGTAGTCGCCCTTCCATTCCCCTTGACGTATACCTGCATCTGCAGAGGGTATGCCGCGGAGGGCGCTCAGCATCATGGCGATCGTATGCTCGGCTGTGGCCGCGGCATTGCGCGCCGGCGTATACGCGATGGTGATCCCGCGCTGCGTCGCAGCCGGCACGTTTACGTTGACCGGACCGCCGCGGCAAACAATAAACAGCTTAAGATCCGGCGCATGATCCATGATCCTTTGTGTAAGTGGAGCGTGGTGTGCAATGCAGATGGGCACGCCTTCGAGGGCTTCGATCATCTGCTCCTCCGAGCCAGAAGCTTCGCGTACCTCGGCGATATCGCAAAAGGGTTCGAGCGGAAAGGGTGTTGAAGCTTCAGTGATGTCAAAGCAATCCGCCAAGTCGCCGAGTTTGCTGCGCATCAGCGATGGAAGAATAAAGTGATCACCCATAACGAGAAGCTTCTCTTTCTGCATGCGTCTTAGACCTCCGGGTGCTCATCGATGAGTGGGTTATTAAAAGAGAGAAGTCCTATAGCACCGGGAGTTATTTGAATCTCGGTAAGTGCGCCATTGGCCAAGTGAGGGAAGACGCTGCGATATCGCGGGAGTGGAATGCCAAGCAAATGGCAGAGCGAAAGACGCAGAAGCGTACTGTGGGCAACAACAAGGCCGCGGCCTTCTACGGCGGCGGCAATCTCATAAAGTGCAGCAGTGCCGCGAGCGGCTGCCTGTTCGGGGTCCTCGCCACCGGGAAGGTGATGCGCGACAGGATCCAGTCGAAATGCCGAACGCTCGGCGCGGAAGTGCATTTCCATCTCGGCGTCGGTCAAGCCTTCGCCCTGGCCGAAATCAAGCTCTATCAGTCTCTCGTCGATCTGCAACGGAAGACCGGCCGCCAGGGCAGACGGCAGTGCCGTAAGCCGGGCGCGACGAAGCGGGGAGCTCCACACCGCTTCGAGATTCGCAGTCCTGACCCAGCGTGCAAGGCGCTCAGCCTGGGCACGTCCATTGTCTGTGAGGTCGATGTCGGTCCGTCCGGCATAGCGGTTCTCTGCATGCCAAACGGTTTCGCCATGGCGGACCAGCAGGAGGCGGCTCACGCTTGGGCTTCCCGCAACGCCGCGTCAGCAAGTAAGGCCGGCAGCCACTCGCGGCGAGCTAACTCCTGCACCAAACCGACATACTGTTGCGCGTAAGCACTGAAGCCAAGCCCGGGCGTGATGCGCCGATCGATCCTCACCATGCGCTGGGTCACTTCCGCCAGCGAAGAAGTATGTGAGGCCGCGAGCATGGCCATGCCGAACGCGCATTCGGTGACGCCTGGTATGCCAATCTCGCGGTTCATCACGTCTGCGCGAATCTGGTTCAGTGCTTCGCTTTTCGTTGCTCCGCCGGAAACCGTGAAAGTACCGTCGGTACTCGCGCCTATCTGTCGCAACGCGTCAAAGGCCAGGCGCTCTATAAAAGCGATTCCTTGCAGTATCGCACGGTAACGCTCTTCTTTCGATGCAGCTTCTCCAAGCGTGAATCCATGTGCCCAAGCAGCCGAGAATGGGTAGCGCTCACCCTCTCCTGCAAGCGGATAAATAACCACTTGGCTTGGACCCTGCGCCACGGCTTGCTCGTTGAGCGTTGTAAGATCGGCTCCTGCGAATTCTTTCGAGATTGAGCCGGCGCCGGTGCTGGAAGCGCCGCCGGGCAGCCACATGCCATCGGCCGAGCGATGCGAGTAGACCACCCCTAAAGGGTCATGCAATAAATCACGACTGACACCTTTGATCACCAGCGTCGTACCCACCACCGAGTTCCAGCTGCCAGGCGTTGTGGCGCCGGAAGCGATCTGAGCGGCGCAGCCATCGGTCATTCCGGAGAAGATCGGCGTACCTGCACTTACGCCTGTTTCTTCTGCGGCTTTGGCGCTTACCTGTCCGATGGGCTGCCCGGGAAGCACGACGTTTGGAAAGAGTGCGGGGTCCAGGCCGAGCTCGTCCAGGATTGGTTCCGGCCAGCTCTGACGAATGAGATCGTAGCCTGTCTTCAGGCTGTTGCTGGAGTCTGCGGCGAGCAGCTTGCCTGCGAAGCGAGCGTTAATGAAATCACTCTGATGAGCCAGACGCGCATACCGCGATGGCTTTCCATTGCGGCCCAACCAAAGTAGCTTGGGCAAAGCCCATGAGGGCTGCATCTTGTAACTCAATTCACTCCATAGAGCACTGCCAACTGCATTTACGCGCGTCGCTTCGTCACGTGCTCGGCCGTCGTCGTACATGAGTCCCGCAGTCAACGGGTTAAGTTCGCGATCGACAAGCAGGATCGTGCCGGAGGTCGCGTCGACTGCAAGGCCCTTGATTTCAGTCCCAGCCACAAGCGCCGCCACGACACTGCGGCAGCAAAGAACAACCGCACGCCACCAGTCTTCCGGCGCCTGCTCGTGGCGTACGCCCTCCCGAATACTATGCAGCGGCTGCGCAGCAGACCCCGCGATCTTACCCTCTTCGGTCACCGCCATCACGCGAACGCTTTGCGTACCGAGATCGATGCCGAGGTAAACAGGCGCGCTCAACGGAGAGCCGCCGTGAGTCGCCACTGCTCCCGCGCAAGATCGCGCAAGGCTTGAAAAACTTCAAAGCGTCGTCGGTAATTTGCATGCGCAACAGTCGACGGGTGAAAGGGTGTTGCATGCGTCACATGTCTGCGAACTCCTTCGGCTATGCTCGCGAGCTCGCCTGTCACAGCCATGGCAAACAGATGAGCCCCGCGTGCTCCGTTCTCGCTCTCTTCAGCGCGAATGACATCCAGCCCGAGCACATCAGAGATCATCTGGCACCATAAGTCGCTGCGCGCACCTCCGCCGCAGACGAACACTTCGCTGAGTTTACCTTCGGCCGCAGCCTCCAGACATTCACGAATGACAAAGGTCAAGCCTTCATACACAGAGCGCGCGATGGAAGAGCGGTCACTGGCGAGCGTAAGCCCATGAAAGCTCCCGCATGCATCAGGCGCGAGAAAGGGAGAACGCTCACCCGCAGGAGATAGGTAGGGCAGGAAGAAGGCTGGCGCGCGTGCATGGCCGCCAAACGAGGCGAGCGTCTCGAACTCCGCCAGGCCTGCCACGCCCAACATCTCTGCGGCCCAGTGCAGCGCCTCGCAACCTGTCAGCGTCGGCATGGCACGGAGATATAGACCATCCTCAAGTGCGATGGTGGTTCCTTGCGGAGGCTTTGTCAGATCAAGTGAAGAGCAAATCGTTTCAGCACAGATAGTCGTGCCCAGGATCACGCACGCGTGGCCTTGGAGCGTAGCGCCCGCACCATAGGCGGTTGAAATAATATCGTATGGGGCCATCACCACCGGCAGGCCGGCGGGCAAATCGAGTTCGCTTGCCGCTCTCTCGCTCAAACTGCCTACTCTTTCCCGATCACTAAGTATTGGCGGCAGCCGATGTACATTTGCTTCGCTGGCGAAAATCGAGAATGCATCCTCCGAGTAAGTCCTCGCACGCAGATCACCAAATGGATTCGAAGCATCGGAGAGATCGGCGGCAAAGCTTCCAGTCATTTGCGCATAAAGCCAACCGTTGCAGGTGAGCGCCCAGCGCGCCGTTTGTAGGCGGTGTGGCTGGTGAGCCCGCAACCATGCCATGATTGCATTTGGCAGACCGGCATAGGTTACCGAGCCGCTGATTGCAAATGCGCGTTCGATTATCCCCTGCTCATACCATGCTGCAACTTCGCGCGTAGCCCGTCCATCGTTCCAGAGGATTGCGTTGCCGGTGGGCCTCCCCTGCCCGTCCACCAACCAGCAACCATCTCCTTGCGCTGTCGACACGATACCCGTAAGACGCTCGGGGTATGTAGTCCTCACCTGCCGCACGGTGGACACAACTGCCGACCAGATCTCGTACATGTCCTGTTCGGCCCAGTCAGGGTGAGGGTGCGAGGGCGCGATCCTTCGCCGCGCAAGCGCAAGTTCGCTCCCGTCGTCAGAAAAAATGACGGACTTGACCACAGAAGTGCCTGCATCAATGGCAAGCCAAGCCATGGTTATGCATTAGCTCTTTCGTTGTCTTCGCCTTTTCCATCAAGCTATCATTTGGCGGCTTCAACCTTGTCGCTCTTGGTGATCATGCCAAGAGTGTCAAAGAGAGGTTGTGCAGGGGTTACATCTGGCTCTTCTGTGGCCACGGAGATGCCCATGATGCGGATGCCGGAGTCTTCAGGGAGCGTGATGGTCCTGGTACCAGCGGGTAAATCCATGGCGTAGGCGAATAGGTAGCTATACTGATAAGGCTCGTTCAGGCCCTCTGCGTTGTGGTGGTGAGAGGCATACCAGGCCAGGGTTGCGGGCTTGATGTAACCGGGGCGCAGGCCAAGATAATCCTCCGGGTATTTAGGGGACCAATCAGGGGTGCCTGCACTCTTCAGGTCCCAGGGCTGATGATTGGCGGAGATAGCGTAGTCCTTACGCAACGCGACCTGATGCTCCGGCGTGTTTGACCGGCCGCCGCCCTCAGTGGCGAACTCTGGCTTGGGCTTCCAAATACGGGTATCCCATTGGCCGATGAAGCCGCCCCAGTCCTCAATCGTCAGGTTGACGGGAGTCTTGCCGACTTTGAAAGTAGCCCGCTGGTCGCCGTTTGCCGAGGCGGCGAGAACATACACTTTGTTGAACCTGCCTTCCGGCAGGTCAATAGACTGTCCTTTGGCTGTGACAGCGTTGAGCTTGCCGGTTGCTGCCGGGGCTAGGGTAAAGCCGACTCCATCGAGCTTGAGTTCGGAGGGAAGCATTTCGGCGGGCATCGCATCACCTTGGCTGTCGAAGCCGCCGACGGATCTAGTATCGTCATTACTTGCGACGGCGAGATCGTATTTGAGCGTGACGAGTTGTGAGATCACGCCTTCTTCATGCACGGGAGCTTTGCCAAGCTTGAGGGCGAAGGTGCGGGGTTGGTAAGGCTTGAATGAGGTTTCAAGAGCGCCATCGACGACGTTTGCGGGACCGAGCGGAAGTTCCTGGCCGTTCACTTCCCTGGCTGCTTCAAGAGGGCCGGCAAACTTGAGCTTTACCTTTTCGATCGCTTTACCGTCCAGATCAACCAAACGGACGATCACCTCATCGCTTAATTCTGATTTCTTGAGTGCGAGAACACGGATGTTGACATTGTCCACGGTGAGGAGCGAAAAGCTGTGGCCGAGGCTGCCAGCATGCTTCCCAGTGTTAAAGGAGATCATCGGGGTGCTGAGACGATAGGCTTGCCAATCGGTGCTGCCTTGACGCCAGTCGCCGGCATGACCTGCAAGGCCGAAGAGGATCTCGTGGTGACCCCAGTCTTGATTCAACTCGTCTGTGTAGGCACCCTTCATCTCGGGGGCGCCGCCGGGAGAGCGCAGCAGAGTAAGCCGTATGGTGCTGGCGTCGCGCTTGTCCGAACCGTTTTTCACGTCTGTCAGGAGCGTCGCGCGGTAGATGCCAGACTCGTCCGTCTGATCGATCCAATGGTGGGAGGCGACTTCAAACTGGCGGTCGAAGGCGGCGGGGCGCTGGATGGTGCCGACCTCCCAATTGTACGTGGCTACCTTGTTAGCGGCGGCGAGCGGGAAGACCGCTTTCAGGTTGGCAGAGAGCGAGCGCCAGTCGATCGACTCACCAAACTCAACGCGATTGCCGGCATCCCCTGCGGAGAGACGAATCGTCTGGACGAACTTCGAGCCTTCGCCCTCCCGAGTGACCTCTATGGCGATGCGGGCCGGGCCGTTCTCGACGATGCGCGCCTTCGCCGAACCACCGATGTAGGCGCGCGGAGCAGCCTGCTCCTGATCAAAATCCATATTCCACGCCGGCCACTGTCTGGGTGCATCGTTGCTGATGGCCAGGCGCATGGGGCCGGCCAGGAGCTCTTTGTTGACAAACTTGTCGAAAATGCTGCTGACGTCCCCGGCTGCGTTCAGGGTGACCTTGTAGCGGGCGTTCTCAAGCGAGGAGTCCGTGACCTTTAATTCCTGCGCGCCCTCTGACTTTCCGCCCGGGCGAATGTCAAAGATGGAGTAGCCGATGGAGGGAACCTTGGCGAGGAACAACACCTTGCCATTCTCTACCTGAGCCGGAACCTGGTTCCCATCAGGATCAAACACTTGAACTTCCTTGGCGATGTTTCCGGGGACTGCTGCTTCGACTAAGTCGGTCCGCGCGATGTTGAGCGGGTTGTAGACGATGACTGGCGTCCCCTTCACCTGCGTATCGAGAGAAGACGCGAGCGCCTGGGTAGCGCTGGTGAGCACATCGGCAAATTGATTGGCAGCAATAATGTCATCGTTCTGAGCGAACTCGTAGGCGCGCGGAGTTGCGGTGCCCGCGCCGGTATCGTGGAACTGGCCGCCCATGACCAGGGTCCACGCGTTGTTGATCTGCTGCTGTGGATAGGAGCGACCGCCTATCCAGGCAGCCGCGACCGAGGCCCTCTCGGCGGCATCTGCTAGAAGCTCATTCTTCCGGTTCCAGCGCTTGTGATAAGCCTGGGAGGTAAGTGAGCCGGCAGAGTGATTGATGAGTTCGAGATCGCCCTGGTAGGTGGGCATCTTTGCCTGCATCTCGGGCTTGATGTCTAGGAACATCTGGTCAGCGGCTGCCGAGACCACCTTGACCGGGCCGTCGCCCATGCGGACCGGAGTCCCCGCGGTCACAATCTCTCCGGCGGCGCCGGATGGCGTATAGCTAAGTTGGGTCGGCAGTACAGCCGGGCTTCCGGTAACCGTCGCCTCAAGCAGCTTGACGGATTCTTCGTTTGTCGCACCCCCAATATCTCCGGTACCAACATAGTGATAGTCAGCAAAGATGCCGGTGGCCTTACCATCGATGTCGATGCGCGCCGGCCAGTCGGTTTCAGGAGTCGCTCTTCCGCGCGATCCAGCAGGTGGCTCGGGAGCTGGTCCCGGGGCCTTGCTGAGATCGGAGTTGATCTCGCTACCATAGCCCCCGGGATTGAGAGCTGCAAGAACGGTCTCGCCGTCAGGGCCGGTCCAGACGCCGACGTTGAACGGAATGCCTTCAGGGGTCTTCTCAGGAGAGTCGGGGCCGCCGATCTTGGGAGCAGGCTGCCAGGATGCGCTGAGCTTTTGTGTGGAAAAGCCCTTGACTCCGGAAGCGGCAAGGATAGTTGGCAACGATGCGGGAAAGCCGAAGCAATCGGGCAGCATGTACTCAAAGCTGGCTTTGCCGAACTCGCTGCGAAAGTAAGTGTTGCCGTAGAGGACCTGTCGAAAGATGGACTCCGCACTGGGCAGGTTGACGTCGCCTTCTTCGACAGAAGAACCCGCCGGAAACCACTGCCCCTTCGCGACATAGCCCTTTAAGCGAGCGTAGTCAGCTGGGTAGTACTCCTTCATCAGGCGGTAGCGGTTAGAACCGGACCAATTGAAAACGTAATGAGGATACTTATCCATGTAGTCAAAGTTGACCCGCATCGTTTTGAGCAGGTACTCGCTGATGACCTGAGGGAACTCCCAGCGCCATTGCGTGTCGAGATGGGCATAAGGAACTACATAGAGAGTGGGTTGTCTGGTGATGTCCGGAGCGGTCATGGTCTGCGCCGGGGCGGTGTGCACGACAGAGGCGAAGGCGAAGGAGGCTATAGACGCCACGAACAAGCTTTTCTGGAAGCAGGACACAAGTACCTCACGTGCAGAGGATATTACAGGTTTAGAGGGTTTGCAGGAATAAAGAGGAAAGGCAAGTGATGGTCTGAGACAAACAATGCTCCCCGAGTCGGCAGTCCAGAGTCCTCAACCGCCCCTTGCTCCGACAAGCAAAGTTAGTAATGTCTCACGCAAGACAACGCACTGAGCAGCCGGATCCTCCATTCCTGCCAAGCTGATAGCGAGCTGCCTTGACCCCTCCTATCCTGCTTTTAAAATCTGGTAACCGAAGTGCATCGTGCCCTTGAATGCAAGTAAGGCAAATATCCATACCATTTATGCCATCTATTCCAGATCACTAACAAACACAGCCGTAGTAAGACCGGGAATGATTGCTGTTCCTTCCTTTGCTGCGAAGGTGATTCGTTTAACTATTGGATCTGAAGACCTCTGCTGCGAGGGATGCAGATGCAATGGCATGCCTGCCAGTGTGGCATCGGTGAAGGTGACAGGCGCGTTGCTGGCATTAAAGAGAACGACGATGTGATGTGCTTGGCCATAGTTCTGGCCGTTATCATCAAGCTTCATGACAATCAAACCGGGAATCTGGTTCTGTCCTGTGTTGAGGAAGCTGAGATTGGTTTGTACCTCTTCCAACGAGGCCATACGGAAGAGACCGCTGCTGTAGCGAATCTGCAAAAACTCCTGGAAGGCGTTGGTTGTGTTCGCGATATCCTGCGGGGTCGGCTTGAAAGCTGTGTTCGCAAGCAGCGGCTGATAGATGGGCCACGACGCCTGGTTCACATTGGCAAGAGGAAGCCCGATCCGCCAATTGTTCCCT
>CAXTMM010000086.1:642-11713 GCA_964245415.1 uncultured Acidobacteriaceae bacterium | reverse complement strand
ATGTATTCCCCTTGCGGGCGCGCAAGGGTGGGGTGCTGGTGCGGGCCGGGCAGACCGAGGCTTCGGTCGACATGGCGCGGATGGCCGGCCTGGTCGCAGCCGGGGTCATTTGCGAGATTATGAACGACGACGGGACCATGGCGCGGGTGCCCGATCTGGTTGAGTTCTGCCGGGTGCACGGGCTCAAGATGCTCACCGTGGCCGAGCTGATCCGGTACCGCCTGCAGCACGAGCGCTCCATCCTGCGTGCGGCCGAGTCTCTCCTGCCGACCGCATACGGCGATTTCCGGCTCATCGCCTACGAGAGCGAGACCGACGAGCAGCAAAGTCACGTGGCGATGGTGATGGGCGACGTTTCGCAGGAAGATCCAGCACTTCCGGACGCCTCAGGGCTTTCAGCTGAGCCGGTGCTCGTTCGGGTCCACTCTCACTGCCTTGCCGGCGAGGTTTTTGGCTCGACGCTGTGCGACTGCCAGGCTAGCGTGGAGCGGTCGATACGTGCCATTGCCGAAGCAGGCCGCGGTGCGCTCATCTACCTGCACAATGGCGGCCGCGGCTTTGAGATCGACCGCACCATGCCCAGGCCCCACGTCATTCTGCACCGCAACGCGCACCGCGAGCAGCGGCCGCCCGAGACGCACGACGACCGCCAACAGCGCATTCTGCGCCAGACCGGCCTGGGCGGCCAGATCCTCTCCGACCTGAAAATCCGCCGCATCCGCCTCATGTCAAACACGCCCACGCATGTGCCGGCGCTGCAAGGCTTTGGGGTAGAGATTGTGGAGCAGGTGCCGGTGCCTGAGTTCAAGAGCGTCTCTCGACCTTAAGCTTCTCTGGGGAAAGCTGTTCAGTGTAAATCCCGCCGGCAGGCAGTGCTTGGAGGTGTCAGCCGCTCATATCGAAAGAGCCGCTGGTTCCACTGGTAGCTCGTACAGTGGGTGGTTTGCAGGTGACGCAGTTCCAAGTCCCGCACGAACCAACTTGCGGAAGTCTCCGTGTCGCTTGAAAACCGTCCTCGAGCTTCAACCAGAATGCCGACGCGCCTCGTCGGAGCATCTTCGCTGTTCGTCCAGTAAAACCAGCGCCTCGTCAGGACGCAGAAATGCGGTTCTGGTCCAGTCGGCACACAGGACCTGAGCCGGCTGACGAAAGAGAGCACCGTGCGAAGCTCGCCGTCTTGTAAGCGAAAGTGCGCCTCATTCTGCGAGTAGATGCCCGTTCCTCCGCCGCTGGCGTGCACGACAAGTTCATAGTGTTCAGACGAGGCAGGCTCCAGGTCAGGCGCGGGAACGAGGCGGATGAACTCGGAGAGTGCATCCTCGCCTGTCGACATGTCGTACTTGCACCAGCAGTTGGAGTATGCAATCCGCTGCCATCGATCGCCTACCGGTATGCCAATGGCGACAAAAATAGAATTGGCGACTTTGATCGCCAGGATCGCCTCCTCGGTTGCGTCGCTACCCAGGGGCGCGTAGGTCAGCCTGATCTGATCAGGCGTGACCACGTCCTCCCCGATCACTTTTGCAGCTGCACCCTGTGACCACTTCTGACGGTGAGCCTGCCCTTCTGTCAGCCCGAGCTTGAAGAGCGCTTCCAGCCGGACTTGATCGTTGCTTGATTGGAGATGGCGCACGAGTACATCAGGCGACGGCCATGGCGCATGATCGCGAAGCACCTCCACGTAGCCGGCGACCAAATCGGGCGCACCTAAATGAACGGTCTGTGCCATCGCAGGACTGCCTGTGCCTATCTGCAGGAAGAGTGCAGAAGCAAGGAGCGTGAGTTTGGAGGGCATCAGACCTTGGCTAACCCCGGCGTAGGCAGCACTGCTAACAACCCGCGCCGATCCAAATCATCCCTTAGCCCCTCCACCGTCGCAAACTGGATTGCCTCAATCCCGACCGACTCTGCCGCCTGAATATTTTCCTGCTTGTCATCGAGAAACAGCGCCTCTTCGGGCGCAACCCCTAGCTTCTCGCACGTGTGCAGATAGATCGCCGGATCCGGCTTCGCGATATTCAGCTCGCAGGACCAGGTGTGGTGATCGAAGCGGCCCAACCAGCCAAACTCCTGCCGCATGTACTTGAGCAGGTCCTCGCCCATGTTTGACAGGATGCCGATTTTGAAGCCGGCGTCCTGTACCGCGTACACCCAGGCCAGCATCTGCTCGTTGAGTGTGGACCACATGAGCACATCATTCTCGACCAGCCGCTCGATCTGGGCGCCGGAGAGCGCGAGGCCGGCCTGGTCCGAGATCGACTGCCAGTAGCTTGTACCGTTCAGAAAACCGAGGTCGTAGTCGTGGCGGCGGTACCAGTAGGCCTGCTCGAATGCTTGGCCTTCAAGACCGGTGATGGCCTTGAGGTTGGCGTAGGCGACCGGCTCCTGCGCGGTGCTGAGCACCATGCCGTAGTCGAAGATGACAGCCTTCAATGCCATATGGGCAAACTCCCTGCCCGGGTTCTGGAAAGAGCACCGTGGCAAGACCATTATGCGGGATGGCTGCTATGTGCCGAAATTTCCATGGCAAACGCGAGACCGGGGCATCCGGTAAACCCGGCTGCGTTCCCGTTGAGCGAGTGACACGGCGTGCCTTCGCTCGCGGCTTACACTGGCCTAAGGTGTTCTCACGACGCACAGCCTGGATGAGAGAAACGACCGCGCTCGCCGCCGCTGTCTCGGCAAGAGAAGCAGCCGGGCTGCCGCTGATCGATCTTACCGCCTCCAATCCCACCCGCTGCGGCTTCTTCTATGATGCTCCGGCCTTGCTCGCCCATTTGGCCAGCGAACGATCGCTCCACTACGACCCCGAGCCTTTTGGCCTGATCGAAGCGCGCCAGGCCGTTTGCGGCTACTACCGCCATCACGGCGCTTCCGTGACTCTGGGGCAGGTCTGCCTTACCACCAGCACCAGCGAGGCCTACAGCTTCCTCTTCCGCCTGCTCTGCGACCCGGGCGACGAGGTGCTGATCGCGCAGCCCAGCTATCCGCTCTTTGACTTTCTCGCCGACCTGGACGATGTGCGCCTGGTCGGCTACCCGCTCTTCTACGACCACGGTTGGCAGACCGAACCAGGCGCGCTCGAGACCCGCATCACTGCGCGCACCCGCGCCATCGCCGTTGTCCACCCGAACAATCCCACTGGCCACTATGCTTCCGCTGCCGACCGGGCCGAGCTCGAGCGGGTCTGCGCCCAGCACGGCCTCGCTCTGATCATCGACGAGGTCTTCCTCGATTACCCGCTGGCCGAGCGCGGCACGACCTTTGCCCAGGGCGAACATCCCGCCTTAACCTTTGTCCTGAGTGGGTTGAGCAAGGTAGCGGCGCTGCCGCAGATGAAAGCATCCTGGATCGTAACCCTAGGACCGGCAAAGCAGAGAAGGGAAGCGCTGGCCCGGCTGGAGCTGATTGCGGACACATTCCTCTCAATGAACGCGCCGTTGCAGCACGCGCTGCCATCCTGGCTCGCCCAACGTGGTGCACTGCAAAGCCAGATCGCAGACCGGACCCGCGCCAACCTGACCACACTCGACGAACTGCTTTCGAAGGCGCTGGCTGTATCAAGGCTAGCGCTCGAAGCAGGCTGGTACGCGGTAGTGCGCGTGCCTGCGCTCGGCTCTGGCTCGGACGACGCGCTGGTGCTCAGCCTCGCCGAGCGCTGGGGCGTGCTCGTACACCCCGGCCACTACTACGGCTTTCACGGGGAAGGCTGGTTGGTCGTCAGTCTGCTGCCGCCCACGCCTGAGTTTCAGCAGGGGATCATCAGCGTGCTAGCAGCCTGCGCCGAACGGGCGCAAACCAGCTGACCTGATCGCGCCTTTCGGCCTCGTCCGGTCATCCAATAAAACTATGGCAGCCAGGAAAGAATGGACAGAGTGGCACCTGACCCCGGCCGGATGGCAACGGGGCGCGACGCGTGTGCAGGGCAAGGGCAACACCTGGGGCGACGATCCCGAAGACCGGGTCATCAGCTTTGTCTACCAAGAGATTGAGACCAGCGCAGCGCCAGCGCCAAAGGTCTCGTCCGAGGAGACTTGGCGGTCAAAAACCGCAATTGGCATTGCGGACCTGCTTCGGCAATATGGGGGGTGTCCGCAGAAGCTGTGAGCAATAAAGAAAGGAGGCACCCAGGGGCCTCCTTTTCAAGCGTGAAGACTACTTCTTTGGAGCGGGTGCGGTATGCGTCGTCCTGGTATCTGAAAGGACAGAATGCCCTCCCGCATGGCGCTGCATCAGGATGGTAAGCCCGATCGAAGTCACCATAAATGTGATCGCGCACCAGGTAGTGATTTTGGTAAGTAGATTCCCAGCTGTGCGAGGCCCAAAGGCAGTCTGCGAACCCTGACCGCCGAAGGCCCCAGCCAGATCGGCACTCTTGCCCTGCTGCAGCAGGATCACCCCAACCAAAAAGATACAGACGAGGATATGAACGATAGTGAAGAGGGCAATCAGCATAGGTGTCTTTGCGTCGTCTACAAGCCGGTGAGGGAGCGGCTACTTTCCTGGATTTGGGGATGAACTACGAGAAAGGCCTGACTGGTGCGGAAGGGGGGACTTGAACCCCCATGCCTCGCGGCGCCACCCCCTCAAGATGGTGTGTCTGCCATTTCACCACTTCCGCTTGCCTTGCGCTCAGGCCCAAGTATAGCAAAGCGCGCCGGGGCTAAGAAAGCATCGCTGATGGCTCTAAGCCAGCAGGTGAGCCGCCACCTCGGCGAAGTGATCGCACACTAGCAGCTGCTGCCCGGGCGGCGGCGTGCGCAGCTCTTCTTCCTCCAGTATCCAGGTACTGTGATACCGGACATAGGCCGCATGAAGGCCCGCCTCGAGCGCCGGATTCACGTCTGATCGGGGACTATTGCCGATCATCCAGGTTGAGGCTGCTGGCAGCCTTCTCCTTCCGGCAAGCTCGTGATAGGCGGCCGTGTTCTTCTCCCGCAGAACCTCGACCGCGGCAAAGTGCCCCGCGAGTCCAGACCGGCGCAGCTTGTCGGTCTGCTCGTCATGATCGCCCTTGGTCACCAGCATCAACCGGTGCCGGCCGGCGAGCAGCGGCAGCGACTCAGCCACGCCGGGCAGCAGGTGGATCTCCTCTTCAGCGACTGACCGCGCAAAGCCCCGGATGCGATGCCGGTCCGCATCGTCCAGTGGCTTGGTGCTCAGCTCCTCGTAGCAGCGCAGCAGCGACTTGTGAAACGAAGGCGTGCCGTAGCCATGCAGCCTGGTCGTCTCATGCTCAATCACGTTGAGCCGGTCGCGTACCTGCACCGCGGTATGCGGTGCATGGTCGAGAAGGCTGAGAAAGCTGGCGATGGCCTGCTCAAAGTAGACGTTGTTCTCCCAAAGCGTATCGTCAGCGTCCAAAAGAAGGGTCTGCGCATGCATCTCGAAAGCAAGGCTAGCAGAAACCATTGGAAATCCAAGCGCTCTTTACTGCGCCAGCGCCGCGTTCACAGCCTGCTGGGCCAGTGGCGCCATCACCCGGTAGCCGGCCTCATTCGGATGCAGGCCGTCGTTGGAAAGCAGCTTCTGCAGCTGCCCGCTGGGGTCGACCATGGCGGTGAAGTAGTCAAGGTAGATCAGGTTGTTCGCGCGGCAGTAATTTCTCAGCCAGGCGTTGAGCGCCAGGATCTTCGCCGGCGGCCGGCCTGTTGTCATGTCGGGGTGAATATAGTCGCTTACCGGCATCACGGAGGAGAAGACGAGCGCGATGTGGTGCAGGCGCGCGAGCTCAGCCATGCTGGCATAGTTCTCCTCCGTCTGCTCAAGCGTCATCGGCCCTGTATTGCCTGCCAGGTCATTCGTCCCGGCGAGCACGACAAGCACCTTCGGTTGCAGGCCGAGCACATCCTGGCGAAAGCGCACCAGCATCTGCGGGGTCGTCTGGCCGCTGATGCCGCGGTTGATGTAACCCTTGCCGGGAAAGTACTGGTCGAGCTTCCAGCCATCGGTGATGGAGTCGCCATAAAAGATAACGCGCGGCTCGCCCGGCACCGGCGGCGGCAGCAGACGATTGGCCGCCTGGTAGCGCATGAGCTGGCCGAAATCGGCAGGTGTCTGGGCGGAAAGCAGCATGGCGCTGGTAAACAACGCTGCCCCCATGGCGAAGGCGAAGATGTGAGCAAGACGCATAATGCCAAAGTACCACTGTGCGCCCGGCGTTGTTGCACCACGGGGTTTTTGCCCTGTTTTCCTCAATCGCCGGAGCTTTGCGCGGCGGGCTGTGCCCCATGCAGGAGGCATAAAATCAGAGCAGACCCATGGCTGAATTCACACACCTGCACCTGCATACCGACTTCTCGCTTCTTGACGGGGCCTGCGACGTAGACAAGCTCATCAAGCGCGTTCAGGATATTGGACAAACATCTGTCGCGATCACGGACCACGGCAACATCTACGGTGCCGTGCATTTCTTTGAAGCAGCCACAAAGCAGGGAATCAAGCCCATTCTCGGCTGCGAGCTGTATGTCTGCCAAAAGGAAGATCATCGCGCCGACCCGCAGGGCGACGACTATAACCATCTGCTGGTGCTGGCAGAGAACGAAGAAGGCTATCGCAATCTGGTCCGCATTACTTCTGAAGCCTCGCTCCATGGCTTCTATCGCAAGCCGCGTATCTCAAAGAAGTACCTGGCCGAGCACGCCTCCGGGCTGGTCGGTTTCTCAGGCTGCCTGGCCGGCGAGTTGTCGCAGCACTTGATGAAGGACAACTACGAGGGAGCCAGGCGCACCGCTTCGCAGTATCAGGATATCTTCGGCCGCGGTAACTTCTTTCTGGAGATACAAGACCAGGGCCTCGAGTTAGAAAAGAAGATCCACGCTGACCTCTTCCGGCTGGAGAAAGAGTTAGATATTGCTCTCGTCGCAACCAATGACAGCCACTACCTGTGCGAGGACGATCACCATGCGCACGAAGTGCTGCTATGCGTGCAGACCGCCGGCTCGATTCATGACCCCAAGCGGTTCAAGTTTGACTCGGACCAGTTTTACGTCAAGACCGCGGCCGAGATGGAGCGCGTCTTTTCGCACGCGCCGCAAGTGGTCAGCCGTACCATGCAGTTTGCCGAACGCTGCTCCCTCAAACTGAACAAGGTTGAAAATCCTTTTCCCGAGTTTGCTGTTCCTGCCGGGCACACAATCGACAGTTACTTCGAGCAGGTGTGTCGGGCCGGATTTAGAAAGCGGCTCGATATTGCAATACGCCACCTGCAGGATCGCGGTCTACTGCGCTTTCCCATCTCAGACTACGAAGCGCGGCTCGAGCGCGAGATCGAATGCATCAAGGCAATGAAGTTCCCAGGATACTTTTTGATCGTCTGGGATTTTATCCGCTACGCGCGTGAGCAAAATATTCCCGTTGGCCCAGGCCGCGGCTCGGCCGCCGGCTCGCTCGTTGCCTACGTGATGGAGATCACCGACATCGATCCGCTCCAGAACGCGCTGCTCTTCGAGCGCTTCTTGAATCCAGAACGCGTGTCGATGCCCGATATCGACATCGACTTCTCAATGACCCGCCGCGGCGAGGTCATCGACTATGTCACGCGCAAGTACGGCCGCGAGCAGGTCGCGCAGATCATCACCTTCAACACCATGGCAGCGAAAGCGGCGATCAAGGATGTAGGGCGCGCGCTCGACTTACCCTATGGCGATGTCGACCGCATCGCGAAGATGGTTCCCACGACCATCGGCATCACGATTGAGCAGGCGCTCAAAGACTCGCCGCCCCTGCAGGAGGCTTACGAAAAAGACCCGCAGATGCGCGAAGTGATCGACACAGCGATGCGCCTCGAAGGCCTTGTCCGCGGCGCAGGCGTGCATGCGGCCGGCGTCGTCATCGCGCCGCGCCCACTTACTGACTTAGTGCCCTTGTCTCGCACCAAGAACGACGAAATTGTCACCGCCTACGATATGAAAGCCATCGAGAAGCTCGGCCTGCTGAAGATGGATTTCCTCGGACTTACCACGCTTACCGTCATCGACGACTGCCTGCGCATGATCACGTGCAACCGCAACGGCATCAAGCTCGATCTCGCGACCATCCCGCTCGACGATCAACTTACCTACGAAAAGGTGTTCCATCGCGCACTTACTTCCGGCATCTTCCAGTTCGAATCAGGCGGCATGCGCGATGTGCTGCGCCGCTATCGGCCTACTTCTGTCGAAGACCTGACAGCACTCAACGCGCTATATCGTCCGGGTCCTATCCAGGGCGGCATGATCGACGATTTTATTGAGCGCAAGTGGGGCCGCCGCAAGGTCGAGTACGATCTGGCCCCCATGGAGTCGATCCTCAAGGAAACCCTCGGCGTTATCGTCTACCAGGAACAGGTCATGCAGATTGCGAACGCTGTCGCCGGTTACTCGCTCGGCGAAGCCGACCTGCTGCGCCGCGCGATGGGTAAAAAGAATCTCGAAGAGATGGCCAAGCAGCGCGATCGGTTTGTAACAGGCGCTGCTGCAAAAGGTTTCAAGCGCGACACTGTCACCAAAGTCTTTGATTTGATGGAGCAGTTCGCAGGCTATGGCTTCAATAAATCGCACTCCGCCGCCTACGCACTACTCGCCTATCACACTGCCTATCTTAAAACACACTACCCGGTCGAGTTCATGGCCGCCCTGCTCACCTCGGAAATCTCGAAGCCTGAGAACGTCGTCAAGTACATCAAAGAATGCCGGGAGATGGAGATCTCGGTCGACCCGCCTGACGTACGCCTGAGCGATGCCGATTTTACGCCGAACGGCAACTGCATCCAATTCGGACTCACCGCCATCAAGAATGTCGGCCGCAACGCCATCGACTCGATCCTCGCCGTCCGTAAGGAATTAGCAGGCGAAGGCAAGAGCTTCCAGACGTACTGGGAGTTCTGCGAGAAGGTCGACCTGCGCCTGATGAACAAGCGCGTGCTCGAGTCGCTCATCAAGGCCGGCGCGCTTGACTTTTTCGGCCGCCGGGCGCAGCTGATCGCGGCCGCCGACCGCGCCATTGAACGCGCGCAAAAAGCCCAGCGCGACCTCGCCAGCGGCCAGCACGGGCTCTTTGGCATCTTTGACGATCACCCGGTTGAAACCAAGCACGCCGATGCGCTGCCGAACATCCCGGACTGGGATGAAAATCAGCGTCTCGCGTCAGAGAAGGAGGTGTTGGGCTTCTTCGTCTCCGGTCATCCGCTCGACAAGTATGCAGACAAGCTGCGCAACTTACCCGGCGTCGTCGACACTGCAACCGCGCTTGAGATGAAGCCCTCACCCGCACCGACCCGGCGCGGCCAGCAGCCCGAAAACGAAATCACCATCGCCGGAGTCATTGTCGGCCTTAAAGTGGCTAAGTCGAAGCGCTCAGGCGAGTTATACGCGCAGGCCTCGCTTGAAGATACAGTCGGCAAGATCGACCTGATCTGCTTTCCGAAAGACTATGCGACGCTCGCTGAGAGCCTGAAGATCGAAGTGCCGGTGATCGTGCGCGGTTCGCTGCGCTGCGATGAAGACGCAGCGCCGAAGCTCTGCCTCTGCTCCATCCAGGCGCTGGAAGATGTAAAAGTACGCCTGCCCAAAAACCTGCGCATCAAGGTCCCGCTCGAACGCGCAAACGATGCCATGCTGGTAGAGCTGCGTGGCATGATTGATGCAGCGCCGGGCCCGGGCCGCGTCATGTTCAACCTCGAGCTGAGTGGGGAATACTGCGTCGTGCTCGAGCCCATGAATATCTCCATCACCGCGGACCGCGCCTTCCTGGACCAGGCTGAATCTCTGCTTGGCCGCGGCATGGTTCAAGTTGTGGACTAAAGCCGGCATTTGTGAAGCCCCGACGAGCCACATACAATGAGTGGAATGCAACAGGAGACGGAAGTAGCATTGGCGGAGCAGGAACCAGGCGAACACGGACACGCACCAGCCGCAGTTCCAGCTCGCTGGACAAAGACCGAACTGGCGCGCCACCCCCAGCGGCCTGACCCTGCCGAGTTCATCGAACGCATGTTCACCGACTTCTCCGCGATCCATGGCGACCGGTTTTTTGGCGATGACGCGGCGATGAGCTGCGGCTTCGCCCGCTTTCGCGGCGATGAGGTCATGGTCATCTCGAACGTCAAAGGCCGCACCACCAGAGAGAAGGTGGCCCGGCGCTTCGGCATGCCCGACCCGGAAGGCTACCGGAAGGCGCTCCGCGCAATGAAGCTGGCAGAGAAGTTCCAGCGGCCAGTCATCACGTTGATCGATCTTATGGGCGCGAACCCGGGCATCGGTGCCGAAGAGCGCGGCCAGGCGGAGGCCATCGCCCGCAACCTGCGCGAGATGTCCAGGCTTCGCACGCCCATCATCGCCGTCGTCACCGGAGAAGGCGGCGGCGGCGGCGCGCGCGCCCACCCCCGCGCCCCCCCCGGGGGCATGGGGGGAAAAGCAATATATTCGGTCATCTCGCCCGAAGCCTGCGCATCGATCATGTGGCGCGACGCGGCCAAGCGCGCGCTTGCGGCTGAAGCTCTGCGCGCCACTGCAGACGATGTCTTCGCGCTTGGCTGCGTTGACGATGTGGTGCCCGAGCCCGAAGGTGGCGCGCACAGCGACGCCGGCCGGGCCGCCCAGCTGCTTGCCGATAGGCTCGCTCAGCACCTGGGCGAGCTGCGCACGCTCCGGCTCGATCAACTGGTAGCCCAGCGCTACGACAAGTTCCGCAACATCGCTCAGTTTTACACGGTCTAACCCGGATGACTATGTCCTTCGCTGAGCGGATGCGCGCCTTCGGCTGGTTCCTGATCGCGACCATCTACGCCGAGCTCGCCCTGCTCATCTCGCAGCACGCAGCGCGCGGCCTCGTCTCCGGCGACGGATACGAGCTGGTCAGCCGGTGCATCCTCCTGTTTCTGCTGCTGGTAGGCTTTGCGGGCATGGGCATGGTTGGCCAGCGGCAGCGCTCGCCTCTACGCGCCATGGGTCTGGGGTTTCGTCCTGGATGGCTGAGTGAGCTGGCCCTCGGCGCGGCTCTCGGGTGGGGCGGCATCGTGGCCTGCGTGCTGCCCATCGCGCTGCTCGGCGAGATGACCCTGACGTTCACCCCGACCCCGCACCAGCTCATC
>CAXTMM010000086.1:0-632 GCA_964245415.1 uncultured Acidobacteriaceae bacterium | reverse complement strand
CTCGACCGCTACGGCAATGAGGCCGGATTTACCCTCATCCTCTTCACGCTCGACCTCGGGGTACTCGCAGTCGCCGCCCTGGCGGAAGAAGTGGTCTTCCGCGGCTATCCTTTTCAGCGCCTTATTGAGGCTATGGGTCCGGGCTTCGCAACCTTTTTTGCCTGTGTTCTCTTTATGGTTGCGCACTTCTTTAATCCGGACTCGAGCGCTGCCAGCCTTTTCACTACCTTCCTCGCCGGCTGGCTTATGGCGCTTGCCTACCTGCGCACGCGCGCTCTGTGGGTGAGCTGGGGCATCCACCTCGGCTGGAACGCCAGCATGGGCCTGCTCTTCGGTCTGCCGGTCAGCGGCCACACCATCTTCTCGCCAGTCGTTTCGACCTACACCCGCGGCCCGGTCTGGCTTACCGGCGGCGGCTACGGGCCAGAGGGCGGCGCGGTCGCCATCGTCGTGCTTCTTTTGTTGCTGATCGTGTTGACCCGCTCCACGCGCGAGCTCAAGCACAAGTACGCGCTGCCCGACATCGTCCCCGGTGGCATCCCTGTCGATCTGGACGCCTTCGCGCAACGCGAGCATGAGCGAGGCATGGGCCCGGTCACGCCCGCCCCTGCGTCCGATCAGCTGGTGCAGAT
>CAXTMM010000085.1:0-11956 GCA_964245415.1 uncultured Acidobacteriaceae bacterium | reverse complement strand
GGGCTTGCACGGGCGGCGAGGGGGTGCATTCTCGTAGAATGATGGTGCAGACAAAGAGAGGACTATCCCTTGCCACGGAAAGCTTTTGTGTTGGTCGTTATGGTTGGCGCGCTGGCGTTGATTGTCTGGTCGGGTGTGACCAACTATCGCGCTCACAAGGCGCTGCTTGCGGAGCAGAAGGCGCACCAGTTGGTGCTCACCCCTGAGGGCGGAGCGACGATGCCGTCTGAGGGCGTGCCGCCCAGTCCGCTTGAAGGCAAGCAGGCGCCGAACTTCACGCTCGAAGATACGACGGGAAAAAAGGTTTCGTTGGCCGATTACAAGGGCAAGGCGGTGCTGGTGAATTTTTGGGCTACCTGGTGCGGGCCGTGCAAGGTTGAGATTCCCTGGTTTGAGAAGCTGCACGACCAGTATGCCGGGCAGGGATTCGAGATACTGGGTGTCTCGACGGACGAGCTCGATCTCGATGACAGAGCGAAGCTGTCGACGGAAAAGGCCGAGGTGGTGAAGTTTGCCAAGGGTATGCAGATGAACTATCCGGTGCTGCTGAATGGGCTATCGCTGAAGGGCTATGGTGATCTCGATTCGTTTCCCACGTCGGTTTATGTGGATCGCAGCGGGAAGGTTCTTGACGTGGTAGTCGGGCTTATCTCGCGCGATGAAGTCGAGGCGAATATCAAGAAGGTGTTGGGCAGTGGGAAAGCTTAAGCCGGCGGCGGTTGTGGCGCTCGGGGCTGGGCTGCTGTTGGCGGCCCTGCGGGCGCAGGACGCGATGCCATGGCAGAGCGGCGGCGATAAAACGGCGCCGGCGGTTCGCTACGAGTACCCGGAGCAGGTGTCGATTGCTGCCGGAAAGCCGGCGGTGGTGGAGTTGCACTTTCGCGTGCGCGATGGGCTGCATATCAACTCGCATGTGCCGCTTGAGAAGAGTTTGATCCGGACAGATCTGGTTGCGATAGAGCCACCCGGGGTCAAGATAAGCGCGGTGGATTTCCCGGATGGCGTGCCGTATGCGGTGACGTCGATGCCGAATGAAAAGCTGAGCGTGTACACGGGTGAGGTGGTGCTGCGGGCGCATGTGACGGCGCAGGCTGGTGAGCATCTGCTGCAGGCTGCGTTGCGCTACCAGGCGTGTGACAGCAACTCCTGCTATCCGCCGAAGAAGGCGCAGGTAGCGGTGGATGTGATTGCGAAATGACCGCGCACTTCAAGTTACCAGAGCAGAATGCCATTGCCGCTGACGCGCAGCGGTTGTTCGACGCGGGAGTCGAACAGGAGGTTGTGATCGGGTTTCTCTGCAAGGGAGGTCTCAGTAAGATCGACTCGATCAGGCTGATGAGCCAGTTGACCGGCATGCCTTTGCTCGAGGCGAAGAAGTTGGTCCATAGCAGCCGCGCCTGGCAGCATACGTTTGCAAAGGACGCAGCTTTCCACGCGCAGCTGGCCGCGGTGATGCAGGCGCTGCGAGAA
Source organism: uncultured Acidobacteriaceae bacterium (assembly GCA_964245415.1). Classification (GTDB taxonomy): domain Bacteria; phylum Acidobacteriota; class Terriglobia; order Terriglobales; family Acidobacteriaceae; genus EB88. The sequence goes on along the minus strand of CAXTMM010000085.1, from coordinate 10,486 downwards.
GACGAAGCGGCTGATCCATTACGCTAGAGCCGTTTTCCCAATGGTGTATGGCGCGAACTCTTGTCAGATGTGACTTTTCTTGACGGAAAAGTCACGCCGGCTTTCGCTGATTCCTCTACAGCGAAAGGGAAAACGGCTCTAGCTGGTCGCGCCCGATGAACAGGTAGTCCATGGGCCGCCCAGTCCGGCCCTATCTGCTGTGAGTGCCGTCATAGATTTTTGCTTCCTTACCGCGACCCAGACCTGCGAATTAGAGCCGTTCTCCCAAAGGTGTATAGCGCGAATTGTGCTCAGGGGTGACTTTTCTTGACGGAAAAGTCACGACGACTTTCGCTGATCCCTCTACACCAATGGGAAAACGGCTCTAGCTTACGACTGCGGCCTGCGGTGCCTTCGCGAGCCTGGTAGCCACTCGCTCGCGGCCTAGCGCTGCCATGACTGCAAAGAGGCTCGGCGCGACGCCTTGGCCGGTGAGCGCGACACGCGAGCCGTTGATGAGTACGCCTGCCTTGACGCCGGCCTCTTCGGCAAAGGCGCGCAGGATTGCCTCGGTTGTGGCCTCGGTAAATGGCTCCAAGGTCTCGTACCGAGTACCCAGGTTCGCCAGCATCCGCGGCACGGCCGGGTCGCTGAGGAATTTTGTAACCGCGGCTGTGTCGTATGTGAATGTGTCGCTAAAGTAGGCCTGGAAGGCGCCGGCAAAATCTTTTAACGAGCGTGCGCGGGTTTTTGTCAGTTCAATGCCGGCGAGCAGTTCTTCACGCGGGCGATCGGGGGTAAAGCCTGCGGTGGCCCATTCCTGGGCTATCAGGGGGAATAGCTGGTCGGCGGTGTAGGCGCGGATGTACTCCGTATTGAACCAGGCCAGCTTGTCGTTGTCGAAGACCGAGTTTGACTTGGTGATGCCTTCGAGGGTGAAGAGGCGGATGAGCTCGTCCTGGGGAAAGAGTTCGCGGTCTTTGCCGGCTGCGCCCGGGGTCCAGCCGAGCAGCGTGAGAAAGTTGCGAAAGGCTTCCGGAACGATGCCCATCTCCTTGTAGCTGATGACGCTGGTGGCGCCGTGGCGCTTGGAGAGGCGCGTCTTGTCGGGGCCGAGGATGAGGGGGACGTGCGCAAAGACCGGCATCGGTGCCCCGAGAGCCAGGTATTGCAGCACCTGCTTGGGTGTGTTCGAGATATGGTCGGCGCCGCGGATGATGTGGGTGAGGCCCATGTCGACGTCGTCGGCGACCACGCTCAGGTGGTAGGTGGGGATGCCGTCCGAGCGCAGCAGGACGAAGTCTTCGAGCTCGGCGTTCGCGAACTCGACCTTGCCGAAGACTGCATCGTCGAAGCTGGTGGAGCCGCCTTCGGGCACAGCAAAGCGAATGGCGGCCAGCTTGCCGGCGGCGCGGTTTTCGGCGATCTGCTCGAGGGTAAGGGAGCGGCAGCGGCGGTCGTACATGGGTGGGCGGCCGGCTGCGGTGGCCTCGGCGCGGCGTGCTTCGAGCTCTTCTTTGGTGCAGAAGCAAGGGTAGGCATGGCCGCTCGCCAGCAGCTTGGCCGCGGTCGCCTGGTAGAGCGGGAGGCGCTGGGACTGGTAGAACGGACCTTCGTCCCAATCCATACCGAGCCAGCGCATGCCTTCGAGAATGCCTTCGACCATGGCTTCGGACGAGCGCTCGAAGTCGGTGTCCTCAATGCGGAGGATGAGGGTGCCCCCGAAGTGGCGGGCGAAGAGCCAGTTGAACAGCGCTGTACGGGCGCCGCCGACGTGCAGATAGCCGGTGGGGGAGGGGGCGAAGCGAACGCGGGGTTTGATCGAAGTGGATGCGGTGGTCACCCTAGGATGCTAGGGTCTTCGCTGGCGGGAAGCAAGCTTGACCAACTTGACCAATCCTGTAAGTTCGCACACAATAAGGACATGAGCCATAATGCGATTAATCTTTACGAAGCCAAGACCCAACTCTCGAAATTGGTCGACCGTGCGGCTGCGGGCGAGGAGATTGTGATTGCCAAGGCAGGCAAGCCAATGGCACGTCTGGTGCCGATCGAGCCTGAAGTGAAACGCCCTTCGCTCTGGGAGCTTGCCGGTAAGAATATCGGTGGCCTCACCTACATGGCGCCTGATTTCAATGCCGAAGACCCAGAGACTTTAGAGCTTTTTTATGGACCTGATCTTCCTGACGCGCTTCCAAAGTGATAGCACGATCTTACCTGCTCGACACCAACGTCATAATCTGGCTCGACGGGGACCGGCAGCGTATCGCTGATGCCATTGTGCAAGAGCTTTCTCAAGGGAAGCGGTTGTACTATAGTGCGGCATCTGCCTGGGAAGCGGCTATCAAGCGAGCTAGTGGAAAACTGAGGTTGAACGGGCCAATGAGCTTGATCGCGAAGCAGCTCAACCTCACGGAGATGCCTGTGACTTCTGCGCTCGGCGAAGCCGCAGCAAGGTTGCCACTCTACCATCGCGATCCGTTCGATCGAATGCTCGTGGCGCAAGCCAGAAGCGAAGGCTTAGTGCTGGTGACCTCCGACGCTGAGCTTCGCTATTACGATGTAGAAATCCTGATGGTGAAGTAAGCTATCGCGAAAGCGGCAAACTTTCGACCTTCATAAGTCGCCCAACCGGGTACACGCCGACTTGGTTGGCTGCGTACCAGGGGGAGCGGTCGTAGAAAAAACGCAGACGCGCTGCGGGGCTGGCCGCGAACTGCGGGTCGGCAGCGATCTTGCGCTCGAACTCCGCTTTCAGCTTCGGGTCTTGCTCCATCATGGTGCGAGCGAGTTTCTCGACCACGTAGGCTTCGCCGTACTCCCTCTGCTCAAAGATTGGATCGAAGTAGCCCCAGGCCATAGCGGAGTCTGGGCCTGCGGGCTCGAGCCACTGGATGGCGACTTTCGAGAGACGCTGGTTCAACTCGACGACGGTGGATCCGGCTGGGTAGGTAACTGTTTCGGTGACAGGATCGCAGTGGCCGAACTTGCCTGGCTGGTTGCCCGCGCCTTCGCCGGCGAAGAGGGGGTGGTGGCTTTCAAAGGGCGGCTCTTGCCACTGCATACCGGAGCAGTGATAGCGCTCAAGTGATCCGGTCCACGCGGAGGTGATGCGATGCGTGACGACCTGGTGCGCGTCAAGCGTTTCGAGCACCCGTGTCCACTGCGGAGGAATGATGTAGGCGGCGGGCGGCAGGACCGATGCAGTGACCTTTGCGCCTGTAGCCATGGGCAGCGACTTATCCCATAACTCATGCGAGTAGCGCACCCACATGGCACCGGAGACCGTGCTCAGCTCGCGCGTGTAGGCGTAGCCACGGAAGAGAAAAGGCGTCGTCTCGCCCGACCAGGTGAGCGCGAGCGGAAACTGCATATCGCCATGCTGGTGCGCGCCGAGTTGCGCGGCTTGCGCGTCCGCCTCGGCGTTGAGTTGGATGAGCTTGTCGGCGTCGCGATTGACGACCACGAGCAGGGCGCGCAGGACCTCGTAATTGCCGGTCACGCGGGTCTTGTAGTCCTTAAGCATGTGCATCTCGACGAGCATGCCGGGGCGGTTCTCAAGGATCATGTAGCCGGTTGAGAAACGTGGGGGATTGTTGTTGAAGGCGAGGCCCTTGGTTGGGTCGGTGTCGTCGTTAAGGAAGATGTAGGTGGGTGAGGCGAGATGGCCGGGTGCTTTATCGACCGACTGCTCGAGCTCGGGCGTAACGGTACCGGCAAGCCAGCGGGCGGTGGCGGAGTCCACATTCGGGCCGGCGTCGATCACGTAGGTGACGTCATACTGATAGTCGGCGCCATCGGTCACGTGGTCGTCGACGAAGAAGTCGGGCAGCCAGCGGTGGAACATCTTGAGCAGCGCGCGGGTTTCGGGCGCGTCGGCTTTGAGGTAATCGCGGTTGAGATTGAGGTTGGTGCCGTTGCCGCGCCAGCCCATCTCGGCCGGCCCGTCCTGGTTGATACGGTTGTAGGCCGAGCGGCGCTCGTGGCCATCGGCGTTATAGATGGGAACGAAAACAAAGACGGCCCGGTCGAGCAGAGAGGCCTGCGTTTTCGTGATCACCATGTCTCGTAACAGTGCCAGGCACGAATCCTTACCATCCATTTCGCCCGCGTGGATGGAGTTTTGCACGAGCAGAATAGGCCGGTGCTGGGCGTGGAGCGCGGCGGGATCGAAGACGCCATCTTTGGAGGCGATGACGATGTCGAGTTCGCGTCCCTCGCCTGTGGTGCCGAAGGGCTCAATCTTCACCGTACCGGGAGCGGCTGCGGCAATGCGGTGAAGATAGGCCATGGTTGCGGCATAGTCAGGCGTGGTGCGGTAGCTGCTTTGTTCGGCGGGTGTGGCCCAGGCGGTGATTTGCGCGAAGGCCGGCGCAGAGACCAATAGAAGAGAGGCAATTGTGAAGGCACGGAGCATAGTCTCGATCCTTTTGGGAGAGAGAAACCGGCGGTCATGCGATGGCTTATCTGCCGCCGCTTCCAGCACAAACGTGACAGGGCTACGTGATGTCTTCCGTGTCAAAGACGGGCACAACAGTGCGACGGGTCGGGCTGCCCTGCACTTCGCTGATCAGGTCCTTGACTACATCTTCGAGCTGACGCTGACTTTCGACCATCGCGGTCATGCTGAGCAGCTCTGCGGGGTCTTCTACCCGCTGCAACAGCACCACGGCGTGGGCCTGGGCGACATGATCCATGCTCATGCCTTCAGGGGTCTTGGCCTTGATGCTGACTACGTTGGGCAGCACATCGAGCAGGATGGCGAGGCGCTCGCGCATCTCGCCGGCTATGGGCGAAATCTTAGGGGCGGCCAGGATCAGGGTCGCATCGACGTTCATGATGCGGTAGCCGGCGTGCTGAATTTCTTCGAGCGCCAGATTGAGGAAGATAGATGACTCGGCGTCCTTCCATCGAGCGTCGCTGGGCGGGAAGAAGGTACCGATGTCGCCGGCGGCAACAGCGCCGAGCAGGGCATCGGTGATGGCGTGGAGGAGCACATCACCATCGGAGTGGCCAGCCAGGCCTTCGGGGTGGTCGATGGCCAAGCCGCCAATAAAAAGGGGCACGCCTGCTTTGAAAGCATGCGAGTCAAAGCCGTGTCCTATGCGCAGGTCCATCGATGGGGTCTCGTTTCTTCGGGGTTGCGAGCCCCATGTTTGCGGGTCAGCCGCGGTTAGCGCGGCGCCTCTTCAGACTAAGGCATTTCGGGCTATCGCTGCGAGGAGAGGCGGTTTCGCCCCTAGGGCGTAGAGCGGGCGAGAAAGAACTCGGCCAGTTCGAGGTCGCCAGGCTGCGTGACCTTGATGTTAGCGGGAGAGCCCGGGACGACGGCGACCTCGATGCCGGCGCGCTCCACAATGCTGGCCTCATCGGTGCCGCAAAAACCCTCAGCCTTGGCCTCGGCGAAGGCGCGCTGGAGCAGGCCCAGGCGGAAGCCCTGCGGCGTTTGCGCGTGCACGATGCACTCCCTGGGGATGGTGGCGGTGACGCGTGCGCCGTGGGCGGTGCGCTCGACCTGCTTGATGGTGTCGGTCGCCGGAAGAGCGACGATGGCTGCGCCGTAGCGCGTGACGGCTTCGATCGTGCGCTCGATAAGCTGCGGGGTGATGAGGGGGCGTACTGCATCGTGAACCAGGACGATGTCTTCTTCCGGCTGAGGATGCCCGGTAGCAGCGGCAATGAGCAATTGGAGCGCGTTTGCGACGCTCGCCTGACGGGTGTCGCCGCCCTCGACGATTTGCACTTTGCTGCCGAGCGCCGGGTCGGAGGCACCGCATTGGGCGACCAGGGCCAGGAGCCGGGCGCGCTCGCTTGAACGGACGGCGATATAGATCGCGGCGACGGTGGGGACTTGCGCAAAGGCGCGCAGCGTGTGGATGAGGATGGGTACGCCGGCGAGTTCGAGGAACTGCTTGGGTGGGGCTGTTGCCGGATTGACGGCCATGCGCGTGCCGAGACCCGCTGCCGGAAGAATGACGAAAACTCGCATAAGGAGCAGTGTATACAGCGGGAAAGGAAAGCGCTTCGTTAGGCGGTACACTGGTGCAGCCGCACGAAAGCTGCCCGGAGTGCTCGCTTGACCATGTTGCCATTGAGACGCTTTCGCCGCTGCTTTGGTCCTTTTTCCCTTCGGCTGTCTGCGGCATTCATAGTGGCTCTCGTGCTCTGCCTTGTTCCGGGACCGCTTGTCGGGGCAAAACATGCCGCGGTTCCAGCCGGACCGGCTGCTATGCCGCCGCTCGGATGGAACAGCTGGGATTCTTACGGGCTGACGATTACGGCAGACGAGTTCAGGCGCAATGTGGACTGGTTCGACCAGCACCTGAAGCCGGCCGGCTGGCAGTATGTGGTCGTCGATGAGGGTTGGTACCTGGCGCACCCGGAGAATGCTGCCGTCAAGGGAGCCGACCAGGGATACACGCTAGATGAGAGTGGGCGCTACATTGCAGCCGACTCGCGCTTTCCGGGCGGGTTGAAAGCGATGGCTGACTATGCGCACGCCAGGGGTTTGAAGTTCGGCATACACATAATCAAGGGCATTCCCAGGCAGGCTGTCGAGAAGAATCTGCCTATTCTGAACGCGACGAGCGGACCGCTGTACACGGCGGCTCAGGCGGCTGACACGACCGATGTGTGCTCATGGAACCCGGACAACTATGGCGTGAAGGACAATGCCGCAGGGCAGGCCTACTATGATTCGCTGGCGGCGCTCTATGCGGGCTGGGGAGTGGATTTCCTCAAGGTCGACTGCATCTCAAAGCCGTATAACGCGCACGAGGTTCACATGATCTCGGCGGCGCTGAAAAAGACCGGACGTCCCATCGTGCTGAGTCTTTCTCCAGGGGCTACGCCGCTCGACCAGGCTCAGGATGTGGTCAAGTATGCGCAGCAGTGGCGTATCTCGGATGACTTCTGGGATGTGTGGAAGAGCCCGGCGGTAGCGCAAGGTGGGTTTCCGCAGTCGTTGACGAATCAATTTTCGGTCCTGGCCAGCTGGACCCCATTTGCCGGGCCTGGTCACTGGCCGGATGCTGACATGCTGCCCATCGGCTATCTTGGCCCGCGCCCGGGCTGGGGACAGCCACGACTCTCACGGCTCAGCTATGACGAGACACGCACGCTGATCACGCTGTGGTCCGTTGCGAGATCTCCGCTGATCCTCGGAGCGAACCTGACGCAACTGGACGCGCTGCTTGAAACTTTACTGACCAATCGCGAGGTACTGTTTGTAGATCAACAATCTACAGGCGGCCATCTCCTGGAAGGTGTTGGCGAGCAGGGCCGGAGCGTGGTGTGGCGGGCGGAAGAGCCGAAGGGCGGCAAGCGGACCTTTGTAGCTGTGTTCAACCTGGCGGACGCGCCCCTCGATTATTCGTTTGCGTGGAAGCAGCTGGGAATGAAGGGCTCTGAGCATCGCGTGCGCGATCTATGGCAGGCGCAGGAACTGGGACGGACGCCGATGCTCAAGGGGACCCTGCCGCCGCACGGGGCCGGATTGTTTCGAGTGGAGTAGAGACAGCAGACGCCAACTGCTTCAGGAAACGTGCACTTAGATAACCATTCGTATCAGAAGCGGAAATTTTTAGTACGGTGGTAACCAAAGGCAAGCCACATGCTTTGAGGTACTTGCTCGAAAAAGATTGGACATGGGGCTTGCACGATGGGGTATTACTTTGGCATCGAAAATGCGTATACTACGACGATTCGAGGCTGCATCAAGGAACTCTTCCCTCCTCCTGCTGTGCGCTCAACCGGAACTCGGCTGAATCCGGGTTCGTCCCCTTATCCGTCCTGGCTTCCTCTCTCTGTATGCCTCGAACGCGGGCCCGCTGATACGGGCCCTTTCCTTTGTCGATGGCTTTAGCTGGCACTCTCGCGCACCAGTATGCCGAGGGAGCGCATTTTACGGTAGAGGTGGCTACGTTCGAGACCGAGAGCCTCGGCGGCGCGGCTCATGTTGTGGTTGCACTCATCGATCTTCTTGAGGATGTAGTCGCGCTCGTAGGCCTCGCGTGCCTGCTGGAGGGTCGAGGAGTCTTCGCCTGTTCGGCCTCCGGTACGTGGAGCGCTGCGATGCATGAGCATGGGCAGATGCCTGCGCTCGATACGCGGAGCTTGCGGGTTAAGGATCAGTACGCGCTCGATCATGTTCTTAAGCTCGCGGACGTTGCCGGGCCAGTGGTACTGCTTCATGACTTCCAAGGCGTCTTCGGACAGCTCGACGTGGGGGCGGCCGTAATCGCGGCCGATCTCAGAGAGAAAGCCGCGCGCGAGAGGCTGGATATCTTCGCGGCGGTCGCGCAACGGGGGGACGAAGAAGGGGATGACATTGAGCCGGTAGAAGAGGTCTTCGCGGAAGTTGCCCAGGGCGATCTCTTCTTCAAGGTCCTTGTTGGTGGTCGCGATGACGCGCACGTCGACGTCGAGAGGGTGGGTGCCGCCTACCGGGGTAAAGCGCTGTTCGTCGAGTGCGCGCAGTACTTTCGCCTGTGTTTTAAGGCTCATATCGCCGACTTCATCGAGCAGCAGGGTGCCGCCATCAGCGCGCTCAAAGGTGCCACGCTTCTCGGGCGGGCCGCCGGGAAGAGCGCTGTTGCGATAGCCGAAGAGCTCGCTCTCGATCGAGTCCTCCGGGATGGCGGCGCACTTGAGTTCGATGAAGACGCGCTGACGGCGCAGGCTTTCAGCGTGCATGGCGCGGGCGATCAGCTCCTTGCCGGAGCCGGATTCACCGAAGATAAGCACGCGGCCGTTGGTGGGGGCCATGAGGCGGATCTGCTGGCGGAGGGCCTTGGCCGAGATGCTTTCACCGGTGATGGAGGTGACGACGGAGAGCTGGAGCTGCCACTCGCGGTTGTCGGAGCGGAGGCGCCGGGCCTCGAGCGCGTTCTTGATCAGGATGAGGGTGCGCTCGAGCGATAGCGGTTTCTCGAGGAAGTCAAAGGCGCCGAGCTTGGTGGCGCGGACGGCAGTCTCAATGGTGCCGTGACCGGAGATCATGATGACCTCGGGGCGGCTTCCGGGCTCGAGGGTGCCTATCTCGGCGAGGACTTCAAGGCCGTCGCGGTCGGGGAGCCAGATGTCGAGCAGCAGCACATCGTAGTGAACGTCGCGGAGCAGGATCAGCGCTTCGGTGGCGGTGCCGGTCGCGGCGACCGCATAACCCTCTTCTTCGAGGATCTCGGTGAGCGAGTTGCGGATGCCCGCTTCGTCATCGACGATCAGGATGTGGTTCATCCTTCGATCCACTGAGGGGTTGGTTGCGCTTCCGTGTCCAGCTGCGAAGGCGTGAAGGGGCTTTCAGCGAGGGGGAGTTCAAGAAGGAAGCAGGCGCCGGAGGGGGTGCGCTGCTCGGCGCGGATGGTGCCGTGGTGGTCGTGGACGATCTTGGCGGCGATAACCAGGCCGAGGCCGGTGCCGCGCTGCTTGGTTGAGAAATAGGGGAGAAAGAGGCGCTCACGGACCTCTGCGGAGAGACCGGGGCCGGTGTCAGAGATGGCGAGCTCGGCCATACCCGGGCGTTCGGAGAGACGAGTTTCGAGGGTAAGGACGCGGAGGAGTGAGTCTTGCATGGCCTCGGCGGCGTTGTCGATCAGGTTGGCGATGGCGCGCTTGAGCGCTTCGGGATCAGCCATGACAGCGGGCAGCTCTGATGCGAGGCGGCTCTCGATGCGGATGGATTGCAGGCGTCCGAGGAAGAGCGCGAGAGCGCTGTCTACAATCTCGTTGAGCGAGGCGGGGCGAGGCTGCGCGGCGGGGAACTCGGCCAGCGCGGCGAACTGGTCGACGAGGGTGCGCATGCTTTCAACCGAACCGAGGATGACTTCAGAGCAGCGGCGGATGACGGCGAGGGAGTCGGGCGTGGGCCGGTCCAGGTGCTTCAGGATGCGCTCGGAGGAGAGGGCGATGGGGGTGAGCGGGTTCTTGATCTCGTGAGCGACACGCTGGGCTACCTCTTTCCAGGCGACCTGGCGCTGGGCCTGGAGCACGTCGGTGACGTCGTCGACGACCAGGATGGAGCCGCGACGGTCGCGACCGGAGCGGTCGCGGCCAAGGTTGAGTACCGCGATGGTGACCGAGAGGCTGAGCATTGCTGGCACGAGGCTCCCGGTGCCTGCTGCTGCGCCGCCGGGATCGCCCAAGCCGTTTGATCCGGCACCGTTGTGCCCCCCGTTGCCATTTGTGTTCTTGACGGGTGATCCATTTGCACCATTGGCAAAGGCAAGCCCATGCAGCCCCACGGCACTCCGCATTTCAAGTTCCGCTCCCGCCAGGCCCATGCGCTGGGCGCGCCGCTCAAGCCGCAGAACTTCCTCGCGCAACTCCGGCGGCAAAACCTCTTCAAGCTGTTTGCCGGCCAGGTGCATGCCCCAAGGGTGGGACGGGTCAACCGCAGCTGCCTGGGGCACACAAAGGTCGACAAAGGCGCGGTTGACCTGCAGGATGCGGCGGCCGGTGTCAAGCACGACGACGCCGCTGGGGATCGTTTCGAGGATGAGTTCGAGCT
>CAXTMM010000084.1:0-12337 GCA_964245415.1 uncultured Acidobacteriaceae bacterium | reverse complement strand
CGGCGGGGTTCTACGCACTGACGCTGCTCGTTCCCGGCTGGGACATCTTCGCCGACAACATGTACCAGGCCGCCCGCACCGCCCAGGTCCTCGAGCCGGCCCACCTTGAAACCATCCGCCCCTTCCTTGAAGCCATCCAGCCCCTCCCCGCAGTCTTTGACCAGCACTACGTCAAGCGGCTCAGTGGGTCGAACGTCAAGACCGGCCGCTCCAAGTGCGACATCATGCACCAGCCCCAATCCGACATGCAGGCCTTTGAGGCGACAGTCGAGCGCGTAGTCGTCATCTGGTGCGGCTCAACCGAAATCTACCTCCAGCCCACCGCCGTCCACCAGTCGATTGAAGCCTTCGAACTCGGCCTCACCAACGACGACCCATCGATCGCCCCCTCGCAGATCTACGCCTGGGCCGCCCTCTCGCTCGGCATCCCCTTCGCCAACGGCGCCCCGAACCTCACCGTCGACCTCCCATGCATGCAGCAGCTGGCAAAAAAAACCCGAACCCCCATCTGCGGCAAGGACTTCAAGACCGGCCAGACCTTCCTCAAAACCGTCCTCGCTCCCGCCTTTAAAACCCGCATGCTCGGTGTAGCCGGCTGGTACTCCACCAACATCCTCGGCAACCGCGACGGCGAGGTCCTCGACGACCCCGAATCCTTCAAAACGAAGGAAGAGTCCAAACTCGGCGCCCTCGAGTACATCCTCCAGCCCGAGCTCTACCCCGACCTCTACAAGGACATGTACCACAAGGTCCGCATCAACTATTACCCACCCCGCGGTGACAACAAAGAGGGTTGGGACAACATTGACATCTTCGGCTGGCTCGGCTACCCCATGCAGATCAAGGTCGATTTCCTCTGCCGCGACTCCATCCTCGCCGCCCCCCTTGCCCTCGACCTGGTCCTCTTCATGGACCTCGCCAGGCGCACCCCCGAGCTCGCCGCCACCGGCATCCAGGAGTGGCTCAGCTTCTACTTCAAGGCCCCCATGACCGCCGCAGGCCTCTACCCCGAACACGACCTCTTTATCCAGCAGATGAAGCTCAAAAATACCCTTCGCCACATCATGGGCCATGAGCTGATCACCCACCTCGGTCTTGAGTACTACGACTAGCGCGCGGTGCACCGCTGATCGGCAGCAGCCACGACCCGCGTAAACTTGCAGACATGCGACTGTTCTCTATGTTCTGCATGGGCAACACGCGCGGGTTTCTACTGGCTACTCTGCTGACCTTTGTGTCAGCCACGCAGTGCGTTGCTCAAACGACCGGCATGTCCGCTCGCGCCGCGATTGCGCAGATCGTCCAGGCCAATGGCGCCGCGCCCGTCCCCGATACCCTCGACACGATCAAGGCAGGCGACCCAGACACACCGGTAACCGGCATCGTCACCACCTTCATGGACACCTACGAGGTGCTCCAGAAGGCAGTAGCCGCCGGCGACAACCTGGTCATCACCCATGAGCCGACCTTCTATAACCACGTCGACGACCTCTCGGTCCTGCGCGGCGATCCGGTAGTCGCGGCCAAGCTCGCCTACATTCAGGCCCATCACCTGGTCGTCTGGCGCTTCCACGACGGCTGGCACCGCCACCAGCCCGACGGCATACTCGACGGCGAGGTGACTGCGCTTGGCTGGCGCAGCTACCAGCAGCCAGGCTCGGGCGCCGACCCCCACCTGTTTCGTCTGCCGCCCACCACGGTGGGAGCCCTGGCGGCGACGCTCCAGGCGCAGCTGGGCTCGCCGGTCGTGCGCGTGGTTGGTGACCCCGCCACCACGGTCACCAAGGTGGCGTTGCTGCCGGGAGCCTCCGGCCTGGTCAAGCAAGCGGCCATGCTCGAGCGATCCGACGTGCAGGTGCTGGTCGCCGGCGAGTCGCCAGAGTGGGAAGCAGTCGAGTACGTGCGCGACGCTGCGGCGCTGGCGAAAGCCGGAAAGGGCGAGCCGAAAGCGTTCATCCTGCTCGGCCACGAACCCTCGGAAGAGGCCGGCATGCGTGCCTGCGCCACCTGGCTCAAAAGCGTTCTGCCCGGCGTGCGCGTCGACTTTATCCCGGCCGGCTCACCGTTCACTGCAGTGGTTACGGGCAAGCGTTAAACCAGCTACAACCACCCCTTGGCCCGCGCAATCCGCGCCGCCTCCACCCGGTTCGCCGCACCCAGCTTCGAGCTCGCCTCAGACAGATAATTCCGCACCGTTCCCTCGGCCAGCCGCAGTTCCTCGGCGATCTCGCCCGAAGTCCGCCCCTCCCCGGCGAGCCGAAGAATATGCCGCTCGCGCTCACTCAGCGGGTCTTCCTCCCCCCACGCCTCCGCCGCCAGCGCCGGGTCGATCGCCCGCATCCCCTGCGCGACCTTGCGCACCGCATTGGCCAGCTCAGCCGAAGGCCGATCCTTCAGCAGGTATCCCTTTGCCCCGGCATCGAGCGCACGCCGCAGGTAACCAGGCCGCGCAAATGTAGTCAGGATAATCACGCGCGTCGCCGGATACCGGTCGCGCACCTCCGCCGCCAGCGTCAGCCCGGTCATCTCCGGCATCTCGATATCGGTCACCAGCACCTGCGGCGCGAGCTTTGCGACCAGCGTCAGCGCCTCGCGCCCATTCGAGGCCCGGCCACAAACGGCAATATCCGGTTCCAGCTCGAGCAGCGCTGCCAGCGCCCCCAGCATCATCGCCTGATCCTCGGCGACGAGCACCTGGAGGCGCTTGGCCATGGCGGCTTTCGATAGCGGTCTCTCGATCACACGCCCAGCCTACAAGTGGTCATCCCACAGCTTCAGGCCGCCGATTAGTCCATCCTGGTTCGAGACCAGGCTGACGTTCTTCTCAAGCTCAAAGGTGACCAGCTTCGCGTTGCCGCCGCCGATATACAGCTGGTCCCAGTTGAAGGTGTGCTGGGTCTGCGCAATTGCCTTCTTGAGGATCGTATTCCACTTGTGCTGCCCGTACTTCTTATAGCCCTTGCGGCCGAGATACTCCTCGTAGGTCTTGCCCTTGCGCAACGGATGGTGGCCCAGTTCAAGCCCCGGACATAGCCGGCCCCAGGTAAACAGCGCCGAACCCATGCCGGTGCCGAGTGTGAGCACCAGCTCAACCCCCTGGCCCCGGATGGCGCCGTAGCCCTGCACGGCAGCATCGTTGGCTATCCGGACCGGCTTCGACCAGCGCGATTCAAGCTCCCCCTGGAAGTTGTAGCCGATCCAGTCCGGATGCAGGTTGACCGAGGTCAGCACGCGGCCCTCCTTGATTACACCGGGGTAGACGACCGAAACCCGATCGAACGCCGGCATACTCGTGCGCAGGCGCTCGAGCTCGGAGAGCACCCGGTCCGGGGTCGGTTTGATGGGAGTCTCCGCGCGGGCGCGTTCGGTGAGGGGCTTGGCATCGGGAGCCAGCGCCATCATCTTCAGGCCGCTGCCGCCGATGTCGATTGCGAGGGTGATAGGGTGTTCGGTGTCGGGTGCCATAGTTATAAGTTATGGTTAGTGTAGATGGTGACTTGAGGCCTGTGCGCAGGGTTTTTCTTTCGCCTGCCGTGCAGGGTGTTTCCAGCAGCCGTGCGATGGGGTAACACGACTCAAGAAATTGTTGCGACATCGCGTACAAGCAAGGTTCATACTACGTCTAACCACCTAGCGCCGCGTATGCCGCAGTTTGCCGTGCGGCGCGCCTTTGTCCGCAGCCGTTTGTCTGCATCCGGGAGCCACCCCACATGATCTCCGCCAAGTCCTCTGTGAACGACCGGTTTGACCTCTTGCGTTTCCGCCGCATTGCCGGCCCGGCCGGCGCGAGCCTGGCCCTGAGCGCGGTGCTGGTGCTCGGCCCCCTCGCTGCCGTGGGCCAGACCAGCACCCCGGCATCGACGCAAACCACCACACCCACGGCGGGTTCGCCTTCCCCTGCAGGGACCTCCGCGCCGAGCACGCCGCAGAGTACTCCCCAGGCGCCTGCTCCGGGCTCGTCCAAGTCTCCTGATACAAAGCCCGATGCCAAGCCGGACGCGAAGCCTGGTCCCAGGGCCAACGAGGTGGTGCCGCTTGAAGCCAAGGTGGGCGCCGATGGCGTCGTCAGCGGCGTCAAGGCGGGCAGCGTAGACGATGTCAATGCCGTCGGCACCCGCAACATCGGCGCGCGCGGCATGGGCAACTGGTATTCGACCGAGTCCGAGATCCGCATGGGCAAGCAGTACTCCATGGAGCTCGAAAAGGGCACCAAGTTCATCACCGACCCAGTGGTGACCGAGTACGTCAACCGCATCGGGCAAAATCTGGTACGCAACTCCGACGCAAAGGTCCCATTCACGATCCGCGTCATCGATTCCGACGAAGTGAACGCGATGGCCCTGCCCGGCGGCTTCTTCTACGTCAACTCCGGTCTCATCCTCAACGCGGATGAAGAAGCGGAGCTCGCCGGGGTGATGGCCCACGAGATCGCGCACGTGGCCGCCCACCATGCCGCCCGTGAGCTCACTCGGTCCAACTATGCCCAGATGAGCATGGTGCCCCTGATCTTCATCGGTGGCTATGCTGCCTATGGCATTTATGAGGCTGCCCAAATCGGCATCCCGCTCACCTTCCTGCAGTTCTCGCGCGACTTCGAGGCGCAGGCCGACTACCTGGGCGTGCAGTACATGTATCGCGCCGGGTACGACCCGCAGGCATTTGTAACCTTCTTTGAAAAGATCCAGAACCTCGAAAAGCGTAAGCCCGGCGCCGTCTCAAAAGCCTTTGCCTCGCACCCCCAGACGCCGGACCGGATCGAGCACTCCCAGGAGGAGATCGCGCACATCCTGCCGCCGCGCCCCCAGTACTTGGTCACAACCTCGGAGTTCGATGACGTCAAGGCGCGTCTCGCGCGCATCGAGAACAAGCGCAAGCTGACCGATCCGAAGGGGAACAACAAGCCAACCCTGCGCAGGGCTGGCAACTCTGATCCGAACAGCAGCAACACCAGCACGGCCAGTACAACTGACCCGAATGCGACGACAGGCGATGACCGGCCAACGCTGCACCGGCGGGATGACAGCAACAACTAGGCATGGGTGCCTACAACTCGAGGATCCCTTAAGGAGCACAGATCATGGCAACTCTCGGTTGGTCTCAGTGTGCAGCTGTCGAAAGCATTCCCGGCAAGGTCAGCGGTGCATGGGTGTTCAAAAATACCCGCATGCCGGTTGCTACGGTCTTCGAGAACCTGGAAGCTGGATTGAGCGTGGAAGAAGTGATGGATGAGTTCTCGGTCACGCGCGATCAGATCAACGCAGTCTTGAATTTCGCGGCCAAAAGCCTGCATACACCGCTCGCGCTCCCAGTGTACGCAGCGCCCATAGATGCTCATTCTCTTTGACCACGGCGCACCGCGGAGCCTTGCACGCTGGCTTGATGGTCATACTGTCGTCGAAGCGATCGCACGAGGGTGGGACAGATTAGCCAATGGAGCCTTGCTGAAAGTGGCTGAGGACGCTGGTTCGATCTCCTGCTGTCTACAGACAAAAACATACGGTACCAACTAAATCTAAAAAACCGCCAAATTGCAATCGTAATTCTCGGCAATTCGCAGCGGCCTGCTGTGTTCCGTTACATTGACCGGGTTATCAAGGCGGTAAACGCGGCCACACTGGGGAGCTATGTTGAGGTAGACATCCCTTACGAGTAGCCTACCCCCGCCCTCGGCTCACCATCCGCAAAATCACCACCAGCACCAACCCAACGATCAATAATCTCAGCACAGCAGCCTCAACACTTCTTACACTTCGCAAGAATCGCCGCCTGCAGCCGGTCCCGCAGCTCCGGCGACAAATCATAGATCACGTTCGACCGATACACCTCAATCGTCTTCCGGGTAGTCGAGACCGTAATCGTGCAGTGCTCGCACCCGCCCATGTGCGCCTCAAGCTCCAGCCGCAGGGCAGTCTCGACAGTCCCGTCGAGCAAATCATCCAGGTGCACCAGGAACTCAGAGCAGATCAATTCGCCGCATCCCCATTCTTCTTCTTGAAGTACCGGTTCAGCCTCTCACGCAGCTGCAGGCGAGCCCGCAGTAGCCGCGACTTCACCGCCGGAATACTTAAGCCCAGAGTCTCAGCCGTTTCCTCGGTCGAAAGCCCTTCCACATCCCGCAGCACGAAAACGACCCTGAATCCCGGCGGCAGACCGTTCACTGTCTTGCGCAGAATATCGGCTAGTTCCGACTGCCCGTACTGCATCTCCGGGTCCGGACCCCAGTCCTGCAGCTCGCGCGGCATCGAGCCTTCCTCGGTCTCCACATCCTCGTCAATTGAGACCATGCGCCCCGTGCGCCGCTTGCGCAGACGCATCAGGCTTTCGTTCACCGCGATCCGCACCAGCCAGGTATAAAACTTCGAGTTGCCCTGGAACTGGTGCAGCTTTTCGTACGCCTTGAGGAACGCGTCCTGCACAACGTCCTCGGCATCCTCGCGGTTCTGGGTGATGTGCTGCGCGATGCGGAAGACCTGGCGGTCATACTGCTTCACCAGCTTCTCAAACGCGTGTACATCCCCTTCTTTGGCAAGGTTGACAAGCGCAACGTCAGGGTGAACTTCCTCTGGCCCCACGGCGTTACTGGATTGGATACTAGGCATGGGCATTGGCTTCAGAACTTCTCAACCTTGTCTGTGGCTCGCCCCGGCTTGGCGTGCGGGGTGCGCGGCGGTAGGGAATGGGGTAAATACGGCAGGCAATGCATCGACCTCGATACTAAACCCGCCGGGCGTCGGGGCCAAGCCAGCCGAGGAGGCCCGGGCAAGCCAGCATCAGGTTGCTGCACGCGACCATGCGCGCGCTCTCTCCCCTACCGGCCGAACGAAGCGCTCACCTGCTCAATTCGCCAGACAGGCCCCCCAAAGTACAACTGGCCTTCTTCGCGAATGAACGCCGGACTGGCCCCAGGCAGGATCCAGATGTGGTAATCATTCGGCTGCTTGCCCAGCAAAGGAGCGACAACCCCCACCACGCCGCCAAGTTCCACGTGAAGCAGGTAGTCCACCGCCCGCCGCCGCGTATCCCCGACCATGAACGCGACCCTGCCCGCAGGCTTGACCGTGATAAGGATGAGCCGGGGCTTGGGTGTGTGCGCGAGAAACGACAAGGTAGTCGCTGCGACCGATGGATCCAGATTCATCAGCAGGTTCGGCGGCAGCCCGTTCGCGAGGTCGGCCGGCATATCAATGTGCTCCTCGGTCACCTTGCCATCTTCACCGCGAGAAGTAACCTGCCCGCTGGCCGTGTCGATCAGGCTATCGATCGGCTTGGGAAAGGACGGCCCGCGCTGGATGTGGTGATCGCTCAAGAGACGAAAGACGCCGCGCTGCGAAAAAACGGTAGTGTCGTCGTCGAGTGAGCCGTCACGAAAGCGAAGAGTCAGCCGGGAGGTGACGAGCCCCCCTTTGACCGTCTGGGTCATGTCGCCGGTGGCGATGCGCTTGCCCTGGAGTGTTTTCAAGGCAACAAAACCATGCGCTGAACCCTGCGGATAACGTACCGGCACAGGATCGGCGTAGAGGCTGGCCGATACAAGTACTGTCACGCACAGGAAAAAACGTGCAAACCGGGTCGGCGAACCCCCACGCATGGAGGATGCTTTTCGCCAATGTGAGCACAGAGAAATGATGTATTTAATGTTAGGTGAGATGCGGGAGTGAACCTGCGTGTGGATCAGGATCATCTGTGCTGTGCCACATCAACATTTTCCCGACCCTGCGCATCTGAACAAAAGAAGCAACACGAAAGGAAGGTCGTTATATGAAAGCTCTTGGCCGCTTGGCTTCAGCAACGCTACTCGCATTGTTTTCAGGTGCTACCGCGTCCATGCACGCGCAGTACGGTCCGCCCCAGGGGCCACCTCCAGGAGCCTACCAGGGCCAGGGTGGCTGGGATGGTCCGCCGAACGAGTTCAACGATGCGCAGCGTCGCGGCTTCCACGACGGCATCGAGGGCGCGCGCAGGGATTTTGACAACCACCGCCCGCCCAACGTGAACAATCGGGACGAGTTCCGCCACCCTAACGTTCCCGGCTCCCTGCGCCACGACTACCGCATGGGATTCCGCCGCGGGTATGACATAGCCGTGCAGCACATGATGGGCGGCGGACCGCACTAAAAAAGAAACGCGTCTGCTATGGGACTGGATCAAGGCTCGGACGAGATTCGCGCGGGTATCAAGGTACTCTACCCGCGCAATCCGATTGGAGCCGTTTTATTCTCGGCAGGAAAGCTCAGTAGCGAGGAACGTAGGAGTTGTACACATAGCCGTTGCGGTAGATCACCACCGGTACGCGGGGTGGCGGCTGCACATAGACATAGGTCTGGGGATAGTTGTACGTCACTTGGCGAGGCGGCGGCGGTGGTGCAGACTGCTCATAAGCTGAAGGTCGCTGTAGCAGCCCGGATGGTTCGCGCGCCGGCTCCGGTCCTGTGGGTACCCCAAAGTCGTCCATCACCTTGAGCGTGAGGCGCGTCTCCTCCTTGAGCGTCGGCCGCGGTCCACGCCGGGGCAGGTTGATCAGGTCGATCGGCCATAAAACCGGGATCAGCCACTCGACCGTATCGCGCACCGCGTGGCCCTTGCCCAGGATACGGCCCTGCCGGTCGACCGGGTAGCCAGGCACGTAGACCACCTTGGCATCAATAGGAATGACCGTGTCCGAGCCAACGATCATGCGGTCGAACTTCAGCTCCATCCAGCCTTTGCCCACCAGGTGGCCCGGGTCGCGGTAATCCTCAAACCGGCCTTCCAGATAGCTGCCGTAGGGCAGGGTGGAGCGGCCAAACTTCTCCATGCGGCTTACCTGGCACAGGACCGGATCGCCGATGGCAACAGTTTTTGAGGAAAGTTTTGGTTCTGACACCGTGCACTGGATAAGCGAGCCCGCGGGAACTAGTTGCTCGGTAGCATAGCCGGCCAGTGGAGCGGTGAGTAGAAGAAGAGAGAGCGCGTAACGCGTGCCTTTCATGGTGGGGCCTCCTCGGAATCGGGGCTCCTTGCGAGAGCCGGTTGCCTAGCCAGGTGGGTTTGCCGGATACATAAGCGTGCAAGCCCGGGCGAACGCAATGGCACTGCCTCCGGGTGACTCATCATCCATCGTCCGCGAAGGGCCGTCAACAGCCAAATCATGCGAGAGAGTGATCCCGCTGAAATCCACCATTCCCCGTCGTCCCAGGCGCTCTGTCCTGAAAAGCGCTCCCTCGGTCAGTCAGGTCTTGCTTAACAGGCATTTTTCATCGATTCTGTATGGTATGGTTCCCGGCGCCACATCCGCAGCGATGCTATCCGGCATGATGGGCCCGATCCACTCACCCATCGAGTCGAAAAAAATCCACGGCGCCGGCGAGATGGCCGACCTGATCCGCGCCCGGGATTGGAGCCAGACCCCGCTCGGTCCCATCGCATCCTGGTCCGAAACCCTGCTCAGCACCATCAACATGATGCTGCTCTCCCCCTTTGCCTTCGCCGTCTACTGGGGCGACAGGTACATGCTGCTCTACAACGACACCTACAGAACCTTCCTGGGCGACAAGCACCCCAGGGCTCTCGGCAGCCCGGGCTGCGAAGTCTGGCCGGAGGCGTGGCCCGCCGTGAGAGAACCGGTCGACCGCGCCTACTACGAAGGTCTTGTCACCAGCAGGGTCGAGGTCCACATTCCCGTCCTCATGGACGCCGGGCTTGAAGATCGCTGGTGGTCCTACTCCGTTTACCCCGTTTATGAGCATGGCCGCATCGTCGGCGCAACCAACATCGTCCACGACGATACCCCCGCCGTACGCGCCCGGCACAAGCTCACCGAAAGCGAAGCCCGCTCCTCGGCCATCTCGGAGCAGTTAAGTCAGGTTCTGGGAGCTACCACCGACGCGATCGTCAGCGTCGACCGCAACTGGATCATGACCTACTTCAACCCGATGGCAGCCAGGCTCTACGCAGCCGAGCAAAACCAGCTGGTCGGCCGCAGTGTCTGGGAGGCCTTTCCCAGCGCAGCCTGCGAAGGCTCGCCCTTTCGCGAGCACTATCACCGCGCCATGGACGAAAGCATCTCCGGTACCTTCGAGGCGCACTACCCCGTGCCGCTTGATATCTGGCTGCGGATCGAAGTCCACCCTACCCGCGACGGCATCGTCACCTTCTCGCGCGATGTCTCGGAACAGCGGCGCACCGCCGCCGCGCTCATGCAAACCGAAAAACTGGCCGCCGTCGGCCGCCTCGCCGCCTCGATCGCCCACGAGATCAACAATCCCCTCACCTCGGTCACCAACCTCCTCTACCTCGCCCGTAATGCCGAGGCAATGGGCGAGATAGAGGAGTACCTCGATACAGCCGAGCGCGAGCTGCGCCGGGTCTCCGCCATCACCAACCAGACGCTCCGCTTCCACCGCCAGTCCACCTATGCCAAGGCCGTGAGCTGCATCGACCTCTTCCAAAGCGCCCTGCTCATCTACCAGGGCCGCCTGGTGAACTCGCGCGTGCAGGTCGAGAAGCGCAAACGCGCCACCAGCCTGATCGAGTGCCTCGACGGCGAGATCCGCCAGGTGCTCAACAACCTGGTCGGCAATGCAATCGATGCCATGCACCCGAACGGCGGCCGCCTGATCGTGCGCAGCCGTGAGGCCACCAACTGGAAGACCGGCCAAAAAGGCGTTGCGCTCACCGTCGCCGATACAGGCATCGGCATGCCCCCGCAGGTGCGCAAGCGGGTCTTTGAAGCCTTCTACTCCACCAAGGGCATCGGCGGAACCGGCTTGGGTTTATGGCTGAGCAAGGAGATCATCGACCGGCACCGGGGAACGATCTCGCTCCGCAGCTCGCAACAGCAGGGCTGCCACGGGACGGTCTTCACTGTGTTCTTGCCTGTGGATGCTGTCAAGCGATAGCCCCTTGCGCCCGGGCCCACACCTCAGGTCAAGATGGTGGCCGGCGCGCCTTCCGTTTTCCTGAACGCATGCAGCACCCGCCCGCTGCTATCCAGGTGCCGCAGCGTCATCTCCTTCTGGTTCACCTCAAAATGGCTAAATCCAAAAACCTTCTCGGCATACGGCCCGCGCGACGATGCAGCAATCTTGAGGTCATACAGGTCGGCCCCGCCCGCCCCGGACAGCAGAAAACTCGTAGGATGGCCTTCTAGCTCCAGGTGCTGCAGGTCATGGTCGTGCCCCGCCATGTACAGCGCTACGTTGTACTTGCGCAGCAGCGGGTCCCAGTCCCGGATAAGCGTCGCATGATCGCCATGCGGCCCATCCGAATAGACCGGGTGGTGGGCAATCACCACCAGGTGCGGTGTCGTGCGCGGCCGCTTCAGCTGCGCCTCAAACCAGGCCTGCTGTTCCACCCGCTCAGCGTCGGTCAGTGTAAAGTCGACGCCCTTGTCCCCAGCCCCGTGTCCTCCAGGCATGTTGCTGTCCAGCGCAATAAAGGTGACCAGCGGATCGCGCGCCGGAAACTCAAACGTGTACCACTTGGCCGGCATCGTGAACCGCGACTTGCCCGTCCGCGCATACGCCAGCTCATAGTCAACCTTGCTGCCCGGCCAGCGCTGGTAGTCGTGATTGCCCAGCACCGAGTAGGCCGGCCCGGGAAAGGCGCTCAACGGGTACATGTCTTCAAACTGCCACTTCCAGCGCGGCGAGTCGACCCCGCCGTTAAGCTCGCCGTACCAGCTGTCGCCCAGCAGCACCAGCGCCTCCGGCTTTACACTAGCCGCGTACCGCACCATCCCCGCCGCCACGGCACGCTGCCCCACCTGCGAGTTATCCCGTCCCCAGTCGCCAAGGATCAGCAGATGCGCCGCTAAAGGGTCAGGCGGCGGACTCGCGAGCGCAGGCAACCTGCCCAGGGTAGCGGCGGCGCTAAACACAAAGCTATGCTGCAGAAAGCGGCGGCGGCTGATTCCGGGCGCATCGGTGGTCGACATACCGGCTTTATACCACCTGCGCGTCACTGCCCCCGCTCGAAATCCATTTCAAAACGCTCGTCATCCCGAACAACGCTCGTGATCCCGAACAACGCTCATCATCCCGCACAATGCTCGTCATCCTGAACGAAGTGGAGGATCTGCGTTTGCAGTCATTCCTGCCCGGGTTCCCCCAAGCCATTCTCCTTCTGCCTGCACCCGGTGCGTACCTTAGTGTGCACAGAACAGGAACGCGAAGCCACTTTTGCTACCCGGACACTAACCTTTCGCCTTACAGTTTGAGGTAGGAGCTTGCTCGATCTTGAATCCTCATTCCCCTCTCTCATTTGCTCGGCGCTGGCTGCATGCGGTTGCCTCTTTGGCATTGGCCGCGGTCTTGTTCGCGCCGCCCGCAAAAGCCCAGACCCGCAAGCACCCCCATGC
>CAXTMM010000083.1:11909-12427 GCA_964245415.1 uncultured Acidobacteriaceae bacterium | reverse complement strand
ACCTTAAGTGTTTCATGCAGAACATTTGTTATCAGACATTATTGCTCTAGCTGGTAACGTGTCGCCGATGTTGTTGATTCGCCCTTCTGGCAGCGTTCCTCGCTGAGTTCTCTCCCGGTCGCCTGCTCTTTGCAGGCAAGATAAAGCTGCTCTGCTTGCTCAGCAGTGTGCAGGACTGAGCACTCCCCGCGCCCGAGTTGCAACTGCGTGCAAACCGTGACCCCGTTTTTAGGACAAAGCTTCAGGCATGGAATGTCTATGACACGCAGCCGCAACTTGTCTTCATCCCGCCGGGCGCACTGCTTGAGAGCCTTCTTCAGCTTACCGAGAGGATGGCCCGGATCATCTTTGCGTAGCTTCTTCTGACACTTGGTGCAAGACAGCACAAGCTGGCCTTTCCACGCTCCCGGGTAACTCCTAATCTGATCTTTAGAGAAAACAGGTTGCTTTTTCCTGTGCTCATTGTGAGCGTTAATTTTGGAGTGCATATCCTTTTGATGCGAGCAACGGTGCTAGTC
>CAXTMM010000083.1:0-11899 GCA_964245415.1 uncultured Acidobacteriaceae bacterium | reverse complement strand
AGTCTGCCCTATCGCGATCGGTCCGTTGTAGGGGCTGAATCGTCTGCACGGCTGCCGGCCACCTTTTGGCGGCGCTTCTTACTGGGCCGGCGAGGGTTGCTAGATACCGCGCACCGCAAAGATAAGCGTATGCAGCATCACGGCAAAATCCAGGAACATGTTGCGGTGCTCGATGTAATAGAGGTCGTACTCGATGCGGTCGTGTATCTGAAAGCGCCGATCGGCCGAAATTTGCCATAGGCCGGTGATACCAGGAGTGACGGCAAGCCGCTTACGCTGCGCGGGCGTATATGCTTCGACAATCATCTTCATCTCCGGGCGCGGGCCGACGAGAGACATCTCGCCGCGTAGCACGTTTAAAAGTTGTGGCAGCTCATCTACGCTGGTTTTGCGCAGAAACTGACCGACGCGGGTGATGCGCGGGTCCCCTTCCTTCTTCGGTGAAAGCGCGTCACCGCACATTTTGGTGTACATGGTACGAAGCTTGTAGATCGGGAACGGCTTGCCATGCTTACCCATGCGCGTCTGCATAAACAATACAGGCCCTTCAGAGTCGAGCTTGATGGCTAGCGCCGCCACCAGCAGCACGGGCGACAGCAGTATAAGCGCCGTGGTGCCTGCAACCAGATCGAACAAGCGCTTAGCCACCTCGTAGAACAGCGAGAGCGGCTGGTCGACAGGCAGCGCGAGCAGCACACCATCGCACTCCAGGTAATGGGCCTGACCCAGATGCTCGCTGTGTTGCGCAGGCAGAAAGGCGACCGAGGCCCCGGTTTCCACTGCCGCCTGGCGCACCGAGGCGACGTCCGCGCCGGAGCAAACTTCCGGATCTATCAGGATTAGGTCGGCCCCATGGCGCTCTATAAACTCGCGATTGATCGGCCCGGGCAGCACCTGGATCGATTGGCGGTGGCGGTAGGCGCTGGCGTAAAGACGAGCCGGCGCTGGTAGCTTTGTATCGACCATCGCGCTTGGTTTGAGGCCCAGCCGAGGCGAGCGCGAGAGCAGATCGTAAACACGCCGCCCGGTTACCGTATTGCCATAAATCATCACGCGCATGGACCCTACCATGCGTTCGTGAAGCACCTTCAAGCGGCTGCCCAGGATCTGACGCTCAGCGGTAACCAGCGCGCTGCACAGAACTATCGTCAATAGCGAGGACCGTGTGGACGTAGGTTGACGCATGTAAATCAGGCACCACAGGTCGAGCAAGGTGGCGAGCGTAGCAGCCTTCATGGTGCGCTCAGTTTCGCGAATCTGAAGCAGGCTGCTGAAAGCGCTGTATCCCTTGAAGGCGTAGAGAGTCAGGACGAAGAGCGCCGCGTAGATCAACGAGTTGATCAGCACATGCGGCAACTTGATGGAGGCACTGGGTGCAAGCAGCAGACGAGCCAGCGCAGCGCTTGAGAAAGCTGCCGCGCCGTCGCAGGCTGCCTCTGCGAGAAGAAACCATCGAGCAGCAGCATGGCTCCGCTCAGAGCGTGAACGCGACGCAGGTAGTGTGGCAAAGTTCGGAAGAACCGTTGTTTCGATGCCCTGCTTCTGTATCATCCTGAGCCTCACACTTGGGCGAATCGACAGACAACATCAAACCGCTCAACTCGAGCCTTGTCGGAAACTCCCTTGATTTGCTACAGAGTCTGCCGAGCGGTGGCTTGTGGTTGAGCATAGGAAAGCGGAAGGGGGCGAACAAGCCTGGATTGCGGATGCAGCTAAATTCGACGCGCGCGATTCCCGTTGTGAAAGCGAGTACTCTTTCAGGAATGACGGTGAACAGAAACCTTTTTCCGGTCCATGACCAAGGTTGCTATTGCGGTAACCTGCTGACTTCTCCAAAGCGACTTTGTTTGTACCGGGACAACACTGATTACTTTCGTTTACGTGAAATTAAGCACAGTACCCGCAAGTCCCTGCGCTTCTTGGATAGTGAGCAGAGGTGGGTAAATGCGACGAGTTCTAAGGATGTTTGCCGGCTTCGCACTCCATGGGACTAGAAAGCTTCAGTACCCTGTCTGTTGCTCGAAACGCCGCAGACAAAGAGCGCACCTGAGAACAATGAGAGCCGCTGTATCCAACTCGAATAGTTGGCAGAGCGCACCATGAAGTCGATTCTTCAGTCTCCTCGAACCAATTCCCTCAAGACGATTGTCCGCGTAAGAGTAGCCCAGGTATTCCGTGTGCTTCGTGAGCACTATCCGGATGAAGGGTTAATGCTGGCCGCTTGCCTAAGCTTGACCCGGCGGAGGCGCACAAAGAACGTCTTTCAAAGTGGCGATCAACCTCAAAGCATCCTCGTGATTCGCCTTGATGCTATGGGCGATGTAGTCATGTCGACTCCTATCTTCCGCGCACTCAAGCAGGCCTATCCCGAGGCAAGCATTACTGCGCTGGTGCCGAAGGCAAACCTAGAGCTCCTCGAGACAAGCCCATTTATAGATCAAGTCCTTACTCTTGTCCCTGTCAGGCGCCCCACGCTTTTGCAACGAGCCCAGCGCGATGTTTCTATCGTGCGGCTGTACTGGACATCCTTGCGAGAGAAGCATTTTGATCTCGTACTGCAGCCGCGACTTGGCCCCGACTATTTTGGAGCAAACCTGCTCCTAACCCTGGTGAACGCCTCGTTCCGCATGAAGTACAAGGACGATCTAAAATCAAGCTTATCTAAATACTTGGCCAGAGTCGCATATCGCTCCGTAACAGAATTACCCCGACCTTCGCTCCAGCACGAAGTTCTAAGTAACACGGCCTTCGTAAGACGATTTACCGGGAAAGTCGTGGATGGCTGCCCGGAGATCTTCTTAAGCAGGCTAGATCGATCTTTTGCAAGGAATTTGTGGCATGGGTTTGGGTCAGGATCAACCATTGTCTGCGTCGCATTCGGTGCACAGGCAAAGAGAAGACGATGGCCTCTGGAGCATTGGGTCGAAACGTTGTGCTTGCTTGCGAAAAGCCTAAATATATCGGTCGTGATCCTCTGCTCTCGCGCTGAAAAATGCCATGGAGAGCGCCTTCGCTCGATGCTGGACTTCATTCCTGGTATCAATAGCTGGATCGTAAGCGGCGCCAGCCTTCGCCAGGTAGCGAGCTGCATAAAAGCGTGCGAACTGTTGCTCGGCGCCGATAGTGGCCTTGCTCATCTTGCGGCTGCAGTCGGGTGCGCTGTGCTGGTCGTCTCTCCCCATCCGGTCAATGGAGATCCGCACCACGAGAACAGCCCGCTGCGCTTTAAGCCTTACTCTGATCGGGCGAGTGTCCTTCAACCCGAGACTAGCCGGTATCCCTGTCGAAGTGGCTGCGATGCTGTTGAACCGCACTGCATCCTGAATGTGACACCGAGGCAGGTTGCACAGGTGGCAGAAAAGATGTTGCTGGCGAGTCGCCATGCCTTCCGCTTGGCTTCCCAAAGCCGAAAGCCTAACCAGGGAGACTACCTCTCATCTTCTCGATCGCACATGCCACACATCCAGGCATCGATGAAAAATGAACTTGCCGTAAACTCCCCTGCTGTACTCCAGCAGAAGCAAGCAAACGAATAATCGACCTATCCTGCCCCATCTTTCATTCTATGTGGCGGCTAGATCAACTACGCCACATGCCCATTATCGTGGGCTAAGTGCTGTTTTAGGATTACGTAAGTACTACCGGTGTTCCGAGCCGCCACCCTCGCTCCGCCAGGGCGCTTAGGATCTCATTATGGACCGCGCGATGAGCACTCCTTCTACCGAGAAGGCGATTCCTCCTTCCACTCGAAGCGTAAACATTCTCGGCGTCGGGATGAGCGTGGTCAACATGGAAGAGGCCTTGAATCGGACCGAATCGCTGATTGAGCGGCGGAGCAAGGGGTACCTCTGCGTCACTGGGGTGCATGGCATCATGGAGACGCAGTCTAGTCCAGAGTTGCAGCAGATTCTAAATGGTTCCTTTCTAACCGTTCCAGATGGCATGCCAACGGTGTGGATTGGAAGACTTTACGGGCATAGATCTATGAGCCGGGTATATGGACCGGACTTCATGCTGGCGATGTGCGACCGGTCGCAAAAAAAAGCGTATCGTCATTTTCTCTACGGTGGCAGCGAAGGCGTAGCGGAGGAGCTAGGACAGACGCTGGTCAAGCGCTTTCCGGAACTGCAGATCGTCGGCACCTACACGCCGCCCTACCGTCCACTTAAGGCAGAGGAGTCAGAAGAACTGCGCCGGCAAGTCGCCGCGGCCAAGCCTGACATCATTTGGGTAGGCTTGAGTACGCCTAAACAGGAACGCTTCATGCATGAGACGCTCGCCATGCTTGACACACATGTAATGGTCGGCGTGGGCGCAGCTTTTGACATCCATACCGGCAGGATCCAGGACGCACCTGCATGGATGAAGCAGTCCGGCTTGCAGTGGTTGCATCGGCTTATACAGGAGCCGCGCCGGCTAGGCCGGCGATACCTGGTTAACAATCCATTGTTTTTAGCAAAGGTGAGCTGGCAACTTATCCGCAACGCCTTTGAAGGTCAGCTTCGTCTCAGCGGGTGATCCATGCTGCTTGGTTCGAACGACGTGAGATGATGCCGTTTGTCTTTGACGTGCGCTCTTCCTGTTCAAGCTGAAGACACCAGAACATGCCCAGAATTATCAGATACCAGATCGGATTCACCAGCATCAGGTCTGCCTCGACAAGATTATGGACGAGCGCCATGGGAAGCAGGATCAGGAGCCAGCTGGCGGAGCCGGAAGCATCGAATCGCCGCACTCTGCGAGCACTCCTGAACGCGTAGATCAGTAAACAAAGCAGGAGTATGAGCCCCACAGCACCCAAGTCAAGCGTCACCTGAAGGAAGCCATTGTGGGCGTGGGGAGGGGTCCAATGCAGTGCCTGGGCTGCTGTATCGGCTGAACTTTCCCAAAACGCGAAATACCCATAGCCAAGCAGCGGACGTTTGAGGATGCCCGTGAGCGCAAACTCCCAGACAGCGTCTCGCCCGGTGAAGGAGCTCGTCTTTCCACCTGCGCCAAGCAGCAAAGCAACCGGGTCCGAGATCAGGATCAAGATTAGAACGATGCCGACACAGGAGATCCAGAGCATGGCTTTCCTGGTGCCTTGGACCCTGCGGGAGAAAATAAGCAGGACGGTGGTCGCGGTGGTTAGTACGGCGGTAAAAGACTGAGAGAGAACGAGCAGCACTATAAAAAGCCCAAGGCTGCTGATGCGTAGCAGGCTCCAGCGCTTTCGCTGGAGCAGGATCACTACGATGGCAATCATCATGCAAAGACCTAGCACATTCTTATGCAGAAAGATCCCGCTCCATCCTGGAGCAAGATCATCGGACTCTCGCGCGGGCAAAATGAACTGCCCTACAACGCTTAGTACCGCCTCGCAAAGGAAGCATTGAAAGAGCATTTCAAGCAGTCGATTGATGTTATAGCGATGGCTGAAGTAAGCAGCCGAGAAAAGGTAGACTAAGGCGTATGCACAAAAGCGGACGGTAACGGACCTATCGACTGACCAGAGGATGGACAGAAGCATCCAGAGATAGATAAGAAATATCCACTTGAGCTTGAGGAGCTGATTCCAGAATCGAGGAAGATGCGGATATACAAACAAGAATGTAAGGAATACAACAAGTATGTTAAAGAGTAGAAGCACGGGGTTGGTTTTGTGTCCCGCGGCGGTATCAGAGTCGACTCCTCCGCCAAAAAGCCTAGGAATGGCGGTTGTCATTTCGCCGAAGACCAGGACGAAATAGAGTTTTTCAAGCAGTGCTTTCAAGGGTCTTCCCTTCTGGCGAGCTCCGATGGGGTTGGCCGCGCTGGCAAGTGCGACAACGTTATGTCTGCCAGTTGTGCATACACGGCTTGGTAGGCAAACAGCACCGGCTCGGCGCGAAATCTCCTGTAGGCCGAGGTGTAGGCTTTCTGCGCGATAGTTTTCCGCAGACTGGCGTCTTCACCAAGCTGCAGCATTGCTCGAGAAATTGCGTTGGGGCTTTTCACGTCGACAAGCAATCCAGATTCACCGAAATCAAGCACCTCGCGAATGCCTGGAGTGCGACGGCCAGCAATAACCGGCTTGCGCAAGGCAATTGCTTCAAGTGCCGCCATCGAGAAGGATTCATCGAGTGAAGGATGCACGAGAATATCGGCTTCTGCCTGAACGGTGGCAAGCATTGTCTCGTACGGCAGAGATCCGCGAAACTCGACCTGCCTTTCGATACTATGCTGGCGAGCCCACGCATGCGCCGGGCCTTCAGGCTGGTAGTCGCTGCCGATCATCAGCATGCTAGAGTTCGGAAGACGCTGGCGTACAATGGCAAAGGCGCGTAGAGCAGCGCTTCCATTCTTGCGCGTCGTCCAACCCTGCAGCACGGTATAAAAAGTGAGCGCGTGCGGCTTTTCGCCGACTGTGGCCTTCTGCATAAACACCGCGTCCGGAAGGAAATTGGGCACAACTGTGATCTTTGCACTGGGTCGCAAGTAGCGACGGAAGTGCCGTGCCGCATCGCATGAAACAGCTGTGTAGTGCTTGCCGCGATAAGCCACTTTGTAGGCCAGCAGCAAGCGTGCCGCGCGATATGGGTCGCGAAAGTAGCGCAGCACGTTCCAGGGCAGATCGTGGATGGTGGTCACCGTAGGAACGCCGCTTTTAAGCGCGCCCATCGCGAACTCGTAGGTCCAGTGCGCATGCACGAAGGCGGGTCGCTCGCGAGCGATGGCGCCCGCGAGGTAGTCGATCTCGTTCTTCCAGAAATTGCGTGCACGTCCAGCGCTGCGCATCGGGCCAACGAATGCGCTAAGCCTGGGTCCGCGAATGATAGCCTCCTGCTGCAGGTCCAGGCTAAGCGTGTAAATACTCACCTGGTGTCCGCGGTCAAGCAAGGCGGCAATCAACGGAGTGGTTGCGGTGCTGCCGAGGCCGGCAGGTAATGCTGCCGCTTCCCGGCTAAAGTAAGTCGCGAGCGCACGCAGGTCGACAGGCGTCGAGAAGGCTACCTTCATGAGGCGTGCAATCCAGATGTTGTCACGGATGCGGTCACACACGCACGCGCATCTTTGTAAAGAGCCCTCACGATATGCGAGACGCCACCATCGATTGAGAACTCGCGATGGATGGTCGCGCTATCTTCCAAAGCGCGGTCGCGAGCGAGTTGCGCCGGTACCTTGCCGCAAGCGAGTAAACCGGAGATCAAGTCGGCAGGCTCGACCTGTTTGATCCAGCGGGTCTTTTCTGCGATATCGCGCAAACCCCGAACGTTGGTAAACAGGGCTGGCGTGCCGGCGCCCACTGCCTCGAGCGCTGCGATCGACAGACCCTCGTGCAGCGAAGGCATGGCGAAAAGATCGGCCGCCCAGAGAAAGTCTCTGGGATCCGGGTGGCTGCCGGCGAAACGAACCGAGGCTTCAAGGCCGAGCGATGCGGCCAGCCTTCGCTCTGCCAGATCGGGCCTTTCGCGTCCTACGTGAAGATAGAGTACTTGCCGTTGCGCTGTCAGGGGGACCAGAGCTTGCAAGAAAGCTTTGTGATTCTTCGCTTCGTTGCAGTTGCCTACGGTCACCACGACGGTCGCGACTTCCGGGCAGTCGAGTGCGCGCCTGGCAGCGGTTCGCTCTTCAAGCGACGGTGGTCGAAAATGGGTGGTGTCAAACCAATTAGGCGTGTATGTGCCATTATTGCCAAAGTACTCCGACTCCACTTGCTGCACCGACTCACTGACAAAGGCGAATCTTACCCCGGCGGCACGTGCGAGCTTTCGTTCAATCTTCTTGCGGATCCGTAAAGCCCCTGTGAAGGTAAAGGCGTTGTGCACTGTACGCACGATGGTGGACACGCCGGCGCGACGCCCGAGAGCGACAAACAAAGGCATCGCTGCCTCGGTATGCAAATGCAGCACTTCGAATTTACGGCTGCGGCACAGCTCGATGAAGTGTCGAGCAAAATGCTTCGACGGCAGGTAGCGCAGAGTGGAGCGAAAGGGGATGTGATGCGTTTCATAGCCGGCCGCGCGCAAAGGACCGTGCATGGGACCTGGCTGCGGACCGGTCGCGAGCAGATCGAGTTTGTAGCCGTGCCGCGGCCACTCGCCAGCGCTCTGCAGCAGCATCATCTCCGCTCCTGATCGCTCGAATTGGCCCAAGACGTGCAACACTCGTGTATGTTCGTCTACCATGACTTAGCCTATTGAGCGTGCGGTTGCTGGACACGCTGCCCGCCTCTGAAAGAGGGAAAGCAAAACCTTGAGATAGGGCGAAAGGAAATAAAACGGCCATAGATAGCCGAAGTGCCGGCGGGTGAAAACAAACCATTCGGCCGCTGGCACTCCTTTGGGGGATAGCAGATGCTTCCAGCGAGTGCGGAACGAAGCTCCTTGGTCCCGCCAGGTGCCGACGAGCGAGTTGTTCGTGCAGGAGCCAAGATAACCCGGCGCGATGTGCACCGAGAAGCCCGCGCGGGTCGCGCGAAAGCCATAGTCGTAATCGCCAAACTGCTGGGTGTAAGTCTTTTCAAGATTGCCAAGGCGCTTGGCGATCGCAGCAGGAATCAGGACGCAGTTTCCGTTCATGGTGTCGCAGAGCACTGGCGCATCCGCACGCGGTTCGAGCTTGATATCGGTGACACCGTTCCAGTGGTGGACTCGTCGCACGCCGCCGTAAGTGCGCTTGCCGGTCACCGGATCGCATATGGACGCTGCGATAATGGAAGGAAAGCCCTGCTGCTCAAGTGTGTGTGCAGTTTCAAAAAGTGTATCCAGGCAGTATGGCACCAGCACCGTGTCGTCGTTCAACAACAGGTAGTAGTCGAAGCCTATCTCCTTGGCCCGCGCGAAAGCTACGCGCATGCCGCCATTCCAGAATAGCGAGCCAGAACCATGGATCATCTCGGTCTGCGGGAAGTTGGTAAGAACGGCCTCGGCCGTCCCATCACGGCTTCCATCATCGACAAGAATGATATGCATGCGCCGCTTTGCCCGAGCAGTCTGTGTTGCGAGAGCATGTAAGGTCTCGAGTGTTTTGACGCGGCGATTGAAGCAGGTGAGCAAGACGGCCAGTGTCGGAATGTTCCGCGCCGACGAACTTTCTGCGAGTTTTTCTACACGGCTTGTTGCGCCGGCGGTATCAACGAGCGGGTGGGAACCTATGGGTTGATTGGTGTGGCTTTTGTTGACGCGATGCGTGGAATCCATGTTGTTCACCGGTGGCTCGGCTGCGCGAGGCACGCGCGTATGCCGTGGCAAAAATTGGCCGCCATATTTTCTATCGAATACTCATGCGAGGCCGTCAATGCGGCCTTGCTCATCGACTCCAGCCGAGCCTGGTCTGCGAGCAGCCCGGCTACCGCTTGGGCAAACAGATCGACGCTATCTCCGGTGACAAGGCCGGTCACTCCGTCGATGAGGTAATCGATTTCTGGGTTCGTCGCACAGGCTCCGGTGACGATAAACGGCAAGCCGGCGGCCATCGCATCCAAAATGCCCAAGCCAGCCAGGTAAGGCATGACGCACACGTGGGCGAGACGAAAGTAGACGGCGCGTTGCTCGCCGAAGATGCTGCCCAATGGGTGCAGCCAGTATCGCGCTTTCGCCTCACGCTCAAGCTGCAGCTGGAGTGGTCCGGCACCAATCGCAATTAAGTGGAAAAGTGGATCGCGCCGCGCAATCTCGTCTCCGGCCGCTATAAGGAACTCCACTCCTCTGCCAGGATAAAGGCTGCCGCAGTATATAGCTATGTGTGCATCCGGACCTAAGCCTAGCTGCTCGCGAGTGGACGCCAGATCTTTCAGACTGACGCCTGCCAATGCTTTGCGAAAACCAGATAGATCGATGGCATTCTGAAGAGTCGTCACGCGATCTGGCTTGGCACCCAGTGCGATGGCTGTGCTGGCTACGCCCTTGGTGTAGGAGAAAATCCAGGCTGCTGCCAGCATGCTCCATACACGCCATGGCCGCAGCAAAGGCGAGGACGCGTGCCGAAGTGTACCGCCGTGTACCCAGAAGCCAAGCTTCTTGAGCCTGAGCCGGGAAAGCAGGGTGAGCGGATAGTTGATCACGTGTTTCACAGCGTGTTCGACGATGACCAGGTCCGCGCGCTGGATGAGTGCGATTGGCAGTTGGAGAAAGAGCCTGTCCCCAAACCAGTAGTGCTGCGGAATTTTGACTCCATACTCCGCCGGGAGATCGACATCGTCGTTGCGCCGTCGATGGTCTTCGGGCGGACGACTGTAGGCCACACGCAACTCGATCCCATCCTGGGAGAGCTCCTTGTACATATGCGCGTAGAGCGGAGCGCGGTACTGCTTGCACATGGCTTGCAGGATCAGGACGCGCTGAATGCTCATGAGGGCACCACGAGCGGTTCGACAGGGTGACGGCATCGTCGCAGTTGGCGCGCGTAGGCGGGAGGAAGGTGGGAAGCGTACTGCAGAAGAAAGCTCACTGCCTCAGCACCAAAGACGAACTCGCTCAGAAACCAGATGCAAGTGCCAAGCAGGATCACGCACAGGATAAAAAGCACGCAAAGTCGGATTCCAGCAGCGAGGCCGGTGACCAGAAGCGCGCGATCGAAGCTCCAGGTAAAACAGACGAAGGCGGATGAGAAGAGCAAGCGCCCAAAGACTGCCTGCGCGGCGCGCGACCAGGCGACGTCGAGGGCGGCGAAGATGGTTCCGGCGGTAAGTAGAAAACGTCCGGCCATGACCGCAAACAACGCCCAGCCGAGGGCAGGAAGCGAGATGCGGATGGCGCAGAAGTAAGCCACGACCGCCAGCACGCAACTAACCGCCTGCGGTCCCAGTTCGAGCATAGGCCGACCCGCGCCGCAGATGATGGGATTGAGGACCGCAATGCACCCGAAGAACGGCATGGCCAACGCCAGGGGAACCATGAGCGGGATGGCTGCCAGCCACTTGGTACCGTAGAGACCGCCGATGATCGTGGCCGGGGCGCATATGAAGGTCGCGTAGGCCGGCCCCAGAAGCCCTAGGATGATAACCATTGACATGAGAGCTACGCGTCCAAGCAGCTGCGTGTTTTCTTGCACCTTGGCGGCGGAGGAAAGCAGGATAGACTGCAGGCTTGAGACCACTCCGTTGCAGGGCTGATAGGCAAGATTGCTGGCGCGGCCGTAGAGGCCGAGCGCGATGGGTCCTTGATAGCTGGCGGCAAGATTGTCAAGGTTCGCCTGTGCCCAGTTGACCAGGTTGATGGCCATCACTGTGCCTCCGTAAACAGCTATAGAACGGTGGGGGAGTCCGAACGATGGAGTTACTGGATGGCGCACGGCAAGGTAAAGCACTGCGGAACTGATAGCGGCCTGAGCAAGGTAGGCGGCCACCAGGCTCCAGACTCCAGCACCCGCAAGTGCGAGCGGGATACCCAGAAGCAGGTAGCCGCCTAGATAGCTGCCAAGGCTGGCATACTGGAGCATGCGAAAACGCATCTCGCGCCGCAGAAGTGCGGCCGAAACCAGACCTAACGACTGGAAGGTCATGAGCAGCGATACCGATCGGACGACCGGAGCAGCGCTGGGTAGATGGAACAGGCGGGCGATCAGGGGCGCGGACAGGTAAACCGTTGCAGTGGAAAAAAGTCCGATGAGCACCTGGCAGGTGAATGTACGACGCACTTCCTCACTGGAAAGCTCTTTTTGCTGAATGAGCGCCTGGCTGAAACCTCCATCCACAAAGAGATTCACGAGGCTGTAGATCGTCGTGGCCACGATAGCCTGTCCAAATGGTCCGGGCCCTAAAATACGGGCAAGCACTGTGCCAATGACGAGCGAGCTGATAGTCGAGATAAGCGTGCCTGCGTAATTCCAGCGCATGCCGGCTATGGCGGATCGTGCAACGCTTTGTGCCTTGTGACTCATAGTCTGCTCATGCTTTGCTGTCGATCAGCTTTGCTCTTCAATTTGAATGGCGCTGCTC
>CAXTMM010000082.1:0-12822 GCA_964245415.1 uncultured Acidobacteriaceae bacterium | reverse complement strand
GGATCAGGGAGGTCATCAAAGCAGGCACCGAACCAACCCATCCCAACCTCCTCAAAAAGGAGGTCAAACCAGAATCAATCCAGCAGCCGCCCGCAAGAAGCACTCATCTCCTAATGCGATTCCCCTGGGTAGGGGATAGAGGGTGGATGAACTAAGTTCGCCTCCTCCCCGCCTAGTCGGCGACGCTTTGAGGTCGACCCAAAGCCGCTTTGAGACGTGGCGACGATCCAGGTAGCCACCTTCATCTTGCCCGGTATGGGGAGGTGGAGCACGACGTTCTTTGGCAATCGCCCGCCCG
This sequence comes from uncultured Acidobacteriaceae bacterium, assembly GCA_964245415.1. GTDB lineage: Bacteria > Acidobacteriota > Terriglobia > Terriglobales > Acidobacteriaceae > EB88. The sequence goes on along the minus strand of CAXTMM010000082.1, from coordinate 12,524 downwards.
TCGATCTTCTTCTTTGAGGCTGTCATGCCCGACCATCCCTTGCTTGAACGAGAGGCCGTAGAAGGAACGGAAAACGATCCTTTTCCGGTGATCCAGACGGCCGAGCCAAGTCAGCCGCCACGCTCCGGCCCAACTCAGACCCTAATCCGCTCCACCTCGTCGAGGCTGATGTCGTCCCGCCGGCGATCGTAAAGCTGCGTCGTGCGCGTGCTCGCATGGTTCGCCATGGCGGCGGCGTTCTCGAGCGTGCCGCCGTTCTTGAGGTAGGCGGTGATCCCCGTTGCTCGGAAGCTGTGGTTGCCGATCCGGGTGCCGATGCCGGCGGCGAGCGCACGCCGCTGCACCATGGCGTAGGCGTTGGCCTGGGGCAGGGCGGTGCGGCTGAGCTGCCCGGTGCCTCGGCCAATCGTCCGGAAGAGCCATCCTTTCGGATCCGCGCCAATCCCGGTCCCATCGAGATAAGCGTGGAGGTAGACCTCGAGCGTGTGGTGACAGGGCATCTCGTGCCGCTTGCCGCCTTTCTCCCGCAGGCGCACCCAGAGGCGCCGGTTCTGCACGAAGACGTCCTCCACGCGCATGCCGAGCGCCGCCCCGATCCGCGCGAAGCTGAAGACCATGAGCCCGATCAGCGCCCGGTCGCGCAGTCCGATCGGCGTGCTAACATCGACGCTGTCGAGCAGCTGTCGTGCCTCGGCCGGATCAAGCACCGGGGTCTTTCCCGTGCGCACGCTGTGGGCAGGGCCGCGGACGGAGGCGGCAGGATTGAGCGGCACGACCTGACCGGTCACGAGCCAATCGAACAGGTGACGCAGCGCGGCCAGGCGCAGCTTGGCCGTGGGCGCCGCATGCTCGCGGCTCTGCAGCTCGATCCAGGCGGCGACATGCAGCGGCTGCACATCGACGATCGACACGACGCCCTGGCTGCCGCACCAGACAAGGAAGTCGGCGACGGCGCGGCCGTAGGCGCGCCGCGTGTGCGGGTTGCGGATGGTCGATGCGAAGAACTCGAGGAAGCGGATGCCAGCTCGCTCACCTGCTGTGCTGACCAGCGCAGGAAGACTGGTCGCCGCTGAGATCAGCTGGGTCATGGAAGCGAGCCGAATGCTGGTATCGATTCAAAGAGGTGATCGAGAACCTCATCGATTGAGCCCAGTCGCTCGAATAGACGGCGTGGGATTAGCCGATGATCCGGCCGCGCCGCTTTGACACCTTGAGAGTTGGCTTTGGCGTGCTTGGCTACCTTCATGCCGGTGATATTTGGGAGAGGCTGGCCCGGTGATCCGCCGAACCACAAGTACGATTGCAGGTCGAGCTCAGTGGTCACCAGGATCCAAAGGATGCAGCCACTCGGCTTCTCTCCAAGCTTGAGGTTGGCCTTGATGGCCGAGCCTTCGCTGCCCACAACCGCAGTCTTGAACTGAATGTGCCGAACGGTCGTGCGCTGACTCATCACCAGGTCGTAGCCGCCCGCATCAAACTCGGATCGAAGAACCTCGACGTTTGTCACCCGCCGTTGCCAGAGCCGACGTAGCGCATCCCCGACGAAAACATGCTCGACGATTCGCTCCCGCAGCGTCGACTGGAGAAAATGTGCATGATGCACGTGAGGCATCATGTCCCACTCTGAACCCAGATCCGTGTTATCGCTCGCCATTGGATCACTCTCTCACCAAGGGAGCACCCCACCCCCTCTCCCACCTACATACGATAAAGCACATTATCATATATTGAGAAGCAAAAGGAGGCGATGTCCGTCTTAGATGAAGCGCGCTAAGTCAGCAGAAACTCATCACAGCCTGTTTATGAGCTCGTCCGACCCACTGGCTTTGTGAGCGGCCCGAGCAATGAGGGACAACGCCTGCTGCGCTTGGGTTTGAATACTGGCAAGGCGATGGTGTTATGCGGCGATCGAAGGGCGGTGCGTTCCGGCCCAAACCCCTAAGGTTAGCGCGTCATGGCGGTTGAAAAATGTCTCGAAACGAAAGACGTGGCTCGTGCCGTCGTCGGAGGCGAGCATCAACTCCTTTTCGCCGAGAGGGCCACCAGACTGGCTACCGCAGTAGCCGGCGATCGCGGCAAAAAGCCCTGCTTCGGGCACGCGGGAAAAACGTGCGGCGAAGGCAGGTGAGCGAATGAAATGACGGCACGGATTGGCAGCGTCGTGATTTGAGGGGCGCCGGGCGACATGCGGGTGGCACGTGATCATGCCAACAATGGGCCGCTCTGCCCCGATCGTCTCCACGAAGCGGTAGAGCGTGGTCGAAAGAGTGTTGCCGAATTTGCTATGCAGTCGACGAACCGATTCCAACATCGGCGATAATGAGAGCGCCTCCACTCCGAAGCGGTCTTGGAGAAAGAGCAATCGGCCCGCTGCATAGTTCGCCTCGGCTTCGACGTGCTCCAGGCAGCCCGGCAACAATGTCTGAGCGTTATCGCCATACATCATGCCCTCATGCCACGGCAGGAGACTGTGTCCGATCTCGTGGGCCTCGTTCCAGCGGTGCTTTTTGGCCGGGAGGGCGCCGTCCAGCAGGATGCGCTTTCGGTCCGGCAAATAGAGCGCCTTGAGAGACATCTTCTGTATGACGTCGAGTATGAGAGTAGGGCGACGTAGAACTTGGATTGCGCCGACTCGGATACGACTTACAGCCTCGCGCATGAGGCTCGGATCGTCAGCGGTGTAGAAACTGCGATCGAGCTTGAGCAACTCGCAAACCTCCTCCAGTCGCAGAGGAGGTTCAGGGTTTCCAAGCCCCCGCAGAACGCGTTCCACACGACGATCGATGTCGCCCGCAGTCTTGGATGAGAGGATGAGATTCTTTCCCAAGTCTTGCCTCCAAACCGCTACTTTTGCTCGCTTAAAACTGAGACGAAAGCTTCCAGTGCGGCTCTCTCCTCGTGCGTCAGATCGATGATAGGTTCGGCGCGCGCCGCGAAGCGAACAGCCTCCTGAGCCACCCTGCCGTTCTTGGGGGCTGTCAGACCGGCAATCTGCAAGAGACCGTCTCCGCGGACGCCAAAGAAGTTGGCGAGCTGGTACACGGTGCGCGGCTCGGGTCGGTGGCGGGTGTCGCCCTCGATCTCCACCAGATCCTCGATCTCGACATCCGCATCCTCTGCAAGCTTTTCCAAAGTTAGGCCCTGGTTGCGACGCATGAGGCTTACAAAGCGGCCAAAAGCGATGCTGGGCTCGTCGCCGGCCTGCTGCGTAAACATCTCTTCGTGCCCGAAAACGGGATCTCTGGCAGTCGCTCCAGCACCGATCTCAGAATCGGCCTCCAGCCGCGCCATGCGCAGGGACCAGTTCATCGGAATGTCGATGTTCATGGTTGGTCTCCCTTAGCGATGAAGGCTTCCGCTTGTTCGGGTGTCATCTCGAAATAGCGGAGGTTTTGGTAATTCGGGTCTTGCCCCAAGTCGGTCATGCCGCAGGTGTTGGCGTAGAAGCCGTTAGCCTGAGGAAGCGAATGGAGGCCGATCCGTCCACGAAATTCTTCATGTTGGCTAAGGACGACGGCAGCGCGGATCAACACGCTACCGACACCCCTATAGCGCGGAGGGTCGAAAAGCTCGCGGCGGTTCCAGGGCGCATTCTCAATGAATTCCACGTAGACGAGACTTCTCCCCCTTTGTTCCTCGATGCGGCACCGCTTCATCGTTGTGTCGAGAATCATCATCCCTTGCGTGACGCCTTCACACACAACGCTGAAACCTGGGTAGGCGAGCATACCCTGGAGCACAGCGGCCTTCCTGCGCCAATCCCAATCGCGGCTCTCAGGCCACAGCTTCCGCTCGATGCCGGAGCGGCGGAGGCGCTGCATAGCCTTGAACAGCTCTGGCACCCACTCGGTCTCCCAATCGGCGAGTTGCTGCTCGGTAATCGCGTCGAGGAGTTCGGCCGGCGCAGGTGCGTCCTGCACGACATCAAGGAGATAGATAGGCGTAACGGTCACAGGATCATCACCTCCGCCTTCTCCTTCGTCTTCTCGTCCTCAAACAACAGCTTGCCCCCCCGCTCCAGACGCGCGTCGACGGCTTGGTAGAGGCGGAGCGCTTGGCGGAGAACGGCCGTCTTACTGAGGTCCTTTCGCGCGCAGAGATCCTCAAGCACGCTCATTTCAACCTCGGTGAGGTTGAGCGTCATCGTTCGCTTGTTGGTCATACCGACTCCGATAGACGAGATGGCTTATAGCAGATGCCTGAACCAAATTCAACGAGAATTGGTCGCATACTGGCTATTGAATGGCTATCGAAGGCTCCTATCTTGAAGAGGAGGAGGAACAGCTCGCTGGAGCCGATCTACGGCCCCGCTCTGGATCCACACGAGGCAAGAGGAGAAAACCATGGCTAAGGACAAATTTATATCGAACCGCGTGAAAACGGAGGTTTTGGCGCAAAGCATGGGGGTGGTCAGCGCGCCGTGATCACTGCTCGTACACAACGGGAGGTCATTCAACAAACTCAGGCCAAATATCCAGACGCTGCCGTTCATGTCGCCCGTGTACGGAATGTGGGTCCTGGGCCGGACAAGTTTCGCAAGGTCTAAAAATAATGGCTCAATGCACCGCACCAGTAGAAGGCCATCGTTCAGCGAGCGCCGCAGCAGCGTGCCTCGCATGCCGTGGCCGCGGCCGCTATAGCCGCAGCAACTACGGGTCCTACTCGTCGCGATCCTACTTCCAATCCTACACTCCAGTGGGAAGCAGCGGGGGCGCCCGGAGCAGCGGTAGTGGATCGGGCAGCAGCGCCAGGCCTCGCTGGTCTCCAGCCACTTCTTCTGTGATTTACACGCCAGCGGAGGTATTAGCACTTACACCTGTCCGCGAAAGTGTCGAAAAACAAGCGTCTCTCGACCTTCGGGATGTGTTTCTTTGCCATGCGTGGGATGATCGGCAAGGAGCCGCCAAGGAGCTGCACGATCTACTCGAGTCTTCTGGTGTGAAGGTCTGGTTCAGCGAGAAAGACATTGCTCTTGGTGTGCCATTGCTTCGCGCCATCGATCGGGGCTTGGCGAAGTCGCGGATTGGACTCGTGCTTGTGACCCCTGCATTGCTGCGCCGCCTACCAGCAGAGGGTATCGCCGATAAGGAGCTCTCAGCACTCCTCGCGGGTGAGCGGCTCGTCCCCATTATACATGGAACAACGTACGAAGCTCTTCGTGAAGTTAGCCCTTTGCTAGCCTCGCGAAGTGGCCTGAGCACTGCAGAGACTTCAATGGCAAAAGTCGCGGCCAAGCTCGCTGAGCTAGTTGCTGTTTAGCTGGAATGACCGACCTAACTGCGCAGGCTTAGCAGCGCATGATAAACTGGATTATCACGTGCTGACGCTCGGAGGACCGTCGGAACTGTCAGAGGCTGGCCATGTTGCGATTATTGCGTTTAATGCGTCCGTTGCGTATGATCCGGCCGCCCGGAGACACCTCATGACCATGCTCTCCCTGGCCAAGCCACTCGGCGACCGGCTGCCCTCGCTCGGTGAGCGCGCCGCCGCCAACCAGCTTCGCCGCATCCTCGCCGCCCAAAGCGGCTACCATGATCAGAAACTGACGATCATCGAGGAGTCAGGGCAGCCGGCTGAAATCGTGCTGACGCCGGGAATGTCCGCGCTGCTGATCGAGCTGCTGCGCCATCTCGGCAGCGGCGACGCCGTCACGCTGGTACCCGTTAGCCAGATGCTGACCACCCAGCAGGCCGCCGACATCCTCAACGTCTCCCGCCCTTTCCTGATCTCGCTTCTCGACAAGCAGGACATCCCGCACGTGCTGGTGGGGCGGCACCGCCGCATCAAGGCGGAGGAGCTGTTTGCCTACAAGCGACGTCGAAACATGACGCGCGCCGATGCGCTCGGTGAACTTGCCGAGATGGACGCGGACCTGTTGTAGGCGATGTTCGCGAACCGATTCACGGTTTTCGTAGACGCCTGCTCGCTCGTCTCACCCCTGAGGCGGAGCCTCCTTCTATCGTTAGCCGAAGGGAGTTCTTTCGGCTGCGATGGTCGGCGCTCGTCCTCGATGAGGTTGAGCGCGCGATTACCCGCTTCTATGCTCAAAAATGTCTTGAGGATGGTGATGACTAAAGGAGGTGTCTTGCCTAAGACTGTGTTCTTCTCCTGGCAGTCCGACACATCGGGAGCCGTTTCAAGCAACTTTATTGAAGGGTCGTTGAAGCAGGCGATCAAAGACGTCTCCTCTGACGCAGAGATAATTGCCTCGCTACGTTCTGAAGAGAGCCTCCAGTTTGATAAGGACACTTTAAACATTCCGGGTTCTCCGGCGATAGTCTCGACTATCTTCGAGAAGATCACAGCATCGACCGCTTTCGTCGCTGACCTTACCTTCGTCGCCAAGAGGCTTCGCGGCGGGTTGATATCAATCCAAACGTCCTGATAGAGTATGGTTGGGCCATGTCTAGACTTGGGCCAAACCGGGTAATCGCTGTCCTAAATGAGGCGTTTGGCGAAGCGACCGCGGAGAGTCTACCGTTTGATATGCGCCACTTACGCTGGCCGCTGCGCTATAAATACGGGATAGACGATGACAAGACAGTGAAGAATCGTGAGTTCGCCTCCCTAAGAAAGTTGCTCTCGACACAGCTTAAACTGATTGTGCAATCCGATTTTGATAGTCCGCAAGATCAGAACCTGTTCAAGCCCTTTGCTGCCGTCGATGGGATATCGCGATTCACAGGTCATAGCTTGCCGCTCGGAAGCTATGACGGCCATGGTATAACCATGGATGTTTACCTTGCAGGCGGTCCGGCTGCATGGCTTCGGCTCTACCCCGAATACAAACAGGAGAGGGTTTGGCGCCCCGCGGAATTACGTGAACTCGTCGTCGGCTTCCTACTTCCAATGACGTCGCCTGGTAGCCATCTACAATACGATTATCTCCGATCGGAGGATGGGTTCGGTTGTTGTGTTTCATTGCAGAAGCACGGTCTGGCCGAAACGGCAGTCAAGGTTTTCCAAACAGGAGAGATATGGGCGGTCTCACCTTACGTCGCTCAGGCTGTCCCCGAGGGTATGTTCGTCGACATCGACATGTGGCGTCTGATGACAGAACAATACGTCGGGTTTCTTCGGGTGGTAGGTGTCAGGGGGGACCTAAAGTGGGAGGCTGGCTACGAGGGCGTCCGCGGTCGGAAGTTGGTTGTGGACGCCAACTCTCTCCCCACTCACATCAGCCAAAACCCTTCTCGCGCTAGTGCATCTCACATCGTAAGTCGAACAGGCCTGGTTACAGGAAGCAGCACAAAAGGGGCGTTGCGGCCCTTCATGGAGGAAGTCCTCCATGCATGCGGTGATAACCCGACGAACTGGAGCAACTGGCTATCGCGGGTTTAACAGCACGCGGAATCGTCGGCCGTAATCTCGATCTTGGCGCCACGACATGACTTAGAATGAAGCAAAGCACCCTCGCCATATGAAAAAGGCGATTAGGATAGGCTTAACGTCCGCCAAGGTGGTCTTGACGGGCCTTGGTTATCCGGGGACTTACAGAGATCCATATAATTCCTTGTTGAGGATCGTGACAAAAACATCGAACGCTCGCTTGAATGCGTCCGGAAAGACGTCCGCAGCGTTTGGCCACATCGAAGTCAAAAAGGTAACCAGCTGAACTTCGGTCGGTTTTGGAGGCTGGATCGGTGGTGCACGTCTTCCCCTTGCTAGAACCGCTGTTCCAGGTGTCTGGGGTGTTGCCGGCTGGTGCAGACGGCCATTGCTGTCAAAGAATTCCCACGTAGTTTTCATCCGAGATGACGTTCCTGGAGTGACCTGGCCGTAAGCTGGCAGAGTACCTACCTCTACGTCATCCGGTTCTTCTGGAGTAGGGAAAGGTCCTGGTCCCACGTGAACCATAAAGCGAGTAGTGTGCTTCAGGCAAAAGCTAAATCGCAAGATATGTTCCCTGCGGAATGGATCATGCTCACTCTGTACCCATAGCTCTACGCTTGCTCCTGGCATGTAATGCCCTAGATGCGGAACATCGTTCTGGCCAGACAGACTTCGCACGCCGCCAGACAAGCCCGAACTCTGCTTGATAAGCGCGAAGGCTTTCTGTAGCTCTGCCTCCAGCCACGTCAAGGCCCCTTTCTTCACCGCTTCAACAGCTTGAAGTCTTTGTTCCCTGGTTGCCTTACCCGACTTTATCGCGAATTGTTTAGCGATAGCATTTCTTTGAAGGGACTCGATCCCGGCCAAAGCGCCCGAACTTATCGGCAGTAGGCTTGCCTCTTGCGTCCATGTCTCAATGCGAGCGACATGAGTTAGGACTTCACCCATGTCCGCAACGCGCGCCGTTAGCGGGCACACCATCTTTGAAAGAACCGCCTGAAGCAATAGAAGCCTTTTATCGCCCCCTTCGAAAACGACGCTATAGGCAGGTTCGTGAAGGCGCTCTCTGGGTAGAATGACACCTCCGCTCAGCATGAAGTAGATGACCTTTCCAAGCGAATACACGTCAGCTGCGGGTGTAACTTCTAGGCTGCCGCTGCCTCAAGTTCGGGCGCCATGAATTGGACAGGCCCAACCACCTCTCCGCTTTCAGTCGACCGGTCCTGGTCCCTAACCAGGCAAATTCCAAAGTCGCTTAGCCAGACCTCATGGTCGGCTGCTGAAAACAGGATGTTCTGTGGCTTCACATCTCTATGTATGATCTTGGCCTGATGCGCCGCATTCAATGCGTCGGCAAGTTGTCTGAAGACCTGTAAGACGCTGTCCAGATTACCCTTATATAGTGCAGCACGTTTACTTAGGTCACCGGCAGCAGCGAGCGGCATAACAAGATATTGCTTCTCGGGCTTGTCGCCATCCTCGTTCAATACGGAATGGTCTATTAGTTTTATGATATTAGGATGTGAAAGACTTTTAATCGCATGCACTTCGCTCCTGAACCGATCATGTCGTTTTGGGTTCAAAACCCGCTTGAGCGCCAGATTTTCTGGGTATGTGCCTTGCTTACCGCGGACAATAAAGATCTCTCCCTGACCGCCTTTTGACAACGAATCGACAAGCTCCCAGCGACCGCCGTAAACCTTCGCCATCTCTAAAGAGTTCCCGCGCGGTAATGTGATACTTGCTTACCTAACCTGTTGCATTTGAGCGACCAATAAGGACTTCTCAGAATCAGCCGGCCCGCCGGAAAAGCCGAACCTGTCGCCCAGCCGCTCGTTGGCGGCATTAGATGTCTCCCTCAGATAGAATCATAGTATGAGAGTATAAGCGGCGATTGCTCGAGTTGAACTCATATTTAACGTCACACAGGAGACTGTGCAGGTCTACAAGTTTGTATGACCTTGGACTGTAGCGCGAATTCCGGGACCCACTCACTGCTTCGGCTTCCATCCCGAACGCGAGCAGTAGATGGCGCGCGTCTCGCGCAACTTTGAAAGTCTCGGATGGTGAAAGGTAAAACGACCTCATCGTGGTCGCGGCCGTCCCATGCGAAAAGATATTGAAATCTAGATAAAAGTCATGCCCGGCAGCGTCCTTGAACATGATGTCCGGATAGCCGGTCGACTGGCCGCGCCCTGCGCTTGAAGTAGGTCGTGCTGCGGGTAATCTCGACGCGATAAGGGCGCGCATAACGTATGCCTCGACGTCGTTCCCAACTTCATTCGGACGAGGCCGAACTATCGGCTCGGCTTTAAGCTCAGCCGCGCAGGTCGTGATCATCTGCTCGAGCTGCCGCAAGATCGCTATGTCCTGTGGATCTTCAAGGTCGATTGGGATAACGCGTTGTTCCGAGAGCGACCGAATAATGACAGAAAACGGAACATTGCGTATAGGCTTCAGCATCTGGGCGAGCACAGCTTCAAGCGCCGCAATTCTATCCTTGTCATCCATGGTCTACCTCGTCGCTGACCGATCGCGTGGTTGCCAAACGGGTTAGAAGCGCCGAAGCACCACAATGCGGTTTGTGTTCGTACCCTTGGCGTTGTTTGCGACTCCCCAGCAGTTCGCCGTCTTCGTAAACTCTTGCTGGTTCACCATGACAAACTGCCTCTCGAAAGGAAGATCGCCCACGGCCTCCCAGACAAGACGTTCGAGGAGCACCTTCCCATCACGGACTTCGCCGACCTCGAAAGCGACGTGACCGCCGGGTGCGACGACACGTGCGAGCTCCTCCAAGACGGAGCGGACCATGGCTTGCCAAGCCGACTCTGTCTTGTGACGTGCAATTTTGACCTGCGAGGCATCGATCCCGGCGAACCAGCTTCGAAGCCAGTTGTCCTCCGCATACTGGACTATGTCGAGGAACGGCGGCGAGGTGACCACAAGCCTGATCGAACCGGAAGCGATCGCCGACGTCGACGAGGCCTCGCCGGTGAGGAGCAGACCCTCGGGATGAGCTGGCATCTCGCCGTCACTGAGGAGCGTCTTACTCTTCTTGAGGATAATACGGCCGATGTCTCTGTCAGGAGGCACCTGACCCCGTTTGTCGTTGATTTTGCGTTGTGCTGCGGCCGAGACCGCCTGGTTTGGCGGAAGAGTGTAAACCGAGAAAAAGCCGCTTGAGTGTCCGGTAAGGCGATTAATCGCGATCATTCGGATCCAGTCGTCGACCGGATCTGCAACGGCGTCGAGCGGCGCTCTCTCAAGCAGCCAGGACCGAAGCGCCTGGATTCTCTGCAGGGTCGCAGGACTGTAAAACGCGAGAAGGTCGGTTTCGGCTCTCTCCGGCTGCCGGGTCCAGTCGACGCTCTCAAGGCGGGACGCGACTTGATCAAGGCGGGGAGGAGTAAGGCGCGGGCGGGCGAGCAGCTTGCTCAAAGGATTGACGTCGTTACCGACCGGTAGGCGCCCTCTCAGGGCGGCTTCAATAAGCGTCGTGCCGCGCCCCATAAAAGGGTCGTAGACCCTGTCTCCTCGGTCGGTCAGATGCTCGATGAAGAAGCCGGGCAACTGCGCCTTAAAACAGGCGCGGTAGCTGATCTCATGCAGACTGTGAGACTTGCGCTGGCCAGACGTCCAAAATTCGTTGATCAAATACGGGATCGGCCCATCCAGCAGCTCCGCTGTTGCTTGTCCGAACGCCTTGAACGCGCGGACAGTCTCTCGGAAATCCCGGTGGGTCGGAGCCTGCCTATCTTTCCGTTGGATGTGAGGAGCGGCAAAGAGCGGGAGCGAGTCGAGCAGGCTGTCCATGAAGTGGACGATAGGGGTGCTCGAGCAGCTTCGCCAGACAGTGCGCCTATTCGTCCGACACCGCGCGGTTTCTTGAGACAGCCGAGAGCCCGCCGGTTCATCCCATCCGCATCCCGCACCGATGCCCCTGTCGCTCGCTCTCCGCCTCGCGCTGAGCAAGGCCGGCACGCGCCCGCTCGCCTGCCTTCATGGCGTTGGTCAGTTCGTCCACCCGCCGCCGCAGCGTCGCTTTGCCTGGCTGGCTGTTCCGCCCTGCTCCAATCTCCCCAGCAGCGACCCGGTCTTCGCGTTTAGCGCCGAGGTCTCGTTAGGCTCAATATCCGGCCTCCTTCTGGTGACGGACTGCGAGCACGAAGACCGCCTGCTCGCGCGCCACGTAGCGGTAGAGCGCGACGTAACCAGCCTCCCCGAACCCGATCACGAGCTCCCGCAGCTCCGGCTGATCGTTGAGTGGCCGCCCCATGTCGGGCGCGGTCTCGAGCAGCTGTAGGTGCCGCTCGATCACCGATCCGGCGCGGACCGCTGCCCGCCGGTCTTTCTCCACGAGGAACTGACGGCATCGTTCAAGCCCGCGCAGCGCACCCGCGGTGACGACTACTCGTGGCACGCGGGCGCATCGCCACCATCCTCGTCACCCCAGGACCGTAGCCATTCGCGCGTCTCGGCGCCGGTCAGATGCTGGGCGCCTTGCTGATACTCGGCCCAGGAGGCGAGTGCCTCCTGCCGGAAGCCCTCGCGGGCTTCCTCACGCTCGACATACTGCTGAATGGCCTCTCGCATGATCCAGTGGGCGGACCGACGCTGACTGGCGGCCAGGTTCTGCACCCGATTCTTCAAGGTGTCGTCCAACTTGACGGATACGGCCATGACGGAACTCAAAGGTAATACCTATTAGTGCCTAGCTGGACACCTCATGTCCAGAACTCCGTCAGGGGCATCAAACGCCGCGCCCGACCTGCAGCGCCAGCCGCTGGAGCAACACGGTGTTGTCGGTCGTGACCCGGACCAACTCGGCCAGCAGCTCGTGCAGCTTCGGGCCTTGCTCGGCCTCCTCGGGTGCTGTCAGGGCGAGCAGGCGGTCGAGCTTGTCGTCCTGCCGCTCCACCGCCGCCGCGAGCTCCTCGATACGCCGCTCCAGCCGGACGATCGCCGCACCGAGTTGTGCCATGTCACCCACTTCGCCTGCTGCCATGCCCATAGCCTCCTGATACTCAGCGCATCGACGGTCCGGACGAAGGAGACGGCCGCCATGTCGGCCGCGGACGCGGCTCGCTCATCGCCCAGTCCGCCGTGGTCCGCGCATCCGGCTCCATCGTCGTGGCCGGTTTCGCCTGCCAAGCCCGCTCCGTCGCCGTCACACCCCGTGCATGGCCAATCAG
>CAXTMM010000081.1:7372-12878 GCA_964245415.1 uncultured Acidobacteriaceae bacterium | reverse complement strand
GAGGCGCGGGCGGCCGAGGTGTTTGGGCGCGAGGCGGCGCTCTTTGTTCCGACCGGCACGATGGGAAACCAGATCGCGATTCGCCTGCATACGCACCATGGGCAGGAGGTGATCTGCGAGTCGCGCGCGCACCTGGTTGATTGGGAGATGGCCATGGTCGCCGCCTTCGCGGGCTGCCAGCTGCGTACCGCGTATGCCGAAGACGGGGTGATGACCTGGCATCTGATCAAGTCAGCGATTGCGCCGAAGATCTACTATCGCCAGCAGACGGGGCTGATCTCGCTTGAGAATACGCACAATATGGCCGGAGGGGTGGTTACACCACTTGCCGTCTTTGAGGAGATATGGGCCGGGGCGCGCGAGGCCGGGCTGCCGGTGCATCTAGACGGGGCGCGCATCTTTCATGCCTCGGCGCACCTGGGCATACCGGTCGCCGAGCTGACGAGCGGGTTTGATTCGGTCATGTTCTGCCTGTCGAAGGGGTTGTGCGCGCCGGTGGGGTCAATGCTGGTTGGGTCGGAGGAGTTCATCTTCCGCGCGCGTTCGGTGCGCAAGGCGCTGGGCGGCGGGATGCGCCAGGCTGGTTGCCTGGCGGCGGCTGGGTTGATCGCGCTCGACGAGATGCCGGCGAGGCTGCCTGAGGATCATGCGAATGCCCGCATCCTGGCTGAGGCTGTGGCTGGGCTGCCCGGGGTTGAGCTAGACCTCTCGCACGTTCAGTCGAACATCGTGATCTTTAAACTGCGTGATCCGGAGACTGGGGCACCGGGCGATGGGGCAGAGCTGGTGGCCAGGCTCAAGCAGCGGGGCGTGCTTGCGGGCACGACTGGGCCGGATTCGGTGCGGTTTGTCACGCACCACGATGTTGACCGTGCGGCGTGTGTCGAGGCAGCGCGGATCGCTGTCGAGGTGATCGCGCAAGGCTAAGTCGTCTCGTTTCGCGATCTTGTCTGCATCGAACCTCTTTGAAGGAGACCGACGATGATTCAGAACCTCGAGATTCGCAAGCAGGGCGAAGGCTACCTCATCCTGGAGCAGGCAGGCTCGAACTACCATGCCGACCGGCCTTTGCGTGAGGCTGCCAACCGGGGCGAGGCCGAAGCCTGGCTTGCCGAACAGGGAGCCGCGCAGGAGGATGTGGCCCGGGCGCTTGATGATGCGGGCAGTGCTGATCGCGCGTTTGTGGTGATAGAAGGCGACTACTCCGAGTCAGAAGATTTTCCCAAGAAGTAAAGAATGACTTAAAAACCTATCTTCCAGCGATGAGTTTAGCGCGCTCTGGCCTTCCATGCTTGCGCAATTTCCGCAGTCACTGCCGCGAGAGGTTTCGTAGAGTCAACCTCAAGATGGTACCGGCAGAAGATGTGGGTGTTGAGGTGAAAACGCGCCTCGCCCAACTTGCGATTGCCTCGAAGTCTCTCGCGCCGCTCCAGCTCGTCAAGTGGCGCGTGAACGCCGACCCAGAAGACGTCTAAGCCGGCGAGGAGGCGGCTCAGATCGTCGGCCCACTCCTGCTCTTCGACGATATGTTCTACCAGCAGGTCAAGACCAGCACTCACCAGAGCCGGAATCGATCGATGAAATCCATCGAAAAAGGTTTGTCGGCCAGCCAGTCGAGCCTGTGGCTCGATTGGACGAAAACCAGCGTCAGCCAACTGGTCAGACGCGTAGTAGCAAAAGCCAGGATCCAGTTCCCGTCTGAGCGCACCGGCGATCGTCGACTTTCCTGCGCTCGATGTCCCATTTAAAAGGATGACGCGCCCGGTCATTTGCGGTGAGGCTGGGCTTCGTAGTGTATGCGGGTTATCGTCATAGCAGACTCTCCAGAACCGGTATAAACTTAGGATATTATGCTCAAGTACTCTGTCGTCGTCCCCTTCCATAACGAAGAAGAAAATGTCACCGTGCTCTACGACCGGCTCAAGAACGTGATGGAGACGGTTGGGGACAGCTTCGAGCTGGTCCTGGTGGATGACGGGTCGAGCGACCGCACCTACAAGCTGCTTGAGGAGATAGCCGCGGTCGACAGCCGGGTGCTGGTGGTCAAGCTGCGACGCAATTTTGGGCAGACGCCTGCGCTTGCCGCCGGCTTTGACCATGCGCAGGGCGAGTACATCCTGGCCATGGACGGGGATCTGCAGCACGATCCGAACGAGATTCCGGCCTTTCTCGAGAAGCTTGAAGAGGGCTACGACGTAGTCTCCGGCTGGCGCAAGGAGCGGATCGACAACTTCGTCATGCGACGAATTCCCTCGCGCATTGCGAATTGGCTGATGGCCAAGCTCTCCGGGGTTGACATTCATGACTTCGGCACGACTTTTAAGGCCTACCGGCGTGAGGTGATCCACGCTGTGCCGCTCTATGGCGAGATGCATCGGTTCATTCCGGCGCTGGCCAGTTGGTATGGTGCGAGCATCTGCGAGATTCCGATCAAGAACGTGAATCGCGAGCGGGGCAAGAGCCACTACGGGATTGGGCGGACGTTTCGGGTTTTCTTTGACCTGCTGACAATTCGCTTTCTGCTCAAGTACATGATGCGGCCACTGCACTTTTTCGGGACGATTGGTGCGCTTTCAATGCTGAGCGGCGGCGCGATCTCCATGCTGCTGCTTGGGCTCAAGCTCTTTACCCATCGGCATGTGATGGATGAGCATGGGCCCTTGTTCGTCATCGCCGGGATTCTAATCCTGGCCGGCATCCAGATGCTGGCGATCGGGCTGCTGGGCGAGTTGCAGGTGCGGCACTATCACCATGGCGGCCAGCGCGCACCCTATGCGATTGACCGGCTGGTGCGGCTGCGCACGCCGGAAGAGCCTAGCATGCTTCGGGACAACTAGGATAGCCATTGGCCGCGACTGATCCCAGTCGCTTTCAAAGGGTGCGCCACAAGCGACCGTAGACGATTCTTTGTTCAGGATTGACGGCGTTCCCATTGAGCCGGGTGCTTGCTGAGATGACGGTTTCCATGCGACCGATTGCCGAGCAATCTTTTACTTGGCGCATCCCCGGCTGCCTGACTGCATCACAACGGGTGTATGCCGCTTACTCTTCTGCTGGTTCTCGTTTTTCTTCTCGGCGCAGTAGCCGGGCTGCGCAGTATGATCGCTCCGGCGGTGGTCTGCTGGGGAGCGTATTTCGGATGGCTCTCGCTCACCCACTCGCCGCTGTTTTTTCTTACGTCTAAGATCTCGCTTGTCATTTTCACCCTTTTCGCGATCGGTGAACTGATCGGGGACAAGCTGCCCAAGACTCCTAGCCGCATTTCCGCATTTCCTCTGATCGCGCGCATGGTCTTTGGCGGGCTGACCGGGGCAGCTCTGGTTATTACAGCGGGGGCAGCACTTGGAGCCGGCATTGCCGTGGGCGCGGTGGGGGCTCTGGTGGGGTCATTTGCGGGATACTACCTGCGCCGCGCACTCACGGCACGCGCGGGGCTGGCCGATTTGCCAATCGCGCTATTTGAGGATCTGGTCGCGATTGGCGGCGGCTTTTTCATCGTTTCCCGCTTCTAAAAAGCTCATTGCCTGCAACGCGCGATTTGAATGATTGAATGAACGGAGTTCCATGAGCACTGAGAGCTTTCCTGAAGAAGCTGGCGCCGAGCAGGTCGACGCAATCATCATCGGCTCTGGGCAAGCCGGCAACCCGCTAGCTGCCGCCCTTTCAAAGGCCGGCAAGAAGACTGTTGTCATCGAGAACAAGTATGTCGGGGGCACCTGCGTCAACACTGGCTGTACGCCGACCAAGACCATGATTGCCTCGGCCAAGGTCGCCGAGCAGGTTCGGCGTGGCGCCGAGTACGGAGTGAATACAGGCGAGGTGACCACCGACATGGCAGCTATCCGCGCCCGCAAGCGGGAGACTGTCGAGGTGTGGCGATCGGGGAGCGAGAGGAGCCTGGAAGCGGCGGAGCACGTGGAACTGGTGCGTGGGCTAGGCCGCTTCAGCTCGCCGACTACGGTCGAGGTGCGACTGAGTGAGGGCGGAACGCGTGCCTTTGAGTCCAGGCTAATCTTTATCAACACTGGTCTATCGTCGATTACCCCTGATGTAAAAGGCATTGAGACGGTTCGCTACCTGACCAATGAAAGCGTGATGGAGCTTGATGAGCTGCCGGGGCATTTGCTGATCCTGGGCGGCAGCTACATCGCGGTTGAGTTCGCGCAGATGTTTCGCCGGTTTGGGAGCCGCGTGACGATCGTGAGCACCGCGGAGCAATTGCTGCCTCGCGAAGATCCGGACATCGCTGACGCGCTGATGAAAATCCTGGTGGAAGATGGCGTCGTTTTAGCGCTAGGCGCGACGGCAGATGTAGCGCATGTGGACGATGGGACGGTGGTGCTGAACGTTGAGATCGATACAGACCGCCATCAGGAACTTACAGGCACGCACCTGCTGCTTGCTGTTGGGCGCAAGCCGAACACGTTCGCGCTCAATCTTTCAGCTGCGGGTGTGGAAATGGATGAGCACGGCTACATCAGGGTGAATGACAGACTCGAGACGAGCACGCCGGGCATCTACGCGCTGGGCGATGTGAAGGGCGGGCCTGCGTTCACTCACATCTCCTATGACGATTACCGGATTGTGGCTGCTAATTTGCTTGAAGGCGGCAGCCGTTCGGTAAGCGACCGGCCAGTGCCTTATACCGTTTTTACTGACCCGGAACTCGGGCGCATCGGGCTGACGGAGACCGAGGCTCGCCAGTCCGGGCACGCGGTCAGGGTGGCGAAGATGCCAGCCAGTTCGATTGCGCGCGCGTACGAGACGGGAGACAGGCGCGGCGTCATGAAGGTGATTGTCGATGCCGAGACAGAACAGATCCTGGGCGCGGCTGTGTTGTCCGGGGAGGGCGGCGAAATCGCGGCGATGCTCCAGATCGCGATGGCTGGCAAGTTGCCCTATACCGCGTTGCGCGATGCGGTATTTGCTCATCCCACGTGGGCTGAGTCGCTGAACACGATCTTCTCGAAGTGGGTAGACCAGAGCTGAGCGCGGGAAGTCCTGCTGCTTGGCAGCGTGCCGCCTGAGGCGAACGCCAAGGGCGGTTTCTGCATCTCTTGGGCATAGCGTGGCGGGAATGTGTCCCGTTCGGGTGGCAGCGTGCGGCGGAAGGTGATCGCCCGGAAAGTGCAGGTCCAGTTTGGCAGCAGATGTGAAGAACTTCCCCAAGCCGGAAGATGGCAGGAACCGGGTGGTGATTGAAGGAGTGCGGCCCGAGATAGACGCGGGTCGGTTTCCGGCCAAGCGCATCGTGGGCGACCGCGTGGTGGTTGAGGCGGATATCTTCGGCGACGGGCATGACCACGTGGCGGCGCGGCTGCTCTACCGCAAAGCGGGCGCCAAGGACTGGCTTGAAACGAGAATGGCGCCGCTCGGCAATGACCGCTGGGCGGGCGAGTTTACTGTCGATGCGCAGGGCCGCTACTTGTTCACGCTAGCTGCGGGGATCGACCACTTCGACACATGGCGCAGCGGCTTTGAGAAGAAGCTTGCTGCCGGGCAGGAT
>CAXTMM010000081.1:0-7362 GCA_964245415.1 uncultured Acidobacteriaceae bacterium | reverse complement strand
AGGCAAGAAGGACAAGAAGCGGCAGGGTGAGACCATTGAGCAATCGCGCGGCGTAGGGATAGCGCTTTCGGCTGAGCTTGCCGAAGTCGTGGCACGGTATCCAGACACCAAGCTTGAGACGCGCTATGCGCGCGAGCTTGAAATTGTTGTCGATCGGGAGCGTGCGCGCTATTCGTCCTGGTATGAACTCTTTCCGCGCTCCTGCTCGCCTGAGCCCGGCGTGCATGGGACATTCCGCGATGTGGAGGCGCAGCTTGACTACATTCAGTCGCTGGGCTTTGATGTCTTGTACATGCCGCCGATTCATCCGATTGGACGCTCGTTTCGCAAGGGGAAGAACAATTCCGTGTCCGCTGAGCCGGGCGATGTAGGCAGCCCCTGGGCGATCGGTGCGGTAGAGGGTGGGCACACGGGTATTCTGCCGGAGCTCGGAACGCTGGACGACTTTCAGCATCTGCGCGGCAATGCCGAGGCGCGCGGCATCGAGCTCGCGATGGACATAGCCTTTCAGTGCGCGCCCGATCATCCCTGGGTTACGGAGCATCCGGACTGGTTCAAGAAGCGTGCGGATGGATCGATCCAGTACGCGGAGAATCCTCCCAAAAAGTATCAGGATATCTACCCCATCGATTTTGAGTCCAAGGATTGGGAGGCGATGTGGGATGGGCTGCGGGATGTGTTTCTCTACTGGGCTGAGCAGGGTGTGCGTATCTTTCGCGTCGACAACCCTCACACCAAGGCGTTTGGATTTTGGGAGTGGGCGATTCGATCGATCAAGGAGAAGCATTCGGATGCGCTGTTTCTTGCGGAAGCATTCACTCGGCCTCGGGTAATGGAGCATCTGGCTAAGCTCGGCTTTTCACAGTCTTACAGTTACTACTGCTGGCGCACGACCAAGGATGATCTGGAAAGTTACGCAAAGGAGCTTACGCAGACTGAGCAGGCAGATTACTTCCGCGCTAATTTCTGGCCGAATACGCCGGACATTCTGCCCCTGAACGTGCAGACAGGTGGACGCGCGTCTTTTGCCTTGCGGCTGGTTCTCGCGGCAACGCTCAATGGAAATTATGGGATGTATGGAGCGGCTTACGAGTTACTGGACGATGTGCCGTTCGGGCCCGGTCGTGAAGAGTACCTGAACTCGGAAAAGTACGAGATCAAGCAGTGGGATCGCGAGTCGCCGACGAGCATTGCCCCGTTGATCAAAGCAGTGAATATCGCGCGGCGCGGGAATCCTGCGCTGCAGCGGATGGACGCTTCGCTGCATTTTCATTCGATCGATAACTCGCAGCTGATCTGCTATAGCAAGCGGTCGCCCGGCGGCGGCAACGTGGTGCTGACCGTTGTCAACCTCGATCCCGTGAATCGGCAGTCCGGCTTTGTATATCTTTGGATGTTCCAGCTTGGCTTGACGGATGAATCGAGTTATACGGTTGAAGACCTGCTGTCAGGCGCTAGTTACCAGTGGCGCGGGCCCAGCAACTATGTGTCGCTTGATCCGGTGGTAAGTCCCGCGCATGTGTTTCGCGTAACAGCAATCATCTAACAGGAGGTACGTGTGAAGCGGCAAGGCAGTGCGTCGGACCCACTCTGGTACAAAGACGCGATCATTTACGAGCTTCACGTTCGAGCGTTTGCTGATTCGAATAATGATGGCATCGGCGACTTTCCCGGTCTTCTCTCAAAGCTTGATTATCTGCAGGATTTAGGCGTGACCTGCCTGTGGCTGCTGCCCTTTTTTCCTTCGCCTCTACGTGATGATGGCTATGACATTTCGGACTACATGACCGTGAATCCAAGTTATGGCACTGTTGATGATTTCAAGACGTTTTTAAGCGCGGCGCATGACCGCAACATGCAGGTGATGGTTGAGCTCGTGATCAATCACACGTCAGACCAGCATCCCTGGTTTCAGGCCGCGCGCCATGCTGCGCCGGGCTCGCCTGAGCGCGAGATTTATGTGTGGTCTGACACCGACAAGTTATATGAAGAAGCGCGCATTATCTTTACCGATACGGAGAAGTCGAACTGGACCTGGGATCCGGTCGCGAAGGCGTACTATTGGCATCGTTTTTTCTCGCACCAGCCTGATCTGAACTTTGATAATCCGCGGGTCATTCAGGAAGTCATCGATATTATGCGGCACTGGCTCGATATGGGTGTCGATGGGTTGCGCATGGACGCGATCCCGTACCTGATCGAGCGAGAGGGTACCAACTGCGAGAATCTGCCGGAGACGCATGCGGCGATCAAGGCGATTCGAAAAGCGATTGACGACGACTATGACGGGCGACTGATCCTGGCGGAGGCAAACCAGTGGCCGGCAGATGTGCGGCCCTACTTTGGCGATGGTGACGAGTGCCACATGGCCTTTCACTTCCCGCTCATGCCGCGCATCTACATGGCGCTCCGGCAGGAAGATCGTATGCCGATTACCGAGATCATGGCGCAGACGCCGGACATTCCGGAGAACTGCCAGTGGGGGATTTTTCTCCGCAACCATGATGAACTTACGCTCGAGATGGTCTCGGACGAAGAGCGCGACTATATGTATCTCGCTTATTCGGCTGACCCGCGGATGCGTATCAACATCGGTATTCGCCGGCGGCTGGCGCCGCTGGTCGATAACAATCGCCGACGTATCGAGCTACTCAATGGGTTGCTATTTTCATTTCCCGGCACGCCGATCCTTTACTACGGCGACGAGATAGGGATGGGCGATAACATTTATCTCGGCGACCGGAACGGGGTGAGAACGCCGATGCAGTGGTCGGGCGATCGCAATGCGGGTTTCTCGCGCGCCTCGCCAGCGATCCTGTCACGGCAAGTTCCGAGCCTGCCACCATCGCCATGCTGCAGGGGCTTGTCCACAATGAGGGGGACGGCTGGCAGTGGACGCTTGAGGAACTGGGCCGCTACTACGAGAGCTGCGGGGCCTCGCAGTTTCCTCACGGGCAGCTGCCGCGAGCAGGCGTAGCCATTGATCGGAACTCGCCCGCGATGCGGCATGCCAAGGATTTTGCTGGCATCTATCTTGAAGCTGCGTGTACGCTTGGCCGGCGTACTGCCGAAATGCACCTTGCCCTCGCCACCCCTACCAAGGACCCGGCGTTTGCGGCCGAGTCTATGGACGCGACCTACCTCGCAGCCCTGGCGAGCGAACTGCAGGCTCATGGGGCGCAGGCGTTTGAGATCCTGCGAGGCTCGCTCGCTGAGCTGTCTGACGATGCGGTGGAGATGGCCGGGCTGGTGCTGAGCCGCCGGCGGTCGCTGCTGGGCAAGTTCGCCTCGCTCGGCTCGGTGGGCGGCGGCAGCGTGCGTACGCGGGTGCACGGCGACTACCATTTGGGGCAGGTTTTGCGGGCCAAGGGTGACTTTATCCTGCTTGACTTTGAGGGCGAGCCGGCGCGCTCGCTCGCCGAGCGACGGGCCAAGCAGTCGCCGATGAAAGATGTGGCCGGTATGGTGCGCTCGTTCTCCTACGCGGCCTTTTCGGCGCTCACCCGCCATACCACCCGGCGTCCGCAGGACTTCGATCTGCTGGAGCCGTGGGCGCAGCTGTGGGAAGCGGCGGTTGTAGACGAGTATCTTTATTCATATAGCCAGACGGCGGCGCAATCCCCGATCGTTCCTGGGGACGAGCAGGCATTTCGCCAGCTGCTGGACGTGTACCTGCTTGATAAAGCGCTGTACGAGCTGGTTTACGAGCTGAACAATCGTCCCACCTGGGTCCGTATCCCGCTCGCGGGCATTCTGTCCTTGCCACAGTAGCGACAAGAGAGACGAGTTGATGGCCATACACGAAGAGCTGGTAGCAAACTCGGAATCGCCCAAGATACAGCTGGGCACCTGCGACGTATTTTTAGGGGTTGCCGGACTGACCGACGTGGAAGTACTGCGAGCCCAGGCGGGAACGCTGCTGGCCGGTTTTGCCGGCAATGTCACCGTTGCTTATCCGGGCTTTGACAATGGGCAGCCGACAGAAGGCGCTACGCAGGATGGGCCACTGCGTTTTGTCTCCTACGCGCTGCCTGCGAATGAAACCTCGGCTACGCCGTGGGCGCTTGCCGCCGGATCGCAAAGAGCCCTGCTGGCGCTGGCGGCTGATACGCAGGCTAAAGTCTGTGTGCTGCTGAACCCGGACCTGCAGCTGCTGGCGGGCGGTGCGCTTGAGGCGCTGGCGCTGCCAGTGCTTGAGAAGAAGGCGGAGCTTGTGCTGCCCGTTTATATCCAGGGGCGCTATGACAGCCTGCTGAACAACAGTATTCTCGCGCCGCTTACCCGCGCGCTGTACGGCAAGCGGGTGCGGTATCCCCTGGCCAGCGACTACGCGGTCTCCGCGCGCCTGGTGGCGCGCCTGCTGCAGAGCGCTCACACCATTGCTCATGTCAATGCCGGTTCAATCCTGTGGCCTGCGACCGTTGCCGCGACGATTGATGCGCCGGTTGCCGAAGCAGCCACGGGAGCGCAGCACGCTGCCAGGACCGAGGGCCTCGAGCTGAGCGCGGTCATTGCGCAGCTGGTGGGTTCGGTCTTCGCCGATATGGAGCACAATGCGCCGCTCTGGCAGAGAGTGCGCGGTTCGCAGGGCACGCTTGCGAGTGGAGCTCTGCAGTCTTCTGAGGATGGGGCTCCGGTCTCTAATCCCGACCCCAAGCATATGATCGATTCTTTCCTGCTCGGCTACCGGAGTTTGCAGGAGGTTTGGGGACTGGTGCTGCCGCCGGTGACGCTGCTTGAGCTGAAGCGGCTGACCATGGTCGCGCCCGAGCGTTTTCGTTTGCCTGATGAGCTCTGGGTACGCATTATTTATGACTTTGCGCTGGCTTTCCGGTTGCGCACGATCAACCGGACGCACCTCCTGGGTGCGCTTACGCCGCTCTATCTTGGGTGGGTAGCGTCCTATGTCAATGGCTGGAGCCATCCGGCGATGAGTAGCACCTTGGCGGATCCAACGCCAACGGAACGGCATGAGCAGCTGGCCAAGGCCTTTGAAGATGGCAAACCGTACCTGGTGCGACGCTGGCGGTGGCCGGACCGATTTAATCCTTAGAAGTGCAGGCGGTGGGTAGAACAGGGCAAGCTCAAAAGGAGCATGAGTATGTGGCAACAGGTCGCGCAGTCGCTTCAGGATTCGATGGGCAGGGTCATCACCAAAATAGCCACGCTGCTGCCGGGCATTGTGGCGTTTGTGCTTGTGCTGGTTCTTTTTATTGCTGTCGCGGCGGCGCTTGCGTGGGGTACACGGAGGCTGCTCAAGGCGCTGCGCTTTGATGCGCGGTTTGAGCAGAATGCGAGCCTGGCGGAGTGGTCGCCAGCGCAGTCTCCTTCTTCGCTGGTGAGCCGGGTGGTGTTCTGGTTTTTTGTGCTGATGGGGGTGCTGGTCGGTATTTCGGCGTTTGAAGCCGGTTCGTCCGAGGCCGGCATCTCGGCTTATGTTTTCTCCTACGTGCCGCGGGTAGTTGGAGCGATTGTGCTGCTGTTTGTTGGTACGCTGATTGCGCGACTGCTCTCGCGTAGCGTGCTGATCTCGGGCGTTAATATGAACCTGCAGTATGCGCGGCTGCTGGGTACGGGGGTCAAGTGGCTGGTGATGGTGCTGACAGTGGCGATGGCGCTTGATCATCTGTCGATTGGCGGGGCGATTGTGGATCTCGCATTTGGCATATTGTTCGGCGGGATCGTGCTAGCGCTTTCGCTCGCGGTGGGGCTGGGCTCGCGCGACCTGGTGAGCCGGTCGCTGGAGCGGGAGGCAGTGCGAGCGCCTGAGCCGATGGTGGCGCAGGAAGAACAGCTGCATCATTTTTAGTGAGATGGGTACATCCCGCCGAAACAGGCAACGCGATCGAGACGCACCTCCAACGCCAGCGCCCGACGCTCTAGCGGCTGCCGAGGCGGTGGATGAGCAGCTGGCCCGCTACCGGGCGATGCGCGACTTTTCGACGACCGCTGAGCCTAGCGGTGGCTCCCGTGACACCTCCGCGGCGGCTCTTCCTTTTGTTATCCAGAAGCATGCCGCCACGCGGCTGCACTACGACTTTCGCCTGGGCTGGCGGGGGGTGCTGAAGAGTTGGGCCTGCGCTAAGGGTCCAAGCTATGTCACACGCGATCGCCGGCTGGCTGTTGAGGTCGAGGATCACCCCATGGAGTACGGGGGCTTTGAGGGCACGATCCCGAAGGGGCAGTATGGGGGCGGCACCGTGCTGCTGTGGGACCAGGGCACCTGGGAGCCCCATGGCGATGTGGACGAGAGCTTGCGGAAGGGCAGCCTCAAGTTCTCGCTGTACGGCGAAAAGCTGCATGGCAAGTGGACGCTGGTGCGGATGGGAGGGTGGGCGGCGCATGAGGCGAAACCCAATTGGCTGCTGATCAAGGAGCATGACGAGTTCGAGCAGGCTGCTGATGCGCAGCCCGTCACCGAAGCCGCGCCGGACAGCGTTGTGACCGGCCGCTCGCTCGAGCAGATTGCCGCCGCGGAAGATCATACCTGGAACTCGAAGGAGTCTGCCAAGAAGCCGCCGGCCAACCACTCGCTTGTGGCTCGAAAAGCCGCCGTGCCGGATCGCGCGGCCGAACTCGGGAAGGCTCCCGAGGAGAAGTTTCCGGGATTCCTCAAGCCGCAGCTGGCTACTGTCGCGCACCAGGCGCCCGCTGGCGGGGACTGGCTGCACGAGTTGAAGCTCGATGGCTACCGGGTGCAGGCTCATGTGCAACGGCTGCCCAGCGGGCCTAAGGTTACGCTCTACACGCGCAATGGTCTGGACTGGACGCACCGCATGCCGGCGGTGGCTGAGGCAGCGGCAGCGCTGCCGGTGCAGGCGGCGATTCTCGATGGCGAGGTCGTGGTGCTGGATGAGCAGGGGGCAACGAGCTTCAGCAAGCTGCAGGCCGCCTTCGACGAGGGTGCGCCAAACCCGCTGACCTACTTCGCCTTCGACTTGCTGCATCTGGACGGGCACAGCCTGCGCGGGCTGCCAATGCGGGAGCGCAAGCCTCAGCAGGAACGGCTGCTTGGCGGGCGCGCGCAGCCAAGCCAAAGCCTGCGGTACGGCGAGCATGTGGAGGGTGCTGGGAGCGGCCCTGAGATATTTTCGCAGGCCTGCCGTTTGGGCGCTGAGGGGATCATTGCGAAGCAGGCCGGCTCGCGCTACGGCGGTGGGCGGAGCGACAGCTGGCTCAAGCTGAAGTGCGTGCGCAGGCAGGAGTTTGTGATCGGCGGCTTTACGCTGCCCGGGGATCGAGGGCAGGGGTTGGGCTCGCTACTGCTGGGCTACTACTCCGGCGACAAGCTGATGCATTGCGGGCGCACGGGTACAGGTTTCTCGCAGGCGACCCAGCGCATGCTACGGCCGAAGCTTGAAG
>CAXTMM010000080.1:0-12956 GCA_964245415.1 uncultured Acidobacteriaceae bacterium | reverse complement strand
CTCGAAAAAGGCTTTTCATTAGTAGAGGGCTCCTTACATGAGGGTGTTACTCGATCGGCTACTCTGAAGAGCAAAATGTTGTGGGCGGGCGATAAGGGGAGGGCCTCATCCGAGTACACTTCTGTTCATGTTCTTTCGCATGCTATGCCGCACAGCTTTTGTTGGCGTCCTGCTCTCGCTTGGCGCCGCTTTTGGGCAGCAGACCAGGCTTGTCAATGGGTATGAGCCTAAATGGTGGAAAGAGGCGGTTGTTTACCAGATCTATCCGCGGTCGTTTAAGGATTCGAACGGGGATGGGATTGGGGACCTGCCGGGAATTACCTCGAAGCTTGATTACCTGCAGAAGCTGGGCGTGAATGTAATCTGGCTTAGTCCGCACTTCGACTCGCCGAATGCTGACAATGGGTACGACATACGGGACTATCGCAAGGTGATGAAGGAGTTCGGCGACATGGCCGACTTCGACGCGCTGCTAGCCGGGATCAAGCAGCGGCATATGCGGATCATTATCGACCTGGTCGTAAACCATACGTCGGACGAGCACAAGTGGTTTGTGGAGTCGCGCTCGAGCAAGACGAATGCGTATCGGGACTTTTATGTCTGGCGGCCGGGGCATACTGCTGCCGATGGAACGCGCACGCCACCGAACAATTATCCGTCCTATTTTTCGGGCTCGGCCTGGACGCTAGACCCGAAGACAAACGAGTATTACCTGCACTACTTCGCTGCCAAGCAGCCGGACCTCAATTGGGCCAATCCCAAGGTTCGCGAAGAGGTGTTTTCGCTGATGCGCTTTTGGCTGGACAAGGGGGTTTCAGGATTTCGCATGGACGTGATCCCGCTGATCTCAAAGCCTGTGGGAATGCCTGATTTGACTCCTGAACAGCTAAAGGCGCCGCCAAATGCGTATGCGAATGGACCGCACCTGGCTGAGTATCTGCGCGAGATGAATCGCGACGTGCTGTCAAAGTATGACGACATGTCAGTGGGCGAGGCGACTGGAACTACGCTGGCGCAGACGGGCAACCTGGTGGACGACCGGCGGCATGAGTTGAACATGATCTTTAACTTCGATGCGATCAAGCTTGGACGGTCGGACTTTGGGCTAAGCCAACTTGGGGCCTGGTCACTGCCTCAGCTTAAGGGGATTTATGATGCACATGCTACCGTGCTGACCAAGCATGACTGGGATACTGTTTTTTTGTCCAACCACGATAATCCACGGATTGTGTCAACATTTGGCGACGACTCGCCTGCGATGCGGGTAAACTCGGCCAAGGTGTTTGAGACGATGATTCTCACGCTCCGGGGAACGCCGTTTCTGTACGAGGGCGACGAGCTTGGAATGACGGACTATCCTTTCAAGACGCTGGCCGACTATGACGATATTGCGGTGAAGAACGCTTACAAGGAGTTTGTTGAGAGCGGAAAAATCTCGGCGCAGGCCTTTCTCAGCTCGCAGGCCAGGGTCTCGCGTGATAATGCGCGTACGCCGATGCAGTGGGATAGTTCGGCTGAGAGCGGATTTACTACAGGCGTTCATCCGTGGCTTGCCGTGAATCCGAATTACAAGGAGATCAACGCGGCCCAGGAGGACTCCGATCCGGGATCGGTGCTGAATTACATGCGGGCGCTGATTGCGCTGCGCGCCCATACGCTGGCGTTTGTGTACGGCGATTATGAAGACCTCGATCCGCAGCATCCGCATGTGTTTGCTTACACGCGGACGCTGGCGGGCGAGACGTATCTTGTGGTTGAGAATTTCAGCTCGAGTGCGGTTACTTATACGCTGCCGAGTGGAGTCAGGGCGGGAAAGCTGTTGTTGTCTGATATTCCTGGGGTGCATGAAAGGGATGTTGGGAGGCTTGAGCTGGGGGCCTGGGAGTCGCGGATTTATAAGCAGTAGGTGCGTTCGGGCGGATTGCTCGCATACCTGCGGAGCGAATCGAGCCGATCGACTACACAGCTCCAGTCCGATCTAAATACCCTTACGCTCCTTAAATTCTTCACGAACGAATAGGGGTAGAGCCACCAGACGCTACCCCTTTTGGTTTAGCTGCGCGGATGTTAAATGCCGAGCAATCCATGTGGGTCCAGCACAAACTTCTTCGCCGCACCTTTGTCAAAATCTGCATACCCCTGAGCCGCTTCGCTGAGCGGAATGACGGTCGCATTGACAATCTTGGCAATAGGCAGCCGATCGTAAAGGATCGCCTGCATCAACTGCCGGTTATACTTAAGTACAGGGGTCTGCCCGGTATAAAACCGGTGTGACTTTGCCCAACCCAGCCCAAATCGCATTTTTAAATTGCCTGTCTTGCTCGCTTCATCCTGCGCGCCCGGGTCCTCGGTCACGTACAGCCCCGGAATGCCAATAGAGCCCGCGGCGCGTGTCACCGTCATGAGCGAGTTCAATACAGTCGCCGGGGCTTCTGCGCCATCCTTACCCTGCGCCCGAGCCTCAAAGCCCACCGCATCGATCGACGCATCCACCTCTCGCTGCCCAGTCGCTTTCTCGATCAGGTCCGTCAGGTTATCGCTCGTCGTCAGGTCCAACGGCACATAGCCCATACCTTCCGCATGCGCCAACCGCTCCCCGTTCATGTCTCCAACCATCACCACTGCCGCTCCCAGCACATAGGCTGAAGCCGCCGCCGCCAGGCCGACCGGGCCCGCGCCAGCCACATACACAATGGATCCCACACCTACACCCGCATTCACCGCCCCATGAAAGCCGGTGGGCAGAATATCGGAGAGCATTGTCAGATCCTTGATCTTGGACATAGCCTGTTCTTTATCAGGGAAAGCAACCAGGTTGAAGTCGGCATATGGCACCATGACGTATTCTGCCTGGCCGCCGACCCATCCGCCCATGTCGACATACCCATACGCGCCACCTGCGCGTCCGGGATTGACGTTCAAACACACGCCTGTCTCCTGCATCCGGCAGGTCCTGCAACGTCCGCATGCGACGTTGAACGGCACCGTCACCAGGTCGCCCTTCTTGATGTACTCCACGTCTGATCCGAGTTCGATCACCTCCCCCGTAATCTCATGCCCCAGTACCATCCCCGTTGGGGCAGTGGTACGCCCCCGAACCATGTGCTGGTCGGATCCGCAGATGTTGGTCGAAACCACCTTGAGGATCACCGCATGTTCAATTTTCTTACCTGCCGGATTCTGCATTTTTGGGAAGTCGATCGATTGCACTTCCACCTTGTTCTGTCCTAGATAAACGACGCCACGATTGTCAGCCATTGCATAGTCCTCATCTTTTTTAAAGTGCGTTAGGGAGTCCAACGAGGACACACCTCTTCCCTGAGATGCCGCCCTTGACCATTAGAAAACGGGTGGTGAAACGGAGGAGGTTAAGACAGGATTTTTGACCTTTGGCGTAGTCATGCCTGGATCGATGCCTCTTCCGGGTCAGGTGGGTATTGCCCAAGAAGCAGGACCAAGAGTCGGAATGTCTTTCCCAACGCACCCTGAGCTTTTCGTCGGCGGACCGAAGAAACGACGGAGCCGTGAGGATCGCGGTACGTGTTCTGTGAAAATGGCCTAGTTGCGCAGCATGACGACGGAGCCGTCGAAGTCGAAGTTGAAGTCCATTTCGTGGACGCCGGCGTTTTCCATGACCTGGCGGAGTTTGCGGCGGTCCGATGTTTGTAGCAAGAGGAAACCGCAGCCGCCGGCGCCGACGAGCTTGCCTCCGGTGGCGCCGCCCATAGTGAGAGCGAGGTCGTAGAGTTGATCGACGCGGCTGCTGGTCATGCCTTCAGAGCGGCCGCGTTTGCGCAGCCAGTGCTCGTGCATGAGGTGCCCGAAGTTGTCAACCGAGCCGGCGGTAAGCTCGCGCTCGATCTCATAGCCGAGCTGCTTGGCGAAGTGGAGGTCTTCGAGCATCTTTTTGTTGCGGCTCTCCGATTGTGTCTTCTGATCGGAAAGGAGTGTTGCCGCGGAGCGGGTGGAGCCGATGAAAAAGAGCATGAGGGACTCGCTCAGTTCCCTCACCCGGGCTGCGTCGATGGCTAAGGGAACTACACCTACTGTCCCGTCGCGGCGGTAGTCCTGGCAGAGCAGGCCACCGTAGGCGGCGATGTACTGGTCCTGCTTGCCGACAGGCTGACCGAGGCGGACCATCTCGATCTCGACGGCCTCCTGCGCGAGGGTTTCAGACGCTACGTGCTTTTGCTTGTAGGCGTAGAGAGCATGGAGCAGGCCGACGAGGAAGGCACCTGAAGACCCGAGGCCGGTGCCGGCGGGGACGTCGGCCACGCTGGTGAGCTCGATGCGGTCGCCGACGTCGTGCATGGTGAGGGCTTCGCGGAAGAGCGGGTGTCGGATGGTGTCGCGGGAGCTGGCGTGCTCGAGCTCGGAGTACTTGAGCACGTAGCCGGGGAAGAAGCTGCGATTGGCGGTAATGTAGACGTACTTGTCGATGGCGGCGGAGATGACGAAGCCGCCGTACTCGCGGTAGTAGGAGGGCAGGTCGGTACCGCCCCCGCCGAGCGAGATGCGGAGTGGGGTTTTCGCGATGATCATCGGGACTTCCCTGCTTGGGTTGTGGCTCTGCTGCTGCGCAGGAGGGCGTCTGTTTCGGCGAGGCCGGCGGGTGAGCCGATCTCGTAGAAGCGTTCGCGGACTTCAAAGCCGGCCAGCTCCTGCTGCTCGACGAGCAGGGTGGTGAGGTCGGCAAGGTCGAAGCGGGTGTCTTCGTGCCAGCGCTCGAGTATCTCGGCGCTGAGACAGTTGAGGCCGTAGTCGATGTGCTGCATGCGCGGGGTACGGGCATGCTTGCTGTAGGCGACGACGGACCCGTTGGAGAACTCGACGTTGCTGGTGTCCCACTGGTCGGCGTTGCGGTAGACGGTCATCAGGGCGAGCTTGCCGGAGTCGAGGAAGCTGCGCCAGATGGGCGCGATGGCGACGGGGAGGAAGCTGTCACCGTACATGACCAGAAAGCGCTCGTCGAGCAGTGGGAGGGCTTTGCGCAGGGCGCCGCCGGTGCCAAGCGGCTGCGGGCCGTCGGCTGAGTAGTCGACTGCGCAGCCGAAGGTGGAGCCATCGCCGACGTAGTTGCGGATCTGGTCTTCCAAGTGGCCGCAGCAGATGACGACGTGGCTGATGCCTTGCGCGGCGAGCATGGAGAGCTGGTGGCCGATGAAGGGCAGGCCGGCTACGGGGAGCATCGATTTGGCGATGGTGGTGGTGACGGGGCGCATGCGCGTGGCGAGGCCGCCGGCGAGCAGAGCCAAGGTGGGCATGGGGGTAGATGGCGCGACGTAGGTGCTGTCTGCATCCTGCTGTGGTGGCGGCCCAGATGCGGGTGCGGGGGCCGGAGTCAGCTCAGGCATGGATCACCCGTTCTTCTTGCATCATGGATTCGAGTGCGGCGCGGATGGCCTCGCGGCTGTTGCGGTGGGAGCTCCAGCCGAGAGCGCGGATGCGGTCGGACTTGAGCCGAACGACGGGGACATCGCCCTTCCAGCCGCGGGTACCGCCAGTGTAGGCGAAAACGGGCTTGCGGGTGAGCTCGAGGCAGGCCACGGCTTCTTCGGCGATCTCAGTGACGCTGATAGCGTCGAGGGTAGAGACGTTGAAGACCTGATAGGCCTCCCGGCTTTCGTCAAGGGCGAGCAGGACGGCCTCGACGACGTCGGAGACGTGGATGTAGCTCTTGCTCTGCTCGCCGTCGCCCAGGATGCGCAGGGTAGTCGGGTCGGTCGTGAGCCGGCGGAGGAAGTCGAAGCCCACGCCGTGGGTCTGGCGAGAGCCGACAACATTGGCAAAGCGGAAGGCGCAGGCGCGCAGGCCAAACATGGCGCAGTAGCTGGCGATCAAGGCCTCACCGGCGAGCTTGCTGGCCCCGTAGGTGGAGACGGGGCGAAAGGGGCCGGAGTCTTCGTCGATGGGCTCGATGCCAAGCTCGCCGTAGACGCCGCTGCCGGAGGCGTAGAGCAGCTCGCCGACGCCGGCGCGGCGCATGGCTTCGACGACGTTGTTGGTGAGCAGGGTGCCTTGATAGAAGTCGATTTCGGGCTCGGTGGCGGCGCGGGCGATGTCGGGGTTCGAGGCGAGATGGATGACGACATCGTGGCCGATCATGGCTTCGGTGAGCTGGTCGAGATCGGTGACATCGGCGCGGACGAGGTGGAAGCGCTCGTCGGCTAAATGGTGCTCGTAGTGCCATTCGCGGCCCGAGGAGAAGTTGTCGTAGATGGTGACGCGGGCGATCTTCGGGGTGCGGAGAAGCCGGTCGACGAAGTGGCTGCCAATAAAGCCGGCGCCGCCTACGACGAAGAAGCAGCTGCCGGAACGTACGGGGAGCGGTGCCTGATCGGCCATGGTGCGCGTCTCCTGAATTGTGCGCGGAACAAGTTCCGCGTAGGGGCACAAAAGCCTGGTGGACTGTAAACCCGAATCCGCCTGGCATTGCACTGATGGTTAAAACTTGATTGGTGGAGACAGCATATCGGAGATAAGTGGGGATAGCGTGAGTTCCGTTTTTGCACTTTCCCACTTTCGTAACCGCCTTGGGGCGCTTTGATCTTTTACGGGCCAGTTATGCCCACTAGATTCGCAGTAGCAAACGCGGTAAAACCTCATTTCCCTGGAGTGACTCACATGTCCACAGTGCATCCGTGTTCCGGTTTGAAAGTAAAACTCTTCTGCGACGCAGCCAACATTGAGAGCCTGCTCGCGATGTACGGCAAGCCTTATGTGCAGGGGTTTACGACTAACCCTTCGCTGATGCGCAAAGCCGGCGTGCAGAATTATGAAGCCTTTGCGCGGTCGGTGGTGGCGTCGATTCCGGACCGGCCGATTTCATTTGAGGTGTTTGCCGATGATGAGGCGGGTATGGAGTGGCAGGCGAGGCATATCGCGTCATGGGGCAAGAACGTATATGTAAAGATACCGGTTACAAACACGCAGGGCTTCTCGATGGCGCCGCTGGTGCGCAGGCTTTCACGCGACGGCATCATGCTGAATGTGACGGCGCTGCTGACGCTTGGGCAGGTGGAGCGGATCGCGGAGGCGCTTGACCCGCGGACGCCCGCGATTGTGTCGGTGTTTGCCGGGCGGATTGCGGATACGGGGGTTGATCCCGTGCCGCTGATGCGTCGCGCTGTTCATATTTTGAGTCCGCTGCCGAAGGCGGAACTGCTCTGGGCGAGCTCGCGTGAGTTGCTGAATGTGTATCACGCGGAGGAGTCGGGCACGCACATTATCACGGCAACGCCGGATATTTTGAGCAAGATCAGCACGATTGGCAAGGACCTGGCGGCTTACTCGCTCGAGACGGTGAAGATGCTCTACCAGGACGCTGTGGCAGCCGGGTTTACGCTTGATGGGCTGGTACCTGCGTATGGAAGAGCGGGGGTGGCTTCGGTGGCTGGGCTGGTGGGACGGGCTGCGTCTTAGGATGGGTTAGTAGAGTTACTTCGGAAGTTGGCGGCCGGCAGTCGTGGCTTTTGTCGAAAGCCACACCTGCCCGGTTGCGAGATACGGGCGGTATGAGAGCCGGACGCGGATGCGCCGGTTCAAGGATCGCTTGGATGTTCTTGTCTGTGATGGTGACGTCCACAAGGGCGCGATAGGCTCGCCGATCTCTGGGTGACCCGGCTTCACTACTGCAAACGTCAGAGTCGTCATCTCCTCATTGTCTAGGCCCTGGCTCTAACAACGAGGGTTCCTCGATCTTCAACAAAATCTCTTCAAGCTCTGACTTAAACAACAAAATGTGAGAATGTAGATCGTGGAGCATGGCCTCGCGGTCAGCGAGTTCCTTCGCGGTGAGTTGCATGTTGCTGGTGCGATCGGCGATAAGGTACTGGATCGAATCTTCTTTGCTCCTGGCTACTTTCAGGCGATCGAGTTTCTTCCAGGCTGCTATAAGGCTTTCAGCCACGGAAGGCCGACCTGCAGAACGCTGTAGATGCAGGTATACCTGCACGACGGCTGGGTAGTGGCTTTCTGAGTTCGCTGGCTGGTCGAGGATTTCAGCAAGCATGTTGTACGGAGTGCGGATGGCGACTTTACCGCCATTCAGCTTGAACTGAACCGATGACGAGATCAGTGAGGTGCCTCCTGACGCCGCTTGGAGTGCAATCCCGGCATGATTAAGGCCGCTCGTTAGTTGCATCGCGGAGCCGGTTGCCCCTAGCGCGCCGCCGACAGCAAAGGTGAGAATATTGAGAGTACTCACCTGACGCTGCTTACGCGTCTCCAGCACATAGCGATCCTCGCTCGAAAAGGAAGCCTCGCTTTCGATCCGTCCAAGAACGGCGTCCATTTTTAGGGATGCAGCAAGTATGTGCTCCAGCAAGAGCTGGCGAAGCGTGACTGCAGCCAAACACGCTCCCTGGTTCTCCGCTTCTAGCGTTTCAAGCTGATCCAGCAAAGGCTGAACCCGTAAAGCTGCGATCGCCTCGGGCGCCATTGCTGCAGGCTGCACTGCGGGTGTGGACCTTGAAACCTCCTGTGTACCGGCAGCAGGAGTAGTCACGAGACAAAGCAGGATTGGGAACAGCATGACGTGCAGGCGAAGGATAGAAGCGACCATTTCTCCCCGTTTGTTTAAGCCGGGCTTTCGAAAGCCTGTTTGAGGCTAAATCAATTTAGCACCATGGCAGAGCGCGAGCGTAGATCGCCTTTGCTGCGCTCAAGCCTCATTCTCTAATTGCCTGCTCTTGCACGAACCCGCCGACAATCTCGAAATACTTCTTCTCCTGTTCCCAGTCGATCAACTCGCCTCCCTCTTCAAAGACCACCAGCTTCGCTCCTGGAATCCCTTGGGCGAGCTCTTCAGAGAGAGGCAGCGGCGTGCAGAAGTTGTGAGTTCCGCACACGACCAATGTTGGCTGCCTGGTGTCGCCAAGCTTGGCGGATGGGTCGTGTGCAGCGATCACGTCGATGCGCTTGAGGCCGATCTCGCGGTCGCCCGGCTGCTCCGGATGAGACGATCCCATCTCCATCACGCCTCTACCTTGTCCGGGTGTTCGCTAATGTAGCGAGGCGAGAACAGAGACAAGGAATACCATGCGAAGAACTCGGAACGGCTCCAATGCTCAGTCATTCTCCTTCGAACCTGGGACTCCCGTTAAGTGTACGCATTGAAGCGGGCGAAGGTTGAAGAGAGGGTGAGAGAGCAGACGGTATGCGGGTGATCGAGCGCCATGTCTTGTGCGATAGCTCCGCCGGTGGAAGCGCCAATCACGTGCAAGGACCTAGTCCAGGTGCTGCATCAGCGCTGCCATATCTCGGGCAAGCTGGTGAGTTGTGTAACCCTGCGGTGTATGCGTGCTCTTGCCTGTCCCGTGGTGGTCGGGCAAAATGACGTTGTAATGCTCAGCAAAGTGCTTGACCTGCAAACCCCAGCTCGCACCAACGCCGCCGAGGCCGCTGATCATAAGCACGGGAGGCTTTGAAGGATCACCGAGCAGTTCGTAATACTAACTAAAGCCATTTAGATCGAATGTTGCCATAGTCATTTCTCTTCTACCATCGAACCATTAGATTATCGAAATAACTTGTCAAGTCAGGTGAGAATGAAGTCAAGAGCCCGCATGCGCGCCTACGTTCCAGCCATCCGAAGTTTCGTGGGACGAATCATGCTGTTCCATTCCTCCGTAGCCGCTCAGCCAGGTCTGAACGCGACAGATGTAAACTGCCTGCGTTTGTTGGAGGATCAGGCCGTGTCTGCTGGGGACCTCAGCGACCAAATCGGTCTGACTGGGGCTGCCACCACCGCCCTAATCGACAGACTGGAAAAGGCCGGCTTCGCACGTCGCGAAAGAAGCAAAGAGGACCGAAGAAGGGTGACAATCCACGCTGATACAGGAAAGCTGCAAGAGGTGGATACCCTCTATGGCAGCCAAGGCGATCGCATGGCAAAGCTGCTTGCAAAGTACAGCCAACGAGTTCGCCGTCATTATGAACTTTCTGGAGCAAACGAGTAAAGCGCTTGATGAAGAGATACAGGCCCTGAAAAGGTCCGCGAAGAAGGCACACTCCCAGAGATCGTAGAGTGACGCAAGCGAAATCCCTCTCCAAATTAAGGTTGCGAGCGATAGCCCTAAAATGCCGGAGGAAGAGGGCTTTTTGGAGGCGGCGCATGAGAGTGCCGGACGAGCCGTTTTCAGTGCCTGGCTAGATGTCTTGGGCAGGCTGAGGGGCGGCGGCGGCCAGAGTGAGTAACTGTACGACGGCATCCGGAACGGTGCGGGCTGCAAGCTCTGCGGGATTTTCCGGGTAGGGGGTTGCCCTTCCCTCGCCCGTATCGATCCAGACTGTGCGCGTGCCTGCGGCGCGGCCACAGGCGACGTCGGTCGCGCGGTCTCCAATTATCCAAGACTGAGCAAGGTCAATCCCGTAGGTTGCCGCTGCTTGAAGCAGGAAGAACGGACTTGGCTTGCGGCATTCGCAGGGGCCAGTGTGGTCGGGATGGTGAAGGCAGAGGTAGTGCTCGTCAAGCGCGACACCCTCGGCGGCGAGTAGCGAGACCACCTGCGCGTGGACCAGGTCGAGCGTTAGATGGCTGCACTTGCCTTTGGCTGCATTTGGCTGGTTTGAGACGACGATCAGCAGGTAGCCTGCGGCCTTCAGGGATGCGAGCGCGGGCGCAATGCCGGGGGTAAGTTGGACCGCGTCCACCGTGCGCGGAGACTCCCAGGCCTGGGTGTCGGCGTAGTACAAGTTGCGGTTGAGCACGCCGTCTCGGTCAAGAAAGACAGCGCGCGCCATGTTTTGCTTCGGGGGAAAACTCTCCCGTATCAGGCGCGCGCCGGGAAGCGCGGAGTGTTGGTTGGATCGCGCTTCTTGAAGGTCGAATTGGGCTGCGCCACCCGCTGCATAGCTCGCGCGGCTGCCAGCCGAGAAGCTTCGCTTGGCCAAGAAGCTGCGCTCAGCCGAGGACAAGGTCAGCCGACTCCCACTTCATCTCGTTTTGCTTCATGGCTGGATGCGAAACGAGCAGGTGCCAGATGACGGCCTGGAAGGCTTCGGCGTGGGCGGTGACGGTGTCGGCCGAAAGGGTCGGGATGACGATAGCCTGGTCGGCGACCTGGGCCGTGTAACCTCCGTCGCGCCCGACGATGCCGACGATGCGTGCGCCTACCTTTTGGGCGAGCTTGAGGCTGTTGACGATGTTCATGCTGATGTTCTTTTCAACCGAGCCGCCGCCGACTGAGAAGACAAAGAGTGCATCCTTGGCGTTGAGGTGCGAGCCGCGCAGCCAGTTCGCGTAGCAGCTGTCCCAGCCTTCGTCGTTGATGCGGGCGGTGAGCTCGGAGACGTTGTCGGATGGAGCGTAGCACTCGATGCCGGCGATCTTGCGGAAGTCATTGACGGCATGGCCGGCATGGCCTGCGCCGCCGCCTACGCCGAGGAAGAAGAGCCGTCCGCCACGTTCGCGGACCTCGGTAAGCACGTGCAGCATGCGGTCGACCTGCTCGGGTTCAATGGCGCGAGCGATCTCGCCGACTTCGTGCAGGTAGCGGAGGGTGTAGTCAATCATTGGGGCGATCTCCTCGGGGCGCGGTTGCTTGCTCCTTATCGGCCGATTGAGGGAGAAGGGATAGAGCCTATGTGCGAGAACCGTCCTATGGGACGGAGGTGAGTCCCAGATCGGGAATGAGATGCTGGGAGGACAATGCTGGATTGCGAAGAGCGGTTCTAGCAAAAGGGTGCTGCACCACATCTTAAAAACGAGCGATGTAGCAAACATAAGAAAACGGATGCGGGATGAGCACGGTCGCGGCAATGTATCGCCAGCTGCTTGCTTATGCCACACAATGCTGAGCTTTTACCCGTATGCAGATCGTTGCGCAAACATAAGCTACCGCAACTTTAGAGGAGCGCCCTCCAATCGACCTGTCATCCAACTTCCGAGAAGAGGACTGCGGCATACCAATGTCCCACATGTTCTTGTTGAGCGGCAAATCCAACTCTGCCGCCATATTGGCGCTTCGGACTTACATCACTATCAGAGCTAGGAAACGGCATCTCGAAGAGAAAGGATGTCTCGCCGGGGAGGCATGCCGAACATACGAGAATACTCCCGGCTGAACTGGGTTTGGCTCTCATAGCCGACTTGAGCGGCGGTGGTCCCAACGTTGAATTCATTGGCAAACATGACCCGTCGTGCTTCGAGCAAGCGAAGCTGTTTCTGATACTGGAGCGGCGTCATGGAGGTGATGGCCTTGAACTGACGATGAAAGGCGGACGGGCTCATCTGTGCGATTGACGCCAATTCCTCAACGCGGATCGGCTCCGCAAAGCGATCGCGAATGAAGTGGATCGCGCTGAGCACATTCCTGGTGTGCATCTTCCCGACCGTCATGCTCATGATTTCCGGGCCGTGTGGCCCGGATAAAAGCCAGTAGCAAATCTCGCGCATGATGGCGGGGTACAGAACGGCAATTGCCCGCGGCGTCTCCAGCAGTCGCATCAGCCGTAACGCGCAATCAGCCAATGGTCCATCAAAGTCTGTCACAAAAACGCTTCGGCGAGCCTGACTGGACACTTCCGGCAGCGTGTCCAGGCTGTCCATGACCTCTCGCATAATGGCAAGATCGAATTCAATGATGATGCCAAGGTAAGGTTCGCTCGGGCTGGCCTCGACGATTGTGCTGAACGCGGGCAGTTCGACACTCACTACCAAGGCCTGATCTGCATGGTAGTCGAATCGCGTCTCTCCGATCATGGTCCACTTGGCGCCTTGGACAACGATGCACAGAGCCGGTTTGCAGAGGTGAAAATTTGTTCGACGCTCTTGATTCGAGCGAAGAAGCGTTAACCCCGGAACGCTTGTTTCAAATGGACCTGGTCCGACCTGCGATTCGGTGTAACGCGTAGCTGCTTCTTTCAGCAATTTCGCCATGCTTTGTCTATCCTCATTTGCTCTGTTTCCCGGCAGCCTTTTTCTAAGTGTAGCAGGATTAGGCAAAAGTTAGGAA
>CAXTMM010000079.1:4822-13235 GCA_964245415.1 uncultured Acidobacteriaceae bacterium | reverse complement strand
GTCCAGGCAAGATCATCCGTAAGATGGCCGGTGATGTCGTTGCGGCCTTCGGGCGGCGTCTCGCCTGTCTGATCGAAGCTGCTGGTGCTGGTACCGATGATCAGGTTCGGGGCACCAGGGAGCGACGAGCCATCGTTAAGACCAAGCGCGGCCGAGTTGAATCCGGTGTTCTGGTCATTGAAAACCTGGTTGAAGTAGTTGACGCCTACGAGCACCTGATTGGTCAAGCTCGGTGCGAAGACGTGGTTGTAGACCACCGCGTAGTTCTGTACGTGGATGGGAGCCACTTCATAGTAGTAGGCGAGCACCGAACCGACCGGTGCGACCTGGTTGCCTTGACCGACAAACCAGTGCGTACTGAGCGTGTTCTTGGAGTCGATGGTGTAATCGAGCTTGACTAGGCCGTTGTAGCTGTAGCCGAATTCGGGAACGGAGCTCACATAGTTATTCTGGGTCGCTGAAAGATTGCCCAGGGCATCCGCAGGCCAGAGCGCGTTCAACAGATTTTGAGAAACCGGGTTGAGGGTGTAGCCGGCCTTTGTCAGCGCGGCTGTCGCCTCCTGTTGGTAGGCCGTCGAAGGCGTGGTTCCCCGGCCGGAGACGCCAATGGTGAAGCGCTGGTGCTCATAGGTGGTGAACCAGAAGAGCTTGTCCTTGATAACCGGACCGCCTGCCGAAAAACCGTAGTTGTAGTTGCGCACTTCCTGCTTGACGGGCGCTGTGAAGGGGTTGGTCGCTCCGAAGAACTCATTGCGGTTGTAGTAGTAGAGGCTGCCATGCAGCTGGTTGCCGCCCGCCTTGAGCGAGAGGTTGACCGTACCGCCCGGGTTGCGGCCGGTCTCCGGCGCGGCCTGCGTCTGGGCGGAGAACTGGTCGACTGCATCGATAGGGAGGATGATGCCGGCGATACCGGAGACGCCGCCCTGGTTCACCGCGGGAATGTTGTGCCACAGATCGTTGTTGTCGATGCCGTCGATCTGCCAGTTGATCTGGTTGGCGCGTGTTCCGTTCAGCGACCCGTAACCGCCCGCGCCGGAGTTTGAGAAGCCGGGCGAAAGGATGATCAACTGCGTGAAGTCGCGGCCGTTGAGCGGCGTGTCCTGCAGCTGCCCGCCCCCGACTCCGGCGGTCTGGGTTGTCGAGGTGGTGTCAAGCGCCAGCGCGGCTGCGCTTACCTCGACAGTCTCCGCAGCCTGGGCCACGCTCAGCTTGATGGGCAGGGTGTAGATCACTCCGGCGGTCACCGGGACCTTGTCGACCTTGATCGTTCCAAAGCCTTGCGCCATCGCGGTCACGGTGTAG
Organism: uncultured Acidobacteriaceae bacterium; assembly: GCA_964245415.1. Classification (GTDB taxonomy): domain Bacteria; phylum Acidobacteriota; class Terriglobia; order Terriglobales; family Acidobacteriaceae; genus EB88. Next base: position 11,933 of record CAXTMM010000079.1, on the reverse strand, counting down.
GAGCCGAGCGGCAGGTCCACAAAGGAGAACTCGCCACCGCTCGAGCTGACTGTGTCGTGCCTGACCCCGGTGGCAACATCGGTGGCCTCGACCTGGGCGCCGGCGACGACAGCTCCGCTTGCGTCGGTAACCGTGCCGTCCATGCTGCCGCGGAAGGTCTGGGCGAATCCGACCTGGATGCTGACAAGGATGGTGAAGAGCAACAGGAGCTGTAGGGATACAGGTAGCCTGCCTCGGCGAAGATTCATAGAGCCTCCAAGGGTTGGATCAGATGGTATGCATGCTTGTTTGAGCGAATGGGCGCGAGGAACGCTATGCCGGCTAAGACAGGCAGCGTTGCCTGGGATGGCGTGTCGGGTAACGCGAGAAGTTACAGATAGCCATGCGCAACTTTAGTAACAAAGCGCGCGCTGGAACAAGCTAAAAATGGGATGTGGGGCGAGCGCGTATATGGCCGATAAAGCTGGTTTATGGTCGAGGCGCACTAAGCGGCAGCAGCTTACCCGCATGGGCTGCGGGTAAAGCCAGGTAGAACGGGGGGATACCTGCCGGCGGCGGACCGAGCATTACCCAAGTTGATAGGCGGTATTTGCGGTAGTAATGGGCGGGTTGTGCGAGCCTAAGTGAGCAGCCTGCTTGTTGCTTACAGAGCCAGAAGTCGGGTGGCTGGCCGTGCTCGTGACTCTCGCCTGAAGGCGAGATTGTGCGACGCGGGTACGCGCATCTGCGGCTACGATGGAGAAAGCAATGCAGGCGCGAGGCAGGTACGGCGTGATTGGAGAACAGGTAGAGCAACAGGCCGAGTTGCGGCTGGTGTGGATGAGGCGGGCGATCGAGCTGGCGACAGAAAATGTGCGAACGGGCGCAGGCGGCCCGTTCGGCGCGGTGATTGTGCGTGGCGGCGCGGTGCTGGCCGAGGGCGCGAACATGGTGACGGCGACCCTTGATCCTACCGCGCATGCCGAGGTTGCTGCCATTCGCAGGGCCTGCAGCACGCTGGGCACCTTTGAGCTGGGGGGGTGCGCAATCTACTGCAGCTGTGAGCCTTGCCCGATGTGCCTGGGGGCGATCTACTGGGCGCGACTCGAGGTGATCTATTATGGCAGCACGGCCGAGGATGCGGCGGCGGTGGGCTTTGATGACGCTCGACTGTACGGGGAGTTTGCGGCGGAACGGGCGCGGCGGGCGATTCCCTGCCTGCCGCTGCTGCGCGAGGAAGCCGGGGCGAGCTTTGCGGCTTGGGCGGTGAGCCCGATGCGTCTTCCGTACTGAGGTGTGTGGGACGTGGATAAGAATGGGTGTGGCGAATGGCGGGGCTGCGGCATTGCGGGAGCATGGCGGCAGGGGCATGAGGCAGATCGCCGGTTTCGTGCTGGTGGCTGTTACGATTGTACTTCTGATTCGCTGTCAGACAGCGTCCTGCTGCGCACAGTCGACTTCGCCTGATCCGTCGATGCCCTGGCAGCCTGACCAGAAGCTTCATCTAGATGCAAGCAGGGGCGCTCCGCCGTCAGCAGCTATCTCAGTAGCTGGGCTGGATGTGGGCAGGCGATACACGCTGGCTGAGCTGGCCGATATGGCGGAGCGGCGTAATCCTGAGACACGCGTGGCCTGGGAGCGAGCGCGGGTGCAGGCTGCGCAGGTAGGTGTGGCACGTAGCGCGTTGCTGCCGACCCTCGCCGGCCTGGTGCTGAGCCAGACGCTGCGCCAGGGCGTGCTGCTTGGGGCAAGCTTTGTGCGCCAGACGGAGGGCACCGGTGAGGTGGCCCTGGAGCTTGATTACACGGTGTTTGACTACGGTGCGCGGCAGAGGGAGCTTTCGGCTGCGCACGATGAGTTGTTTGCGGCGAACTTTGCCTTCAACAACACGCACCTTACCGTGCTTTACCGGGTTACGGACGCGTACTATCGGCTGCTAGCGGCAATGGGCCAGGTGGCGGCGGCCGAGGCCAATCTCAAGAATGCGCGCACAGTGTCTGAGAATGTGGATGCGCGGCTGGCGCAGGGGCTGGCTACGCTGCCCGATGCCTTGGAAGCGCGCGCGGCGGCGGCGCAAGCGGAGTATGACCTGGCCAGCCTGGAGGGAGCGCGGCAGATTGCGTTGGGTGATCTGCTTACCGTGATCGGTCTACCGGTGACGACAGCGCTCGTGGTGCAGCCGCTTGAAGAGCTGGCGCCGCCGGCTGTGGATGAAGAAAGTGCCGAGCAGGCGATCGACCGGGCGCTGGCGCAGCGACCTGATCTGCTCGAACAGGTGGCACGCGTACGGGCGGCGGATACACGGATTGGGGAAGCTCGCAGCGCTTATTTTCCGCGGGTGACATTTAGCGGCAACCTGGGGCGGTTGCGCGGGTATGGTGAGCAGGATCTGCTGCTCGGCACCTATGCCGCGTCAGGGGTGTGGAACGCGCAGTTGAACCTGAACTGGACTTTATTTGACGGCGGCCGGCGGTCGAGTGAGCTGGCGCGGGCGCATGCGGAGCGGCGCGAGGCAGCCGCTGAGCTCGACACGCAGCGCGACCAGGCAGAGGATCAGGTATGGACAGCGTACGCGAATCTGAAGACCTCGCTTGCGCAGCAGCGCGCGGCGCAGGCGCTGCTGGAGGCTTCGAACACGTCTTACAACGCTGCGGTTGAGTCCTACGGGCTGGGGGTGCGTAACCTGCTGGATGTGGTGCAGGCGCAGCGAACGCTGGCCCAGGCGCGCTCGCAGGATGTGACGGCGCGGGCGAATGTGTTTCGCCAGACGGCGGGGCTGGCGTTTCGGACGGGGGATCTGCTGCGTCAGCCTGTGACGGCGCCGCTGCCGGCATCGAGGCCGCAGACCTCCGGCGAGCAAAAGCAGGGGATGGTGGGGACGCGGCAATGAAGATCAGGCCGAGCATTCAGAATGGGCGAAGGTCTGCACGTCTCGTCGCCGGGATGGCTGTGTCCGTGGTCAGCGGCTGCGATCGCGCGCCCTCTTACAGCATCCTGGGATCGTTCTTTCCGGTGTGGATTTTCTGCTTTTTTGCGGGGCTGTTGCTTACCTGGTTTGTGCACCTGGCGCTGCAACGGCTGAACCTGGCGAGCCAGCTTACCCCGGCGGTGCTGGTGTATCCCAGCCTGACGGCGCTATTCACGATGAGCCTGTGGTTGATTTTTTATAGTTGAGCCCAATTGGATCAGAGGCAAGGGATTGATGGCAGAACAAGACGAGCGCGCAGCAGACGGCGGCGGCCAGAGCGAGGACAACGAAGAGGGCAAGCAGCGCGGACCCTCGCTCGCTGCACGTATGGTGAGCGCCGGCATTATCGTGCTGGCGCTTGTGGTCTCGGCGCTGGGGATCCACGAGACCAACACCAATCCGCGCACCGATGATGCCGAGGTATTCGCGAACTACATCGGCATTGCGCCGCAGGTCGATGGCCCAATTGCAGAACTGCCGGTGCATGATAACCAGCAGGTGCATCGCGGAGACACCCTCTTCGTCATTGACCGCAGGCCCTATGTGTACGCGCTTGAACACGCGCAGTCGGACCAGCAACAGCTGGAAGGCCAGATCTACGATGAGAAGCGAACGATTCGCTCGCAGGAGAACGCAGCGGCGGCGGCGGCGGCGGGAACGCGCGGAGCCGAGGCGAATGTGACCCGGGCCGGCTCGACGATCGATGAAGCGAAGGCGGATGTGGGCAATGCGCAGGCGGCGCTCGACCGGGCGCAGGCCGAATACACGTACTCGCTCAACAACCTGCACCGGGTGGAACCGCTGCTGGCCAAGCAGTTTGTGACGATCGACCAGGTAGACCAGATTCGCACCGGCACGGCTGCGAAGGGGCTTGCTGTACACCAGGCTGAGGCGCAGTTGGCCGTGGCGCAGGCGAGGGTCGCGACGATGACCGCGGCGTATGCGCAGTCGTTGTCGCAGGTGGTGCAGAGCACGGCGCAGACGCAGCAGTCGCGGAGCGCGGTGACGACGCTTGAGCCGCTGGTGGCCCAGCGCCAGGGTCGGGCGTCGGCGATCAGCAATGCGCAGTACAACCTGGATAACTGCACGGTGCGGGCGCCCTTTGATGCGCGGGTGACGGACCTGACGCTCTCGGAAGGCGCGTACGCGCATACGGGCGAGCAGGTATTTACGCTGATCGACACGCGCACCTGGTGGGTGATTGCGAACTTTCGCGAGACGCAGCTGCACCGGATCGAGCCGGGGATGGCAGTTGATGTTTATCTCATGTCCGCGCCGAGCGTGCACTACCAAGGCGTGGTCGAGAGCACGGGCTACGGGGTGACGCCGGACGCGAGCACGATCGGGACGCTGCGGCAGGGTTTGCCGGACGTGCAGCGCACGCTCAGCTGGGTGCACCTTGCTTCGCGGTACCCGGTCCGGATTCGGATCGAGTCGGATGCGCCTGAAGCTTTCCGGATGGGCGAGTCGGCGGTGGTGGTGGTGCGCGGATACGCCCGCAACGGCCGGGGCTGACAAGTATGGCTGACGCTGCGGCGCACGTGAAGACACCCGCGGTGGTGAATAAGAAGCGCGATCCGGACCGCCTTACGTGGAAGTGGCTGCTGGAATTTTTGCGTCGTGAGCTCGCGCCCTACCCGGGGCGCGCCTCGACCGTCGCGCGCATGACGATCGCGGCTACGCTCGTCATGCTGACCCTGATGACCTTTCACATTCCGGGCGGGGCGCTGGGAGGCTTCTTCGCCCTCGTCGTCACCCGAGAAAACCTGCGCAGCACCCTGCAGCAGACGCTTACGAACGCGCTCGCCTTTATCGCCGGAACCGGGTATACGCTGTTCGGCATGGTACTGCTGCTTGACTCGCCGGTGACCCACTTCTTCTGGGTCGTCGGCACGTTCTACATGATCTTTTTCGTGATTGTCACGGCGCGCAATTACGGCATGGCCACAGGCTTCAGCTTTGTGATCGCTACAGCAATCCCGCTGTGGGATCAGGCTGGACCGAGCGAGTTAAAGGTTGATGGCACGCTGTACCTGCTGGTCGCGGTTCTGCTGGGGCTGGGGTCGACCCTTCTGGTGGAAGTGGCTTACCGAAGCTTCCACCCGAAGGACGACGTGGTTTCGGGTCTGTTCGAGCGGCTCCACTGCGTGGAGGAGACGCTGCAAACCTATGCTCGCGGCAAGCGGCCCTCGTCCAAGATCCAGGCCAAGCTGATGCAGTATGCAATGATCGGCCCGGCGAGTCTGCGCCGTTCCGTCATCCGCACCGGCCAGACTCCGCAGGTACGGGCCCAGGTCACCGCGCTCGTCTCACTTACAGGTCGCCTGGTTGACCTGGCGGTCAATCTCGAGCAAACGCTGGTTCGGCCGGCAGGCGAGGAGCCCGATGCAAGAATGAAACACTTTGCCGTCTCCCCCGAAGACCGAGAGAGGCTGCTCGCGCTCGGTCGCTCCCTGGGTGAGGAAGCGCGAAGCATCAACGGCTTGCACACGGTTGAAGATGCTGTGCATCTGCGGACCCCACCCTGGCAGGGACCGGAGACGCTATCCCAGAACGTTCCGCTGCTGCCCATCCTTGAGCGCACGGTCACCATGCTGCGCAGTATCTTCTCGCCGCCGGTGGCCGGCCTCAGCCGCGATCAGGCGCTGCTGGCCATCCTCGAGCCGCCGGCGCCTTACGGCATCTTCGTTCCGGACGCCTTTACCAATCGCGAGTACCTGATCTTCGCGCTGCGCGGATGCCTGGCTGCAAGCCTCTCCTACATCATCTACAACGCGATTGATTGGCCGGGGATCAATACCGCGGTCGCCACCTGCATTATCACCGCCGTGGGCACCATCGGCTCCTCGCGCCAGAAGCAGGTTTTGCGCACGGCCGGGGCCATCGTTGGCGGCCTGCTCATCTCGATCCCCGCACAGATATACCTGCTGCCGCTGATCGATTCGATTACCGCCTTCACGCTCTACTTTGCGGCTGTCACTGCGTTCTCTGCGCGGTTCGCGACCTCCAGCCCGCGGCTCTCCTACTTCGGGCTGCAGATCGCGCTCGCCTTCTACCTGGTTAACCTGCAGGAGTTTACGGTGCAGGTTTCGCTCGCGGTGGCGCGGGACAGGGTGGTTGGGGTGCTGCTGGGGCTGGTGGTGATGTGGGTGGTCTTCGACCAGCTCTGGGCGCCGCGTGCAGCGGTACGCATGCAAAAGCTGCTCGAGGAAAACCTGCGCTCTCTGGGCAAGCTGGCGCAGCTGGTCTCTGTAGTCGTCGCCGAGGATGAGGGCGCCCAGCGCACGGCGATGATCGAACTGCGGGCGTTGCGCGGAGCCATCAACAACGGCTTCAGCCAGATGAACGAGCAGGCGGATGCAGTGCAGTTTGAGACCGGACGGAGCCGGGAGCGGAACCTGCGCGAACGGGAGCGGATGCAGATCATGCAGCCGGCGATGCGAACCATCTTCCTGCTGGAGATTGCGCTGGTGCAGTACAGGCCTGGTGTCGGGAAAGATGAGCTATGCGGATCGCTGGCGCGCTTTCAGGAGGCAAGCGCCAGGCTGCTCGGCGCTATCGCCGGACGAGTTGGCAGCGTGCCGTCGGAGCTACTCGAGGCTGTGGATACGGCTTTGCGTGGCATCGAGCGGGAGGAGCAGGCGGGCAGCCCGGCGGTGACCTTGTGCGGGGAGATAGCCAAGGCACTTGAGTCGCTGTGGCGCGCACAGGGTGCCGGAGCTGCTGAGCCGATCATGGCGCAGGTGCGAGCGGAAGCTACGCCGTGAGACTCGCGATGGTTGAGTCCGCTTAGGGGGCGCCCAGGACTCTGTCTGTGTAGGCGTTGCGCAGGCGGTACTGAGGATCGAGCGTAGCTCGGAGCCGTTGGAACTGGTCCCAGCAGGGATAAAGCTCACGCAGCTTTTCAGCGGGTGCGGTGAAGTATTTGGCCCAGTGGGGGCGAGCGTGGAAGCTCAGCATCCGGGCCTCGAAAGCATTGAAGAACGGTTTCCACGGGATCTCGCGACCCCAGGGGATGTAGGAGACGAGGCCGATCCAGCAGCGCGGGCCCTGGTTGGTGGGGCTGAGCCATATGTCGTCGCCGGCGGTGAAGCGGATTTCAATCGGCAGATGGGCCTCAAAGCCTTGCTGCTCGGCCATCTCGCGTGTTCCGAGAACTGCGTC
>CAXTMM010000079.1:3629-4812 GCA_964245415.1 uncultured Acidobacteriaceae bacterium | reverse complement strand
GGCGCCTTTGCCAGGGGCACTGCCCACTCGGAGACGTACTGGTGGAAGAGGCAGTCGAAGGTGAACTGGGAGACGCTGCCGCCGGTCGAATGGCGGGGCCTGGTAAGAAACTCTCTAGCGTAGGCGCGGTTGACCTTTGGCAGCAGTGAAGGGTACGAGGCAGCGAGCCATAGCCCGGCCTGAAAAGCATGGTAGCCGAGCGCGCGGGTGCGCAGGCGAGTGCGGAGGTCAGGAGCGGTCTTGATGTTGTTTGCCGGTTTGTGGGGGATGCGAAAGGCGCGCCAGCCCCAGGCGTGATCGACGTAAGGCAGATACCATACGCGTGCGTGGTCGGCGGAGCCGTACCAGCCGGGCTGCATGGCCGCTTCAAGTGCCACAGGGCCCTCTTCGACGCGGAGATCGAAATCTGGAACGACTAGAAGGCGGAAGGCGGTGTGGACGCCGAGCGAGCCAAGACTGAGACGGCCGGCGGCAAAGACCTCGCGGTTTTCGTCGGCGTTGGCGCGCATGGGCGAGCCGTCTACCGACAGCATCTCCAGCTCCTTGATGCAGGTGGAGAGGGAGCCGAAATCGAGGCCGGTGCCGTGGGTGCCGGTCGAGGCTGCACCGCCGAGGGTCTGGCGCAGGATGGAACCGAGGTTAGGCAGGGCGAGGCCATGGCGGCCGAGAGCGACGGCCAGCTCGCCGAGCGTGATCCCTGCTTCGGCTACCACTTCGCAATGGTCTGGGTCAATCTCACGAATGCGCTTAAGGCCGCGCACGGCCAGCAGGTACTCGTTGCTCATGGCGATATCGCTGGGTGACTGGGCGGCGCCGAGAATGCGTACGGGGGCGCCGTCTTCTGCGGCTTGACGCAGGCTGGCGGCGAGCTCTTCGACGGTGCCGGCATGGCGCAGCGCGCGTGGCGTGGAGGAGTAGGTACGCGCCCAGTTGTGGACCGTGCTCATGATGAACCGCCCTTCCTCTCTGCGAGGATACCTTCCGGGGGGAACTTCGCAGGGATGCCGGCTTTCGAGAAGCCTTCACAGGACTGTATGCATGCGGTGCTCGAAGAGGGTCGAGCGGATGCGGTACCTTCAGGCGTGCTGTCGATGGCCGGGCGGCAGCGCTGGTGCGGAGCGGGCGTTTCGTCGTAAGCGCCAGGCCACCAGAAGACCGTTTGAGAGCGCAAGGGCGCCGTCGG
>CAXTMM010000079.1:0-3619 GCA_964245415.1 uncultured Acidobacteriaceae bacterium | reverse complement strand
TGATGAGGCTGGCGGCGGCGGCGCCCTGCCATGACCATCGCGGGATCAGCACAAGATTGAGCGCGAGGTTCAAGAGCGCTGCCGCTGCCTGGGTCGCGGTGCGCAGCCACTGCGAGGACGAGGCGGTGATAGTCGTGCCCCAGGCATACTGCATGCCTCGTATCAAAGGAAGCAGACATAGCCAGCGCAGGGCAGAGACCGAACCGAGGAAGGAGTGGCCGAAGGCAAGGGGCAGCACCGGCGCGCCGAGCGCGAGGCAGAATGCGGCGAGCGCGCCAAAAGGGATGGTCCAGCGCAGCATGCGGCCCGAAAAGTGGGCGGCGCCGGCAATCCCGCGAGCACCCTCGCGGAAGAAGCGCGGAGCTGCGGCAGCGTAGAGGCTGTAGATGGGGGTGGTGAGCACGTCGACGACACGATAGGCCGCGGCGTAGATGCCGGCGGCGTAGCTCTGGCCCAGGCTCACGAGCAGGGTCTTGTCGATGTCGTTGTAAACCGAGATGGCGGAGCTTGAGAGCGAGAAGCTCAGGCCTTCAGCCAGCTCGGCCAGACGCACGCGTTTGAACTGTGGGCGGCCGAGCGTGCGCGTGACCAGCACCAGGCTCACGCTTGCCACCGCGAGCGAAGCGAGCCAGTAGACCCGGACCCAGCTAAGCGCGGAGACATGCCGATGCGCGTGGAGGCAGTAGACGAGCAGCAGGCCGGCGACGAGCGTACGGGCGGCATTGGCCATGGCGGTGAGGCGCGCGCTCCATGCGGCGTGGTCTGCGCCCTGGAGGGCTCGGCTGGCTAACTGCGAGAGCTTGCCGAGGAAGGCGTCAGAGATTGCAATCCAGGGGATGAGCGTGCGCAGCGCGGGGGTGAGAAGGAGCCTGCCGTAGAGGATCGAGATAAGTAAGAGGAGGACAAAGCCGGCGCTGCTTACCAGCAGTGCTTTGCCCCAGGTGCGGGCGAAACTGGCGCGATCGCGGCTGATGTTGCGCAGCAGGATCATCTCCATGCCCAGGCTGCTGAACTGGCTGAGCACGTTAACCAGCGCGACTACGCCGACGAATGCACCATACTCGCGGCTGCCCAGCATGCGGCCCATCAGCACGAAGTAGATCGCCTGGAAGAGGACTGCCACCCCGTTGCCGGAGATCATCCAGGCAGCCTGGTGGCGAAGGCGTGGTGCGGGTTTTTGGCCTGACGGAAAAGGTGGTGGAGGCGGGCTTACCTGGCTTGGCATTGGGGATTGATCAGCCATGAGGCATCCATTCCCTGCCCTGGAACGACACTTGGCGGAGTCTCATGATGAGACATGGGAGGCATGCTCATGGTCTGTCAAGCTGTCGGGGATAAGCACCTGGGGTGATCCACGATTGGCACTCTGCGGCTGATGATGGCCGTCTACAGCCGGTATGAAAGGAGCTTCGCGAATACCGTTCGGGCGGGCTGGCTGCTGTCTGGACTGAAGGAGTTCCGCATAAATCGTCTCGAGCTGGGCGGTTTGTGCGCCGAGCTCGAAGGATTGCTCTACCCGGCGGCGGCCGGCCTTGCTCATGCGGCATGCGAGCGCGTCGTCTTGGCAGAGTCGCAGCAGGTTCGACGCAAGTCCAGACTCGTCTCCTTCATCAGCGAGCAAACCTTCGACCCCGTCGCGCACCAGCTCGGGAATGCCGGAGGTGCGGAAGCAGGCGACCGGAAGGCCCATCGCTAGTGCCTCGTAGAGGACAGTCGGCAGCCCCTCGGCATCACCGTCACCGGCGGTGATGCTGGGTACGGCGAGCACCCGGCTTGAGGACATGCGCTGGCGGACTTGTTCCCCGGTTTGCACACCGAGAAAGATGGCCTGCGAGCCGTATCGATGCGCCTCCGCCTCGAGCCTTGATCGCTGAGGCCCGTCGCCCAGGACGATCATGCGAGCCTGGGGAAGAACGCGGCGTACCTCGCACATGGCGTGGATGAGGTGGGCGCAGCCTTTCTTCTCGACCAGGCGCCCCACGAAGAGGATGTCGGGCGCGGAGGAGAGCCGGGCGGCGGGTTGGAACCGGGCGACATCGATACCGATTGCGTGCACGCGGAGCTTGTGGGGCGGGAAGCCTCGGGTAATGGCCTTTTGCCGGATCGCATCAGAGACGCAGAGGAAGAGGATCGCCTCGTGGAAGAGGCGCTGCCGCCGGGCCAGGTAGACGCGCCCTCGGCGGCTTGCGCTGTGCGTCTGGTCGTCAGCCATTACGTCGTAGCCGTGCAAGGTGACGATGAGCGGGATGGCGAGGGCTCGGGCGAGAGGGAGAGCTTCAGCGGCATCGATGGCAAAGTGGGCGTGTATAAGTGCGGGTTGCTGCGCGCGGAGATGTGCGATGAAACCAGGGGCGCGGCCGGTCTGGAGAAAGGCGTAGCGCAGGGCACGCTGAGCGAGGCCATCTCCTTCAGCAACTACGAAGCTCTCGCCGGGCAACTCGAGCGAAAGGCGCACGCGCCGCAACCCGGCGAAGATGGGTGTCGAGGTGCGCAGCGCGGAAGCCTGCGCGGCGATGAAGGTCTCGGAGTAGGCCAGCAGCTCGCTGCGGTAGACGAGAATGCGCGGCGGCGTTGCGAGTGCGTGGTTCGTTTCCGTCTGAGATTTGGGCTTCATGCGCGTCTCGCGTGGATGAAGGTGAAACGCTCTTTGAGGCGGAGGAATGGCCGCTCCCAGAAGCGGTAGGAGGCGAAGGCCAGGGCTATGGTGAAGACCAGCGAGAGGGCCTTGTTGGCGGCAAGAGCAAGTGCCCAGTGCATGTGAAGGCGGCCAGGTGGGAGCAGATGCTTTTGGATTGTGTCGGCGATGAAAAAGCCTGTCTCATGAAAGACATAGAGCCCGAATGAGACCTGGCCCAGGCGGACTGCCCAGCCTGGCACGAGCCGACCGGGGAGACCGAGAACTGCGCCAAAGAGCAGCACACAGCCGAGCGCGGCGAGCGCATAGCCGGCTGCGAGTGAGCCTGCTGTGTGGGGAAAATCCGGTCGCTTGATGCCGCAGACGCCTGAAGCCACAAGCATCGCAGCGAAGGCTGCGGCGAGCATTGCAGCACGGGCGAATACTGACAGACGCGGCTGCCCGCCGGCAAACAGCAGCGCTGCTAGAGTGCCCAGGGCGAAGAACTGGAACTGGACCAGGCTGTTGACCCATGCGGTGACATGCAGCATGGAGGGTTGCGCCGCATGGTGCGCGAGCCATACCAGCGTTGCCTGCCCTGAGCCGATCAGCGTGAGGCACACGGCCGCGATGAGTGCCGGGCTGCCGAAACGCGCGAGTACCGGCCAGCCGAGGTAGAACTGCTCTTCAACCGAGAGACTCCAGAGGGCGCGCATGGGGGTGAGGATGGCGGGATGTGAGGCGATGTACCAGTTGCCGGCCAGGAGGAGCGAGGCGAGCAGTCGCCCAGGCTCGATGCGAAAGCCGTGAAAGCGCAGGCCGAGGAGAGCGTAAGCGGCCAAGACTCCCAGATAGAGGGGCCAGATGCGGAGGATGCGGCGCAGGTAGAAGGCGCGCAGATGGATGGTGCCGGTAGTTAGACGCTCTTGGCGCAGCAGCTCGGTGATGAGGTAGGCGCTTAGAAAGAAGAAGACGCAGACGCCGAAGTTGCCGGCGTCCTTCACC
>CAXTMM010000078.1:4768-13312 GCA_964245415.1 uncultured Acidobacteriaceae bacterium | reverse complement strand
GCTTTATCGGAGGCGCACAGAAGCTGGGCTTTTCACTCCGCGAGATCACCACAGTCGCGTGTGTACACCGAAGAGACCTGGATCCCGCCTGCCGCGATACTGCCCTCTCTCGAGCGCAGGCTTGATGACACCGAGGCGCACTCCACAAATATCTCGATACAGTCTAGGGTGCGATGACACGTTGCCAGTGGATTTCCACGCGCACATCTCCGCTCTGGAAGATTTCCAGCATGTGATCACCGTCAACAATCTCCTTCAATTGCTGGGCTGTCCGCTGGTCGCCGATCCAGTTCGGGAACGTGCAGCCTTGTACCAGGTTGCCGGTGAAGTTTCCTTCATCGTCTACGGTGTAGGTGCCAAACAGGGCGAGGTTTCCTATCACCGCGGCTTTGTCCTCCTCGGCTGTCCCGGCTTCTCGCGCATCGCTCGCAAAGCGTGCGACGCTTGGGTCCGACATGAGCTCGACGAAATGCAGGCTCTCGTGAAAGCAAAGAAGCCCGGTCGGCTTTGGCCCGAAAGGCGCCATCGTCTTGCCCCCTACCGTCGCTGTGATCGTTTCCGGACGCCACATGCCGAGTACACGGTTTTTCATGAACTCTCCTTGAGAGTCTTTGAAGACCTCGGCATAAGTATGATTCAGCTTGTATCTCTTTGCAATAAGGCACCTTAGCTGCGCATAGGCACCTGGAGGGAACGATTGAGAATTGATCGGGCGCAAGCAGATGCCCTATGCGAACAGCTCACTCGGAGCAGGAGCTTTTCGCACGGCATACGATCAGCCAGCTTGCATACGAGTGGACTCTCTGGCAGTTCGCAGCCGAAGTTATAGAGGGGTCAAAAGAAAAGTTTTCCCTGCTATCTAACGTAGATTGAGCGGATTATCGGCTGACATGTCGCATCATCTGGGCAACTGGCTGGAGCAGTAACCTTGCATCCATGGCCACCATAGGCGAAGATAAGGCGAAACAAGGAGATTTCCGCTCCACCATGCCTTCCGCTGCCCAGCTTCGCGCTGCCATCGAATCCTCGCTCGCCCGGCGTATTCCATCCGCGCTGACCCCGGCTGCGCGCCTGGTGCGTCCGGTTGCTGCCACGGGTGTCGTCGCGCTGGATGCGCTGCTAAAAGGCGGCCTGCCGGTGGGAGCGGTCAGCGAGATCGTGGGGCAGGAGTGCTCGGGGCGCACGGGGCTGACGCTGGCGTTTCTGGCCCAGCTTACGCAGCAGGGAAAAGTCTGCGCCTGGATCGACGTCCCGGACAGCCTGCATCCGGAATCAGCAGCGGCAGCAGGCGTCGATCTGGACCGGCTGCTCTGGGTGCGCTGCGGGGCCGGAACCGAGGACGCCGCAGAGCGGCCGGCGAACCTGCCGCAAAGGGTAGAGGCTCTGCAAACGGCAAGGATGCAGCTGGGTGGAAACAGCCCTCATCCTCGATCGGAAGGCAAGGGGCTGTCCTCGGCTATAGGCGATCTGCTTGGGACCAAGTCCAGGTACAGGCGCGACAAGTCGATCGGGACGCCGGGGGCGCCGAATCGTTCTTTATCCGTGGTTGCTCCGAACGCGGCTCCGCGCGAGGAACAGGTCGCCTCCGACCGGCTTCCGGCGCGTCGCGGAGACTATGTGCTTGCGCAGCGCGAGGTGTACGAGCCACGCTGCGCGGAGCCCCAGTGCAGACCTCGCCCGCAGACGAAAAGCGTGGCCCCTGTCATGCTTGCCGGCACGCGTAACTTAGCGGCTCCACAGCAAAAGCGGAAGCCCTGGTGGCGGCTTGACCAGGCATTGCGCGTCACCGACCTGTTGCTGCAGGCGGGTGGCTTTAGTGCCATTGTGCTTGATATGGCCAGCGTTGCGCCGGAGTTTGCCGCGCGTGTGCCACTGGCCACCTGGTTTCGCTACCGCGCTGCCGCCGAGCGCACCCAGGTCAGCCTTCTGCTGCTGACGCAGCACGCCTGCGCGAAAAGCAGCGCGGGACTGGTGCTAAGGCTCAATGCGGGCGAGCCGGTGGAGGAAGGGCAGAGTGTTTTTGCCGGATTGACGTGCCATGCCGAAGTGAGCCGCAGGCGCTTTGAGCAGGAAAGAGAAAAAGTGATGCCGATACGAAGGCCACCGCAATCTGCAAGCATTGCAGACTGGCACAGCAAAACGGCATGGGTGGGTCGGCGATGAGCCGGGAGATTTATCTGTGCCTCTATGCCGGGGAGTTTCCCGCCCAGGCCTTGCTGCGTCTGCGACCTGAACTGCGGTCAAAGGCGGTCGCGGTGCTGGACGGGGAGGCTCCGTTTCAAAGGGTTTGTTCCCTCAACCGGCGCGCGTTCAAATTGGGTATCGCGGTGGACATGAGCCGGGCCGAGATAGATGGTTTTCCCGCGACAGTACTCAAGCGTTCGCTGCTCGAAGAAGAAACTGCCCGCCGCGCGTTGCTCACCTGCGCGGGGAGTTTTTCGCCGCGCGTGGAAGAGCGAAGCGGCGGCGGAACATTTCTTTGCGTGCTCGATATCGCCGGCACGGAGAAACTCTTCGGCGCACCGCAGAACCTCGCGGCGCAGGTTCAGAAGACCATTGGCGCATTGGGCGTAACTTGCTCGGTTGCCGTTTGCGCCAACTTTCACGCCGCCGTTTGCCTGGTGAAAGGAATAGCTTCAGCCAAGGTCCCGGTCATCATCCCGGCAGGAGAGGAGCGCGAGGCACTTGCGCCGTTGCCACTATCCGTACTGGGGATGGCAGAAGAAGATGCCGAGACATTTTCGCACTGGGGCGTGACCAGCCTTGGCATGCTGGCCTCTCTGCCGGAACGCGATCTGATTGCGCGGCTGGGGCAGGAGGGTCAACGGCTCAGGCGGCTTGCCAGGGGAGAGGAGCCGCACTTATTCCAACCTGTCGAGCCAGTGCTCACGCTTGAGGAGCGTATCGAGCTCGACTCGCCGGTCGAGATACTCGACTCCCTGCTCTTCGGCGTAAGCCTGATGATGGAGCAGCTGATCGGGCGCGCGAGTGCGAGGGCGCTTTGGCTTGCTGCCATCAGTGCCGAACTTAGCCTGGAAGGCGGAGGCCTGCACACGCGCACCGTGCGCCCGGCGCTGGCGAGCAACGACAAAGCGTTGTGGCTGAAGCTCCTGCATCTGGATTGGATTGCCCATCCTCCGCAGGCGCCGGTCGTCTCCCTGATGCTGCGCGCCGAGACCGGGGAGGCGAGCAAGGTGCAGTTGGGCTTGTTTTCGCCGCAGCTGCCCGAGGCCGGGCGACTGGATGTGACGCTGGCGCGCATCCGGGCCATTGTTGGGCAAGAGCGCGTGGGCAGCGCGGAGTTGAAGGACACATACGCGCCGGAGGCCTTTCGCATGAAGCCGTTTTCTGTAGTTGCTGCCCCGAACAAGAAGGCAGTGGGAGTAACTCCGGTCGCGGTCATGCGCCGCCTGCGTCCATCCGAGCCAGTTACGGTGACCTTGCGTGATCGCCGACCGTATAGCTTGTACTTTCGTGGGCTCCTGTATCAGGCCGAGCGGAGTTATGGGCCATGGCATGCCGCCGGCGGATGGTGGACAGAGGATGGCTGGTCGCTTGAAGCGTGGGACGTTGCAGCGCGCGTGCGCGAGGGGCACACGGCAGATCAACCAGCAGACTTGCTGTGTTGCTCCCTTACGCGCCATACCGCGAGCGATGGCTGGCAGATAGAGGCGCTCTATGACTGAGCCCTATGTCGAGCTGCATGCGGCGAGCGCTTTCAGTTTTCTCGAAGGAGCGTCGCTACCCGAGGCGCTGATCGAGCGTGCCTGTGAACTGGAGATGCCAGCGATGGCGCTGCTCGACCGCAACGGCTTTTATGGCTCGGCGCGCTTTCATGCGCTGGCGCAGAAAAAGGATGTGCGCGCGCATGTGGGCGCGGAGATTTGGGACCGAAATGCACTCCACCCGGCTGGCTGCCTCATCAGCACCCACACGAGCCGGCGCGTGTGCCTCTATTGTGTGCTTCGCGCGCCGGTTATCAAAACCTGTGCCAGATGATTACACGGTTGAAAATGCGCGAGCCGGTGAAATGCGAGGGTGCCGCGACATTTGCCGATCTTGAAGAGTTTTCGGATGGTCTTATCTGCCTGACCGGAGGAGAGGAGGGGCCGCTCGCCGCAGCCCTTAAGCAAGGCGGCGAAGAGGCTGGAATAAAAACTGTCGAGCGGCTCATTTCGATCTTTGGACGCGCCAATGTCTATGTTGAACTACAACGCCATCAGGATCGCGAACAGGAGTGGCGCAACCAGGCGGGGCTGCGCATCGCCACGTCGCTCAACCTGCCCATTCTGGCGACTAACGGGGTGCGCTATGCCACGGCTTATGAGCGGGAGGTGCTCGATGTTTTCACGACGATCCGTCACCATTCGGACCTCGACCACGCCGGACGTTTGCTCTCCGCCAATGCCGAGCGGCATCTGCGCTCCGCGCGTGAGATGCAGGTGGTCTTTCGCGACCTGCCGCGCGCCGTTGCCAATACGCGGGTCCTGTCGGAACGGTTGACATTTGCACTGCACGATCTCGGTTACCAATTCCCCCGCTATCCCGTACCCGAGGGCGAGTCGATGGATAGCTTTCTGCGCAAGCGCGTGGAAGAAGGCATTGTTAAACGCTACGGCATCCGCGGCAATGGTGACCTATTGCAGAAAGTAAAAGCCCAGGTCGAGCGCGAGCTGGCGCTTATCGCGAAACTTGGCTTTGCCGGATATTTTCTGATCGTCTGGGACCTGGTCGAATTCTGCAAGCGGAACGATATTCTGATCCAGGGACGCGGCAGCGCGGCTAACTCCGTCGTCTGTTACGCGCTCGCGATCACCGCCGTTGATCCGGTCGGCATGGAATTGCTATTCGAGCGTTTCTTGAGCGAGAGCCGAGGCGAGTGGCCGGATGTTGATCTCGACCTGCCCTCGGGCGACAAGCGCGAGCAGGCGATTCAGTATGTCTATCAGCGCTACGGCGAGCTGGGCGCGGCGATGACCGCCAACGTCATCACCTATCGCGGCAAGTCAGCGGCACGTGAAGTGGGCAAGGCACTGGGCTTTGATGAGGAAACGCTGGGGCGCTTGTCGAGCCTGGTCGGCCACTGGGAGTGGCGGGGGCCGAACGACACGATGGCCCACAGCTTTCATCATGCCGGATTCGACTTACGGCATCCGCGCATCGCCAAGTACCTGGAACTTAGCCTGCGCCTGCAGGACCTGCCGCGCCACCTGGGCCAGCATTCGGGCGGCATGGTGATCTGCCAGGGAGAGCTCAATCACGTCGTGCCGCTGGAGCGGGCATCGATGCCTGGGCGCACGGTGGTGCAATGGGACAAGGAAGACTGCTCTGATCTTGGCCTGGTTAAGGTCGATTTACTGGGCCTTGGCATGATGGCGGTGATGAAGGATTGCCTGGAACTGATCCCGCGTCACTATGGCAAGACCGAAGACCTTGCGCAACTGCCGCAGGACGATCCGCTTGTCTATAAGACGCTGCAACGAGCGGACACAGTAGGCATGTTTCAGGTCGAGAGCCGCGCGCAGATGGCCTCGCTGCCGCGTAATATGCCGCGGGTCTTTTACGACATCGTGGTGCAGGTAGCCATTATTCGCCCCGGCCCCATCGTGGGCGGCAATATGAACCCCTATATGCGCCGACGCCAGGGAAAGGAGAAGGTCACTTACCTGCATCCCTCGCTAGAGCCGGTGCTCAAGCGCACGCTGGGCGTGCCGCTGTTCCAGGAGCAACTGCTGCGCATCGCCATGACGGTCGCAGGCTTTACCGGAGCTGAGGCCGAAGAGCTGCGCCGCGCTGTCGGCATGAAGCGGTCGATGGCGCGCATGAAGGAGCTGGAGGTGAAACTGCGCAAAGGCATGACCGAGCGCGGTCTCGATGCCCCCACGCAGGACAGGATCGTGCAAGGCGTCTCTTCCTTTGCTCTATATGGTTTTCCTGAATCGCACGCGGCGAGCTTTGCGCTGATCGCCTATGCCTCTGCTTATTTCAAGGTGCATTATTTAGCCGCCTTTACTTGCGCGATGCTGAACAACCAGCCCATGGGCTTTTACATGCCCGCCGTCCTGGTGAAAGATGCGCAGCGGCATGGACTTAAAATTCGCGTGATCGATGTGCAGAACTCAAAGTGGCAATGTATCTTGAACGCGGAACCAGACGGAAGCCTTTCCTTGCGCATGGGTTTGCTCTATGTAAAAGGCCTGCGGCAGCAGTCCGCGCAGGCACTGGTCGAGTCGCGCGAGCGAAACGGGCCGTTTGTTTCCGCAGAGGATCTGGCCCGGCGAGTACCTGCGCTCAACCCGCGCGAGCTAAAGCAACTGGCCAGGGTAGGAGCGCTTAACAGCCTTGGCGAGGTAGAGCATCGCCGCGATGCGCTCTGGCAGGTTGAGCAGGCTGGTCGTCGCGTGGGACCGTTGCTAGGGCAGCAGGATTGCTCACCCGACGATGCGGCAGAGTCTCCCTTGCGGCGAATGACAACGGAACAACGCCTGGTCGCCGATTACTCCGGCACCGGCCTTACTGTAGGCAAGCATCCGATGGCCTACCGGCGGCACGAACTTAGCCGCAGTCGCATCCTCTCTGCTCAGGACTTACAAGTGCATCCTGACGGAACCTATGTCCGCACAGCAGGCTGTGTTATTGCACGGCAGCGCCCCGGAACAGCCAAGGGCTTCATCTTCCTGTCGATGGAAGACGAAACCGGTATCCTGAACGTCATCATCGGCCCCGAGTTATACGAGCAGCAAAGAGTGCTGATCACGCGCGAGAAATTCCTGCTGGTCGAAGGCAAGCTGCAGAACCAGGACACGGTTGTGCATGTGCGGGCCGAAAGGGTGTTTCGCATGCCGATCAGCGAGGCCGCCGCCAAGTCCCACGATTTTCATTGACTGACCGCACCCTTGTGCTGCGCATGAAACAAGAATGATTCACATAACCTGAGCGACAGCTGGGGCCAAACCAGCGATCAGAAGGCTCAATGCCGCTGGAAGGTCGGCGTGCAAGTCAATACGCTCGTCTTCGATGTTATCCAGCGCTCATCCTTCGTCCATGCGCAAGCGTTGCTCTCTGCTATTTGCGCTACCAATTTGTAGTCGAGAAAAGGCCCTGAGAGCAGGGCCCTTGCTTTCAATTGAGCGGTTGGATGCGTACGGAGGCACCTTTGTTAAGAGTGCTTCATGTTCGTCAAGTCTTCGATCAAGCCTGGGCTGGTGGGGTTCCAACCGAGCGCCTTTCGCGTCCACTCGCTGGAGGCTGGCATGTCAAGGCTTGCGAAGTGGGCGAGCCAGGTGAAGTGGGCGGCGGCCTTTTCCTGATCGAGCGAGACGACTGGCACCTTGAGCCCCTTGCCGATGGTCTCCGCAATCTCTCGCAGAGCCACGCCTTCTTCCTGCACCGCGTGGTAGACGGTCACGCCGGGCGTGGGCTGCTCCACGAGAAGGTGGTAAAGGTGAGCCACGTCTGAAAGCGGAGCGGCGGCCCAGCGGTTCGCGCCGTCGCCCACGTAGGCAGAAACACCTTTCTGGCGAGCCGTTTCGGTGAGGTAAGACACCAGACCCTGCTTTTGTGTGTCATGCACCTGGGGCAGGCGCACGATGGCCACGCGAACACCGCGCTCGGCGACAGCTCGCGCCGCAGCTTCGGGGTTCCGTGGCGATGCGGTCACCGGCGGATCGGTTTCCAGACGAACGTGGCCCGGCCCACCATCTACCAGTCCGATACCGGAGGTAACGACCAGCAACGTGCCCGGTTCGAGCACGGAACCCATCACCTCAATGGCCGCGCGCTCGTCCTGCCCGCTTTCGGCAAATTTCGACATGTCGTCGTGATTGAACGCGAGGTTCACTACAACATCCACGCTGGTAGCGCCGCTGCGCAGGCTTTCCACGTCCTTGAGTTCGCCATGATGGACTTCGGCACCCAGAGCCTTCAAGAGCTGCGCGCCCGTTTCACTGCGCGTGAGGCCACGCACCTGGTGACCTGCGGCGATGAGTTTCTTGATTAATTCAGTCCCGATAAAACCTGTTGCTCCCGTTACAAAGATGCGCATTTGATTTGTCTCCCTGTGTTCCCGGTTCGCTGTGCTGCCGGTGCGATGAAAAGGAATTGCCTAAGAAGATGTTTGGCCTCCGCGATTAAGCGGAGACAATCTCCGGTTATAAGATAAGCGGAGGGCACCTCCGGTTGCAAATATTTCTGAGAAAATCAAGTATGCCGAAGCAGCAGCCACCGCCGCCGACGTTTGCACGCCGCCCGCGCGCCGACGCTCAGCGTAACCGTGAGCGCATCCTGGAGGTGGCGCGCGAAGCGTTTACGCACCACGAGCAGCCAGTGACGATGGACGATATGGCCCGCCGCGCAGAGGTTGGCCCAGGCACGCTGTACCGCCATTTTCCAACGCGCGACGCGCTGATCGAAGCCGTATTTCGCAGCCAGGTAGAAAAGCTGACCGCAGCAGGGCAGCGATACGCCGTGACGATGCAGCCGCTGCAAGCGCTTCGCGCGTGGATGCTCTTGTTCATTGATTATGTAGCCTGCAAGCTGCTGATC
>CAXTMM010000078.1:0-4758 GCA_964245415.1 uncultured Acidobacteriaceae bacterium | reverse complement strand
GTGCCTGGGGGCTCAGAGCGTTTGATTGAAGGCACTCGCGGCCAGATTCACAGTGCCTTCCGCAGGTTGGTGCAGCAGGCGGTCGAGAGCGGCGATCTGCGGAAAGAAACGGATCCTGACGACGTTATACGCGCCTTTGTCGGCGTATTTCACACAACCTCCTTGCCGGGCTGGGAACCGAGCGCCCGAAGAATAGTTGACATCCTCATTGAGGGATCGCGCAAAAAGGGATAGGCCCGGAGAATGTATGGTCCGCTGCGCGACTGTCAAGGGAGTCTGGGCGGTAAGACAAGCCTGCGCCTTTGCTGCTTCCATGCAGACCTGGGTTGGGTGGGGGACTTGCGAACTCGCCCATGATTTGCTGTTCTTCCGTGTTGACAGTGGAAGATGCCCACTGCTCTGGTTAGACAAAAAGCCCTTCGTGTGTCTCCGTCAGGGAAAATCTCTGCCGAACAACGCTGCACAGGTAGGCTTGCGCTTCAAGATATATCCGCGTCTTCCTGTTGGTGCCATCATCCAAGAGGCGTTCATCCGCAAAGGAGCCAAACACGCATGTTCGCAGTCATGGGAATTACCGGCAACGTTGGGGGCGCGGTCGCAGATACGCTGCTCCGGCAGGGGGAGAAGGTCCGCGGCATCGTTCGCGATCAAGCCAAAGCTCGGGCCTGGAAAGAGCGGGGCGTCGAACTCGTTACCGCCGACTATGATGAGCGGCTCATCGCCGCCTTTACCGGCGTTGAAGGGGTGTTTGGCATGATCCCGCCCAACCTGGTCCCGGAGCCTGGTTTTCCGGACAGCGTAGCGCGCATTGCCGCTCTCAGGAAGGCCATGCTTGCCACCAAACCCGCTCGCGGCGTCTTTCTTTCCTCGATCGGCAGCGAGAAATCCTCCGGCCTGGGCCTGATCGCGCCTGCACATCTGCTTGAAGAGGAGTTGCGCACCACTGGTGTCCCCAGCGCCTTCCTCCGGGCTGGATCGTTCATGGAGAACGTCCTGCACAGCATTCCCGCGGCGCGCGCGAGCGGACAATACTTCGCTTTTTACCAGCCCCTGGAACAGGCTTTTCCTCTGGTGGCTACAGACGATATTGGCCGCATCGGCGCCGAAGTCCTGCTGGAGAGCTGGGAAGGGAGCCGCTTCCTCGAGATCTCCGGGCCTCGCTACTACTCATCGAATGAGGTTGCCGCCGCCCTGGCACAGGCACTTAGCCGCCCCGTTGCCGGCGTTGCTGTTCCACGCGAGACCTGGGTGGAGACGATGGCCCGGCACGGGATGCCGGCTGACCGTTCGGGCGCCTACATCGAAATGCTCGATAGCTTCAACGCGGGCTGGATTGATTTCGGCGTACCCGGCACCGAACACATCAAAGGCAGCGTAGAGCTACTTGCCGCCATGCAAGCGCTTGCGTTGAGATCCAGCCAAAGCGAAGGTTAGGAAAGTAATGATGACAGGCCGATCTACCATGGGCTATACTTCGCGCACAATCACATAGCCCGGGCAGACGACTCTTCCAAATAGCCTGGACAAGATAAAAGCACCTGGCACAGAGCCGCTTGAAGCGGTGTGCACCTTTTTGGAGAGCGCGATGAATCATCGTTTGACCAGGCTTTTTGGTTTGGCATTGGTATTGCTGTGCGGTACTATGACAGCGCTTGCACAGACGAGTGGCGGTACCATCGCCGGCACGGTTCTCGACCCCAGCGGAGCGCTTGTCCCGAATGCAGCGGTAACCGCAACGGGCTCGGATACGGGAACGGTCTACAACACCGTGACTACCTCCTCGGGGAGTTTCCACTTTCCGCAGATGCAACTCGGGCGCTACGACCTGGCGATCAAAGCGGCCGGCTTCAAACAGCAGCAACTCACAGGCATCCTGGTGACGACCGGCAACGTCTCGCCTGCTGAAGTGCACCTGGCGACGGGTGCGACGAACGAGACCGTGACGGTGAACGAAGACGCGCCGGTGGTGCAGACTGAAAACTCAGAGGTCTCGAACACGATTTCCAATCGCCAGGTGGTCGACCTGCCGCTGAGCCTGGGTGGGCAGAGCGCGATGCGGTCGGTGGAGAGCTTTATCTTTCTGGCGCCCGGCACTGTCGGACCTGGTACGGCATCGACCGGGTCCACATCGGGAGCGTTTCAGGCCAAGACCGCGGGTGGCCAGAACTTTGCGACTGAGGAGTTGCTGGATGGAATTAATGTTCGCCGCGAAGACAGCGACTCGGCCTTTGATGAGCACGCGCCTGGTGTAGAGGCATTGACGGAGCTGAAGGTGACGACGTCTATTGTTCCGGCGACGGAAGGGCGGACGACCGGCGGTGTGGAGAACTTCAGTACGAAGAGCGGAACCAATGAGTATCACGGCACGGCGTTTGACATCTTCCAGAATGAAGATTTGAACGCGAATGATTACTTTAACAAGCTGCGGATCGCGCAGAACCCGGGCAACGAGGCAGTGTACGCGGCGAACCAGCGGCCGACGGACAAGAAGAACGATTACGGCGGCTCTGCGGGTGGTCCGATCATCATTCCGCACCTGTACAATGGACGCAACCGCACGTTTGGCTTCTTCAACTTCGAACAGTTTCGCCAGAGCGAGAGCGGTGTAGCGGTCAGTACCATCCCCACCGCTGCGGTACATGGCGGAGATTTTTCGGCCGGCCTGACCACCACGCCGGACGGGACCAACATCGATTGCACGGGCGCGCAGGCTTATGTGGGTGAGATCTTCGATCCTGCGACGAGCTCGACCGTCTTCAATCCGAACGCAAATGGAGCCGGGCAGGGCGCGACCGTTCCATGCCGCAATCCCTTCCCGGGCAATGTGATTCCGACTGCCCGGTTTAGCACGGTTGCGCAAAAGGCGTTGACTTACTACCCGGTGCCGAACACCGGAACAGCCGGACAGACAACGAATAACTATTCCTACTCGACAGCGTATCCGCTGCTGAACACGGTTTACACCATCCGCATCGATCACAACATTTCAGAGAAGTCGAAGATATTCGCTACCTATACCGACCGTGATAACGACATCACGAACGGGCACCCGCCCTATCCGGGGCCGGGAGGCGGAGTCCAGATTCAGCACGCCTTCGTTAAGTATCTGCGATTCGGGAACGACTACAGCGTTTCAGCCAAACAGTTCAACCACTTTGTGGCGGGGCTGACTCGCCTTTATCAGCTGAATACGAGCAACTCGGTAGGGCTCGAGCCGGACTGGGATGCAACCCTTGGGATTGCAGGTCTGAGTGGACCGAACATTCCGCCGTTCAGTTTCTCGTCCAACCCCGCCGGTTTGACCTATAACGGAATCGGTTACGCCAATGATGCGATCCAGCCGGTGAATGATCTGGAACTTGCAGACACGTATACGATCTCAAGCGGGCGCCACACGGTAAGTTTCGGGGTCGACTGGCGCAAGGATCAATTTACCAACGAGAGCCTCGGATCGGAGTCGGGGGCCTTTGGCTTCGCTCAGTTTGAGACCGCGGTGACAGCCAATGACACGCATACCGGCGATCCTTTCGCGAGTTTCCTGCTGGGCGATGTAAACAATGCGGCGGCCCAGGTCCAGAGCAAGGCGCCACGTATCGGGCAGGCTTACTATGCCGCGTTTGTGCAGGATGATTTCAAGATCACGCACAACCTGCTGCTCAATCTTGGACTGCGGTATGACATTGACCAGCCGCGCAACGAAGCCCATGGAAACTTTTCGAACTTCAGCCCGACGCTGCCCAATGCAGGCGCGGGCGGCATTCCAGGAGCGCTCTACTTTGCAGGAAACGGGGCTGGGCGCATTGGCGGCTCGGGCATGTTTGCCAAGATCTATCGCAAGGATTTTGCACCGCGTATTGGATTCGCGTGGGCGCCGGATTACCTGGGCGGCAAGACGTCGATCCGAGGGGGATTCGGCATTTACTATGGGCCGCTCGACTACGCGGACTTCGGTTCGGCGAACCAGATCGGCTTTACGGCCAGCCCCAGCTATACTTCGCCCGATAAATTCTCGCAGGCTTACTGCAATGGTGCGATCACGTCGGCTGCCAATCCATGCACCACCGCGAACGGATTGGATCAGCCTTTCCCGGCGTTTGCACCGCCGCCGGATCTTGATCCCACCCAGGCCAACGGACAAACGCTTGGCGGCCAGCTGAACTCAGAGTACGAGGCGCCGTACATGGGCCGACCCGCGGCTGTGTATAACTGGGGTGCCGAGGTGCAGCAGCAGGTGGCGACTGACCTGATCTTTACCATCGGCTACATTGGAACGACAGGCACGTATCTGCATTCCAACCTTTTGCAGATCAACGATCTTAACCCGAAGTACTTCGGCTACGGAGCGGCGCTGGGTAACAGCTACACGGCGACACCTGGGATTGCAGCACCGTATGCGGGCTTTACCGGCACACTCGCTCAGGCGCTTCGTCCCTTTCCTCAGTATCAGGATATTTACTCCGATGGTGGAACAGAAAACCTAGGGCACTCAAGCTATGACGCGCTGACGGCCAAGCTTGAGCGCCGCTTCCACAACGGCTTGAACCTGCTCGCGGCCTATACCTGGTCCAAGTCGATCACCGACTCCGATTCGGCGCTGCCGGCGTTTTCGGCTTTTAACGGCGGCCCGGGCAGCGTGCAGAACCCCTACAATCTCAAGGGTGAAAAAGCACTGAGTTTTCAGGATGTTCCGCAGAACTTCGTGGTGAGCTACTTGTATGAGCTGCCGGTAGGCAGGGACAAGGCGATCCTGAATAGCAA
>CAXTMM010000077.1:11966-13348 GCA_964245415.1 uncultured Acidobacteriaceae bacterium | reverse complement strand
CCTCAAGGTCGATCGCCGATCCAGGCTGCACGTACTCGGCAACGTCGGCAATGTGAACCTCAAGCTCCCAGCTACCGTCTGCCAGTTCACGTACCAGCACCGCGTCGTCAAAGTCCCGCGCCGTCTCGCCATCGATGGTGACAATCGGCTCATCACGAAAGTCCTGCCGCCCAGCCAGCGCGGCCTCATCCAGAAACGCGTGAGCCCGCGCTTCTTCAAGCACGTTCTCCGGAAAGATCCGCGGCAGCTGGTGCTTGCGGATGACCATCTCGACATCGACCCCAAAGCCCTCTGGATCGCCCAGCACCTCGACAACCCGCCCTCGGGCGACGCGCGCGGATGTCGGCCACTCGGTCACTTCCACATCGACGACCAGCCCCTCCAGATCGGCAAAGCCAGCCGCCGCCTGCTCGCCCAGCACGCGATGCGGCGAGACAGCGGCGACCGGCGGCGGCAGTGGCTCGTCATAGGGAATCAGGATTGGCTGGGTCATCTTCTCGTCGAAGGGGACAACCTGGTGCCCTTGCTGGCGGTCCGACTGCGCGTAGTGGAAGATGCCGACAATCGTCGGGTTTCGGCGGGTGAGCACGCGGACAATCCGGCCGCTCTTGCGATCCGCGTCGCGTCCATCCACTTTCGGAGCAGCAAGCTCCACCAGCACCTGGTCGCCCTGCATGGCCCCGTTGATCTCTGTCGGCGGGATGAAGACGTCCCCCATGTCGGCGTTCGCAGCCGCGCCCGGCCCGCGTTTTTGAGCAGCAACCCGCACAAAGCCAAACCCATCCCGATGCAGGTCCAGCCGCCCCGCAACCAGGTTGTCGCGCGTAGCCGCAGCGCGGGCCACCGCCCACTGTTCCCGGTCCACTTTGGTCAGCTGTCCGGAGGCAGTCAGGCGGGCCAGGTGCTCGACCAGCAGGCGCCGTTCGCGGCCCCCGCCCAGGCCGAACTCCCGGACCAGCTGCTTGTACCCGGCGCGCTGGCCTGGCGAGCGTTCAATGTGGCGGAGCAGTTCACGGTCGGTCATGTGGCCTCGCAGCGGGGTACTTGGCTTATGGTAGCGGCTACGTCAGCCGCTTTTAACCTGCACAGGCAGGGCGAGTGTCGTCCTCGTTGCGCAGCGCCCAAAAGATTGAGGACAATCCGTGCAATTTGGAGGGTGTACTGTTTAAGATGCCCACAGGGCGTTTTCACTTGGCGGCGAACGCAAGCCAGCCGGAAGCCGACATACACTGGTCAGAGCAGCCCCGGGAGCGCACACGAGTTTCAGAGCAGCGGGGCAGCCTGGCCGCAAGCAGGCGGGGCGCGACAGGATCAGCAATACCCAAGTTTCAAGCGACGAAAGGAACACTAAAGCAGATGTGGAAACCAAATCAGCCAGCCAG
>CAXTMM010000077.1:2400-11956 GCA_964245415.1 uncultured Acidobacteriaceae bacterium | reverse complement strand
GCCTTTGAGCCTGCCGCGCGATCCGCGACGGGCGCAAGCGCGCAGGCCGCGGCTGGCGAGCAGGCGACGATTGGCAAGAGCCTGGTGATTAAGGGAGAGGTCTCGGGCTCCGAGTCGCTCTACGTCGACGGCAAGATCGAGGGCACCATCAACCTGCCCGGCAACCGCGTCACCGTCGGGCGCAACGGCCAGGTCTCGGCCAACATCACGGCGCGTGAAATTGTTGTCCTGGGCAAGGTGCGCGGCAACATGGCGGCCTCCGACCGGGTTGACATTCGCAGCGAAGGTTCTTTGACCGGCGACGTAGCGGCGCAGCGTATCTCAATCGAGGACGGCGCGTTTTTCAAGGGCGGCATCGACATCCGCAAGCCGAACGCGGAAGGCAAGCCCGCGGTTCCTCCTGAGCCGGCTAAGGTCGGCGTCTAGCGTTTTGCGTACGCATGCAAAGCAGAGGCCCTGGGCTACCGGGGCCTCTTTGCTTTTGCACGGCCTCCGCTTTACGCCTTGCTTATTTGCTTCCGCTAACAATCTCCGATTCCTGCCGCGACTTACCCGCGCCGGCGTAGAATCGTATTTCGGTAGATGGCCCGGAAAGTGAGGCCACAATGCCGTGACAATACTTCTCAAATCCCTGCTGACAATCCTTCTTCTGCTGCTCGGCTACGAGTGCATGGTGTATGCCTTTCACCTGCTTAACCGCCCGAGCGACAAAGCCGTGTACGAGGGCATGGCTTGTCTCGCAATGCTGTTTGTCTTCCTACCCTTCGCGCTGTGGCGCTCCTGGCGGTGGCCCCTATGAGTCTTTATCAACAGAACGAACCTATGCGTACTATCAACCTGCCGAATATGCCGCAGCTGCCCGGCCGGCTCATCAAGCTCGCACTGTTGGCAATTGCAGGCTTGATCGCGCTGCTCATCTTCTTCAATTACATTTTTGCCATCACCCGCATCGGTGCTGGATTTACAGGTGTCGAAATCCTGCTCTCAGGCTCGCAGCGCGGCGCCTCCGAGATCCCGATCCGCACCGGCTGGGTCTTCTACAGCCCGCTGCGGTCGCAAATCATTGAATTCCCTACTTACGTCCAGACAGTCAAGTGGACACGCAACCCGGACGAAGGACGCCCCGCGAACGAGGAAATGAGTTTCAATTCCAAAGAAGGCATGGAGATTTATGTCGATGTCTCTCTGTCCTACGCGATTGAGCCCCGCAAGGTACCTGACTTCTATCTCAAGTATCGGGTAAGCGACCTCGATAACTTCACCCATGGCATCCTGCGTGACGTGGTGCGCAACTCGCTCAACGAAGTTGCCTCGACGTACACCGTCGAGCAGATCTACGGCGAGCAAAAAGCTCAATTCCTGCACGCGGTTGAAGCCCTGATCCAGCAGAAGATGGTCGGGGTCGGGGTAGTCATCCAGCAGTTCGGCTTCATCGGCGCGCCGCGCGTACCGGAGGTAATCGCGAGCGCAATCACAGCCAAGGCGCGAGCAATCCAGAATGCGGAGCAGGCCAACAATGAGCTCGCCGAAACGCAGGCCCAGGCGGCCAAAAAGATCGCCGAGGCAGATGGCGATGCGAAATCGAACGTGACCCGCGCACAGGGCGAGGCAGAGGCGAACCGCATCCGGCAAACTTCGATCACACCGCAACTGCTCGAGCTGCGACGGCTCGAAAACCAGAAAGCCCTGATCGATCGCTGGAACGGTCAGCTACCCCAGGTGGAAAGCGGCCAGGGCAGCGGAGGAATCCTGCTTCAACTCCCTAAGCCGCAACAGTAAGCGGGATCATGGGCGTAGCGCAGGCTCATCCCTACGCCCATGTTTATCACTTGCTGAGTGAGGCGACATTTCGGGTCATCTTGAGAAAATCCGGTTTGTCAGCAATTGACTTATACCTGTATCCACGAAGTATCTGCGATCGGTAAAGCAGGAAGACTCCCGGCATCTGATCGGCATCCTCCCGATGGTTGAGGTTGATACCGTGTCGCAGGACAATACCGCCAAGCACGCTTTTAATCGCAGCCGGATCAAAAACGTGCAGGAAGATCGACTTGGATCGCAGGTCGAAGGCCGGATCGCGGTAGAGCAGCTGCTCCGGGTCGCTGATCCTCTCGACGCTTGCCAGGTTGTAATGGTCGAAGTAGGGCCTGGCTCGCTCGGGCGTCCCCATATGAACGAACACCAGGCAAACCCTGCGCTCTTCAAGCGTTGAATAAATTCCGGATAAGTCACTGATCGTTTCCCGACAGAACGAACAGCCCCAGTGGCGGAGAAAAACGAGCAGGGTCGGACTCCTGTCGGCAAGCTCGCGCAGGCTCGTGCCGGACTCTGTCTTTACCTCGTACAAGCTTGGGGTGAGAGTTTGCATGCTCGGATTGGGGAATGCTCCACTATCATGAGTCGGCCGCTACATGGATCGAGCGGGCGCGTGAGAAGTCCAAAGCATACCCTATCGCTCACCATACGCCGCGGCTGGTTTTCGCGCATGCCCAGCCGTCGCTTGGTGCTGCATACGTTTTCCATCAGTCGAGCGACATCCTCTCAGAGACCCACGACACCTACCTGGGAGAGCTGCGAGCCGCCACCGATGATGACCTGCTCTCCTTGCCCTGCGACGAGGTCTTGCTGGTCGCGCTCATTCGCCAGGTCAAGAGCGACCGCCCGCACGCGCCATGATCTGCCTTGTTGTTCGAGACTGGCCTTCGCCGCCGTCGTGCTTTCCTAGGCCCGTTTACTGCTTCAGCCACTCCAGGCTCTTGAGCCACTTGCGCAGCAGCTCGAGCGTGGTCTGGTTGATCTGCGACACGTAGCGCCGCCCCTCAATCTTGTAGTTGCCCGAGAGCACCCGCCGGATCGCCTCAGGGTAGAGCGCGTGCTCGGCAACCAGAATGCGATCAGAAAGCGTCTCCGCATCATCATCAACGTCGACAGGAACAGCGCGCTGCATCACGATCACCCCGTGATCCAGCTGCTCGTCTACAAAGTGCACCGTGCAGCCCGTCAGCTGCACCCCATGCTCAAACGCCTGCTGCTGCGCATGCAGCCCGGGAAACGCCGGCAACAGCGACGGATGGATATTCAGAATGCGCTCAGGGTACGCAGCAATAAAGGCCGGGGTAAGCAGACGCATGTACCCCGCCAGGATCACCAGGTCTACTTCATGCGCCCGCAAACGCGCCACAATCTCCGCGTCCTGCGCCTCACGGCTCTTGCCGCGGACCTCAACCGCAAAAGCCGGCAGCCCTCGCAAACGCGCCTCCGCCAGTCCCGGCGCACCAGCCTTGTTCGAGATCACGACAGCAATCTCCGCGCCCGGCAAGTTGCCGCTGGCGATAGCCTCGGCGATCGCCACAAAGTTCGTACCGCGCCCCGAGAGCAGAATGCCAAGCCGTCCAGGCAGCCCACTCATAACCCAGCGTCCCTGTTACAAAATAGGCAACCGACACTCACTGGTAAAGAACCTTGCGATCGCCCTTAACCGTCCGCCCGATGACATAAAACTTCTCATTGGCCCGGTCGAGCATGCTCTTGACCCGCTTGAACTTGTCCGCCGGCACAGTCGCGATCAGCCCGATGCCCAGGTTAAAGGTACGCAGCATCTCCTCCTGCTCCACGTCACCCAGTTGCTGCAGATGCTCAAAGATAGGCAGGACCGGCCACGACCCAAGCTCCACTTGCGCCCCCACCCCCCGAGGCAAAATCCGCGGCAGATTCTCAGTAATGCCACCACCGGTGATGTGCGCCATCCCGGTCACCAGGTCGGCAGCCGTCAGCTTCTTGATCACCGGCAGGTAGGACCGGTGGGTCTTCATCAGTGCCGCGCCCGCCTTCTCCTTCAGCGCATTCACATACTGCTCCGCCTTGTACCCGGCCACCTCAAAGAAAAGCTTGCGCGCAAGCGAGTAGCCATTGGTATGCAGCCCGGTCGAAGGCAGCCCGATCAGCACATCCCCAATGCCGATCCGTGCGCCGGTAATCAGCTTTTCCCGGTCAACCACGCCCACGATAAAGCCGGCCAGGTCATACTCACCATCCTGGTAAAACCCGGGCATCTGCGCAGTCTCGCCGCCAATCAGCGCGCATCCATTGGCATGGCACGCATCAGCAATGCCGGAAACGATCTTTTCGGCAATCCCACCATCGAGCGACCCGGCAGCCAGGTAGTCGAGAAAAAACAGCGGCGTCGCCCCCTGGACCGCGATATCGTTCACGCAGTGATTCACCAGGTCAGCGCCCACCGTGTTATGAATGCCAAGCTCAAAGGCAATCTTGAGCTTGGTCCCCACGCCATCCGCGCTCGAAACCAGCACCGGCTGGGTATACTTCGACGTATCCAGTCTGAACAGCCCGCCAAAGCCGCCAATATCTGACAGCACATTGCGGGTAAATGTCTTTTGCGCCAGATACTTGATGCGCTGCTTGGTACGGTCGCCGCTCGATATATCCACCCCGGCCGAGGCGTAGGTAAGCGGCTTAGGAGGCTTTGGCGGCACGAGCGAGGGCCCTCGCGTGCCGGCCGCAAGGCCGGGCAACTTGCCGGGCGCCAAAGCTTTGCCGAGAACGCCGCCTTTTACGAGCGGCTTGCGGATCGATGTGTCGTCTTCAGGCAAAGCGCGTCCGTTCGGCGGGGTTGGCTCCGCTCAAGTTAAGGTGTGAGCGCCAGCGCGGGCCGCTCCAGTTTAACATCGCGACCCCGGCGCTCTGGCGGAGGCGCCCCTGAGCAGGGTCTACGATGCGGCTCACCGTCCTCCCCGGATACAATAGTGGTTTGACCGCGCTTGCCCTCGGGTGCCGAACCGCCTTAATCGGCGGTCTAAGCAGCACAAGGGCGCCGCGGTCTAGCGGCAAGTCCAGCGCGGAGAGCAGAGAAATCGACTTGATGATGCGGCAGCAGAAACCAGCAAAGCAGACGCCCGCGATGAGCAAAGCATCGATGCACAAAACTGTACTTGGCTTGCTAGGAACAATCGTTTCCCTTTTCCTTCTTGTGGTAGCAAGCACAGCGCCAGCCGTCGCAGCTGCCGGAACGGTGCAGACGCGCACCGCGCTCACCGTTCTTACCGCGCAGGTTGGAAAAAGCACGCAAACGGTCTTCACCGCGCATGTGACAGATACTACGGGGCAGGCTGTGCAGGCTGCAGACGGAGCCGGCACCGTGAGCTTCCACGCCGGCTCAGCCTCTCTCGGCGCATCCGTTGTCGATGAGGACGGCACTGCAAGGCTGACCGTGGCTAGTCTGCCTCCCGGCGCGGACGGCTCCAGGCTCGCCGTGTACGCCATCTACCATCCTGCCATTGACGCGGAGGGCGTATCGCATGCTGCAGGCTCTGTCTCGCCCGCAGCGCAGCTTGAGGCCAACGCCACCGGCGTGCCCGACTTCACCCTGGCCATAAGCTCTTCCTCGCTCACGGTTAAAGATGGCCAGTACGCCACCACACTCGTCACCATCACTCCAGCCAACGGCTTCAGCGAGCAGGTCACCCTTTCCTGCGAAGACCTGCCGGCGCAGGCCACCTGCAACTTCTCGCCGGTGATTGCCTCCACGGCAAGTGGCGCATTCACGAGCACCCTTCAGATCCAGACACAGGCAGCGTCCGGCGCGCTGGCATCTCCGGACTTCGGCCTCGGACGTCCCTCGCATACGGCGTTTGCGTGGGTGCTGCCCGGCATGCTCGCACTGGCCGGCCTTGCCTCTTTGCGGCGCCGCTCCTTGCGGGGATCAGGGCTGCTGCTGAGCCTGCTGGGCCTGTCAATCCTTGGCGGTGGCCTGGGCCTGAGCGGCTGTTCCACCCGATACGGCTACAATCACCACCCTCCCTCGGTCGCAACAGGTACCCTGGTGGGCACCTACACCATCACCATCTTTGCTGCCGGCAACAATGGCAGCTCGGTCACCCAGCACTCAATGCCCATCACCCTGCAGGTGCAGTAGTGACGAGCTGCGCCTGTCAGCCAGGCTGGCTGCGACCCGCTTGCGCAGGGGATCTCCGGCCGCTCAGCTCGCGCGCAAGCCATGCTCGGACGTGCCAGCCTACCGGCCCGGCTCCCGCATGTGCACAATACGCCCGATAACCCCGAAAAACACTGCAACGGCCACCATCAGGAACGCCTGACGCGGGGCATGTCGCACGGCTGCAAACACTCCCTGCAGCCCCCAAAGTAAGGCGAGCAGCGCCCAGATCATCCAACGTCGCATAGCCGCAGCGTAGCATCCTCATGCGCGCACCTGGGCCACCTGGCGCAGGCTTGTTCTCATCCGATCACACCGGCCTTGCTGCTTTGCATCAGCGGCCGGCAATGTGCTGACTTGGCCCTACCAAGACGCTCCCTCAAAATACTGAGACCTTGCGGGCCGCCGCGTCGTCCAAAGGGCTGGCAGGCGCTTTTCCGCTGCGACTCTTCGATACAGCTTTTGAGAGCCGGCAGCCAAAATCTTCCTCACCCGTTATGTCAGAAGGGCGTCAAAGTGAATCTACACACAGGTATGTTTGGATCGAGATTGCGCCCCCACCCGCGATACACGTTCGAAAGAGCACGAAAATCCATCTCACAGTGCAGTGGACCTATCGCGGCTTTCGCGCTCCTGCTGGCGGCGTGCTCGAACCCGGCAGCTGCCCAGCAGCTTGTCTCAGACGACACCATCCCGGACGCGCCCTCCGCGGTCGCTCAGGCTCAATCGCAGCAGACTTCCACGACGGCTAGCGCCGCCTCCGGAAGCTCCAAGCAGACCAAGCGCATCCTCGGCATCATCCCTAACTTTCGCGCCGTCTCTGCCGATCAGAAGCTGCCTCCACAATCAGCCCGCGAAAAGTTCGTCTCCACCACGCAGCAAAGCTTTGACTACTCCTCCTTCTTCCTGCCCATCGTTCTCGCCGCCTACGGACAGTCGCAGAACTCGACTCCGGAGTTCCACCAGGGCGCAGCCGGCTATGGACGCTACTTCTGGCACTCCTTCGTCGACCAGACCAGCGAGAATTATTTTGTCCAGTTCATCCTGCCTGTCGCTACGCACGAGGACTCGGGCTACTACACCCTTGGGCGCGGCGGCGTGGTCAAACGTGGCGCGTACGCCTTCAGCCGCATCTTCATTACGCGTACTGATAGGGACACGGAGACGTTTAACATCTCCGAGATCGTTGGCGCCGGCGCTGCTTCCGGCGTCTCTGACCTCTACTATCCCTCCCGCGAGCGCACCTGGACCAAGACCGGCCAGCGCTGGTTTCTCAACGTGGGCATCGATGGCGGCACCTTCCTCTTCCAGGAGTTCTGGCCAAATATCAACGACGCCTTCTTCCACCAGAAGGACTGATGCAGCGGCGGGCAACTCCCATCCACCCCTGAGCAAAGCCCAAGTCGACTCTGCTCTCCGGAGTTCGAGCGATTGGAAGGCAGCCCAAGCTCCGCATCGTCCCGGCCGAAAGCAGCCGTTTGCTTCCTCTTTGTACGCGCGCTCGCATCACAACCCATCCCCCGGGGGAAAGGAGAGCTGCCATGCCACCGAAGATACGCGTCGGCATCCCCTCATTCATCGACGACACGCTGCTCCAGCGCTTCCCGCCCGAGGCTGAGATTGTCAGGATTGACCCGTGGAGCAAGGGAGATCTGGACGTCGAGTTTCTACTCGCTCCCTGGTCGAGGATCAGGTCGATCTCGTCCTGCCGCGTATGCGCGGTACCCGTGTCGTGCAGTCCTTCGGCGCGGGCATTGAGGGCCTCTTACCCCTGATTCCCGAAGGCGCTGTGCTCTGCAATGCACGTAACCTGCACAACGTGCCAACGGCCGAGTGGGCCGTTGCCGCAATCCTCGCCTCGCTGAAGTTCCTGCCCATGTATGCCAGGATGCAGAGTG
The DNA here is from genome assembly GCA_964245415.1 of uncultured Acidobacteriaceae bacterium. Taxonomy (GTDB): domain Bacteria; phylum Acidobacteriota; class Terriglobia; order Terriglobales; family Acidobacteriaceae; genus EB88. The sequence continues at coordinate 4,108 of CAXTMM010000077.1, read as the reverse complement.
AAGCCCGCTGGGTCAGGCGGGCCGACGCAGACGCCAATTACGAGGCGATCTATCACGCGCGCGACACCTCTATGCTTCCTGTCCTCTGCGAGGAGCTGGCCGGCAAGACCGTGCTCATCGTCGGCTATGGAGCCATCGGGAAGGCGATTGAAGAGCGTCTCAAAGCCTTCGATCCCATCGTTATGCGCGTGGCCCGCTCGCCGCGCGAGGGCATATCGCCCGTCTCCGAGCTGCAATCACTGCTGCCGAAAGCCGACGTTGTCGTGCTCATCACGCCGCTCACCCCCGAGACCCACCACCTGATCAACGCAGCTACCATTGCGCTCATGAAGCAGGGAGCGTTGCTCGTTAACGCAGCTCGCGGCGGGGTCGTCGATACAGGCGCCCTCGTCACAGCGCTTGAGCAGCGCCGCATCCGCGCCGCGCTCGATGTCACCGATCCAGAACCGCTGCCGGAAAGCCATCCCCTCTGGCGCGCGCCCGGCCTGCTGCTTACCCCCCATGTCGCCGGATCAAGCCCAAGCTACCTCAAGCGGGTGGTCGAGTTTGCGCAGGCGCAGCTTGGACGTTACATGCGCCGCGAGCCCCTTCATAATGTCATTGAGAGTTCCTACTGATGGCGAAGTTCACAGTCGGTGTTGATCTGGGCGGTACCAACCTGCGCATCGCGGGCTTTACCAGCGACTGGAAGCGGCTGACCTCAGTCGCTGTCCCTACCCGCGTGCGCGAGGGGCCGATGGTCGTGCTGAGCGACATGGCCACGGCGATCCGGCATGTCATCGAGCAGTGCGGCGGACCAGGTGAGCTGGACGGGATCGGCGTCGGCAGTCCGGGGCCGATCGAGCTGCCCGCCGGACGTCTGCTGCAGCCGCCGAACCTGCCCGGCTTTCACGAGCTTGAGCTCAAGGTCGAGCTCGAGCGACTGCTCGAGCTCCCGGTCATCATTGAGTCCGACGCCAATGCCGCGGCGCTCGCTGAGGCGCACGCGGGCCTTGGACGCGAGCATGATGTTGATTCGTTATGCATGATCACGCTTGGCACCGGCGTGGGCGGCGGCATCATTCTCGACGGCAAGATCTGGCACGGCCTGACAGGCATGGCCGGGGAGCTCGGTCACGTTGCGGTGTGGCCTGAGGGGATGGGCTGCAACTGCGGCAATCGTGGGTGCCTGGAGCTGTTCGCCTCTGCCACCGGGATCGCCCGCATGGCGCGCGAGGCCGCCGAGGAGGGCCGCTCACCGCGCGTACGCGAGCTGATCGACCATCACCAGCCCGTTACGGCGCGCCTTGTTGCCGAGTTTGCCCAGCAGGGCGACGCGGGCGCTCTATCGGTCTACGACACGGTGGGACGCGCGCTGGGCTTGAGTCTGGCGGGGCTGGTCAATGTGCTCAACGTGCCGCTGTACGTGATTGGCGGGGGCGCGGCTGCAGCCTGGGCGCTGTTTGCGCCGGTGATGTTTCGCGAGCTCGAGCGTGCGAGTTACGTGTACCGGCTGACCCAGCCTGGGGATCGGGATCGCTATGAGGCGGACAGGACCAATGTGCTGGCGGCGCATCTGGGATCGGATTCAGGGCTGCTGGGGGCGGCTATGGTGCCGCGGTTCGCGGGGTGAAACGGGGATTGTCCTGCCCTGTCATGCAGCCTTTCCCAGGGCGAGATCGCTTGACACTTGTGACATTGAATGTAAAAAGTGTAAAAGCTCGAAAGT
>CAXTMM010000077.1:0-2390 GCA_964245415.1 uncultured Acidobacteriaceae bacterium | reverse complement strand
AAAGTGCCCCGACAGTTTTTACACTTTGGGCACACTTTGTCTACTGTGTCTAGCGAAAGAGGAGTGCTGATGGATGCTTCCAGCTACCTTCAGGAGGCTGCGGTTTTCTCTCGTGTCTGGGTGCCGATTGTGCAGCCGTCGGTGGCGATCGGGAGGCGGACGATGAACTCTGTCTCGCCCGGTTTAGTGGTGAAGCGAAGATCGCCGTGGAAGTGGTTGACCACGATCCGGTGGGCGATATCGAGGCCGAGTCCGGTGCCGACGCCAACGTCCTTGGTTGTGAAGAAGGGCTGGTAGATCTGCTCCCAGTGCTCCTGAGGGATGCCGGGACCCTGGTCGCGAATGCCGACGCAGACCGAATCGGACTCCTGCCAGAGGCGGACTGCTATGGAGGTGCCTTCGGGCGCGGCGTCAATGGCGTTGTCGAGCAGGTTGGTCCATACCTGGGCGAGGCCCGCGCCGCGGCAGGAGACGGTCGCGATCTCGGCTGGAAAGCTTTTCTCAATCGTGAGCTGCTTCTGGCGAAACTTGTGGCCGAGGATAGTAAGTGTGCTCATCAGGCTGTCGCGGACATCAATCTGCTGCTGGCGGCTCTTGTCGTCGTAGGCGTACTTTTTAACGGCCGTGACCAGGTCGGTCACGCGGACAATACTTTCTTCGATCGTACCTACCAGCTGCACGCTTGAGATGAGCGCCTCGAGGTAGTTGAGGGTGTCGGAGAGTTTTTGCGGAGGGAAGGACTCCTGGGCGCAGGCGATGTCGCAATTCTCCCAGCCGATCCTGCACATGGTGGGGGCGAGGCGCCAGGGGTTCTCGATGCCAAGGCCTTCAAGCCAGGTAGAGAGCTCTTCTTCGCGGTCGGATTGCTCGAGGGTGCTCAAGGGGGCCGGCAGCTTGAGCGAGAAGACCCGCTCCTGCAGCTGCCCGAGACAGGCCAGCTGCTCAGAGGAGAGTGGGTGGGTGCGGGTATAGCGCAGGGTGAGGGTCTGGAGGCGAGTCATATTCTCGCGCAGCTGCGAGGCGGCCCGGCGCGCCGCGGCGCCGGGATTGTTCAGCTCATGCATGAGCCCGGCGGCCAGGGTGCCGAGCGAGACGAGTTTTTCGCGGTGCAGGGTGACGGCCTGGTAGAGCTGGAAGCGGCGGGTCATGTTCTCGAGCACGCCTGTCCGCACCAGGGGGCAGCTGGCCATCAGGCGCCAGAAGCCTGCCTCGGTGACGCGTACGGCCCGGCTATCTTCAAGCGCCTCCACCTCAGCGGTGGACGCCTTGTAGCCCATCAACAGGGGGACCTCGCCTGCTGTTTCGCCGGCAAGGACGTCCATCAGGTAGACCCGGGAGCCGTCCTCCATCTCCTTGTAGGCGCGGCCACTGCCTTCAATCAAGACCCAGAAGAAGGGGCTCGATCCGGTCGCGATGATCCGGTCTCCCTTGCCTATGGTGAGTAGTTCGGCGCCCTCGAAACAGCGCAGGTCTTCAGGCTTTAGCTGAGCCAGAAGCGGCACGTTCTTGAACAGAGTCAGAAGCTCATCTGCATCGACGGCGCGTGCGCTACGGGTTGGGGTGAACTCTGCCATGCGGTAGTCTGACCGACTCTCTTCTCGTAAGAATCTACGGATGAACTGCCTTCAACCTGCGCCCAAGCTGCACTGAAAGGGCGCTCGGGGTAACGCCAGATCGCCTAGAACTGCGCCAGATACTGGTGCATGAACTGAACCGCTGTCGAACCTTCCCCTACCGAGGCCGCCACCCGCTTGACCGAACCGAAGCGCACGTCGCCGGCCACAAAGATGCCGGGAATGCTGGTTTCGAGCAGATAGGGATCGCGCTGCTCTTTCCAGCTTGTCGGCAAAACGCCTTCGGAGAGCAGGTCTCGTCCGGATAAAACGAAGCCTTTGCTGTCACGCAGAATCGTTTCGGGCAGCCATCCCGTTTTCGGCGCCGCACCGATAAAGATGAACAGCGACGAGGCGTCCCGGCGCTGATGACCCTCAGGTGAGCCGATGAGCAAGGACTCAAGCCGCTCCTCGCCAAAAGCTTCCAGGACCTCGGACCCGGTCTGTACCTCAATATTTGATGTGCCAGCGATCTGATCGATCAAGTATTTTGACATGGTGGCAGCCAACGAAGGGCCGCGTACCAGCATCGTTACCTTGCGGGCGAATTTGGCAAAGTGCATGGCCGCCTGGCCCGCGGAGTTGGCGCCGCCGACGATCAAGAGCTCTTCATCCTTGCAGGAAGGTGCTTCGCTCATGGCGGCGCCGTAGTAGACGCCGGCGCCGGTAAGCCGGTCGATGCCGGGCACGTCGAGGCGGCGCCAGTGCACGCCGACAGCGATAAGGCAGACCCGGCAGGAGACCTCGCGGCCGTTGCCCAGGGCAACGATGTGGTAC